>DIVK01000097.1:0-1650 GCA_002422455.1 Rhodoferax sp. UBA6134
CGTGCCTGCCACTCGTCGGCTGAGGCTGGCAGGCGATAACATCCCGGCACAGAATGAAAGTGGAATTAAAAGAGAAAACTCCGATGAACATTACCAGACAGCGTGGCTTTACCCTGATCGAGCTCATGATCACCGTGGCAGTGATCGGGATTCTGGCCGCGGTGGCTTACCCGTCATACACGCAGTACATCGTGCGGACCAAGCGCTCGGCGGCGCAGAGCTTCATGTACTCGGTCGCCAACAAGCAGGAACAGTACATGCTGGACAAGCGCAGCTATGCAACGGCCGCGACTGCCAACGACTTGTCCATCCTGAATCTGACGGTGCCGGCCGACGTGGCCAGCAACTACGGCATCACGGTTTCATCGGACATGACAAGCACGCCACCCTCCTACCTGATCACGGCCGTACCCAGTGGTGCGCAGGCTGCCAACGACGCCAAGTGCGCGACCCTGACGCTTGACCAGGTCGGCACCAAAACCAAATCCGGAACGGCCAGTGCCGTGTCGGCATGCTGGTAAGAGACCGCACCATGCATTTCAGGCACCGGGGCTTCACGCTGATTGAAATGATGGTGGTGATCGCCCTGGCGGCCATCGTGCTCGGTATGGGAGTGCCCTCGTTCAAGGATTTCATTGTGGGTCAGCGCGTCAAGTCGGCTGCTTACGCTTTTTCCACTGCGGCGATGTCCGCGCGCAGCGAAGCCATCAAGCGCAACACCAGTGTGGTGCTGACGCAGGCCACGGGCGGCTGGCAAAACGGCTGGAGCGTCACGGTCGGCACGGCGGTCTTGGCTCGGCAGGACGGCTTTTCCTCGGTCACCATCGCCAGTACCTCTTCAACGCCGACGGCGGTGACCTACCTGGGCAATGGCCGCTTGAGCGCCGCCGTCAATGCGCTTCAGTTTAGCGGCGGCTCGGCCAATCACACGCGTTGCATTTCGTTTGACCTGAGCGGCATGCCCAAGAGCCGGTTGGGGGGGTGCTGATGAGACTCAACCGGTTATCCATGTCGCCATCCGGTCGCTGTACTGGACGCTTTCGGCAGGGGCGAAAAAGGCAAAAGGGCTCCAGCCTGATCGAGGTTCTGGTCACGCTGGTGATCCTGATGCTTGGCCTGCTCGGGCTGGTCGGCCTGATGGTACAAAGCCAGCGCTCGCAGATGGAGTCCTACCAGCGCGTGCAGGCGCTGGTGCTGCTGGAAGACATGGCAAGCCGCATCAACATCAATCGCAAGGCGGCGAGTTGTTATGCAATCACCACGGCTGCCGACGGCACGCCTTTTCTGGGCAATGACTATGCCTCAACGCCGACTTGCGCGACCGGTACCGCCGAGCAGCAGGCCCGGGCCATTGCGGATATGTCGGCCTGGCACAGTCTCTTGTTGGGCAGTGCCGAAAAATCCGGCACCAGCAACGTCGGCGCCATGCTGGGCGCGCGTGGCTGTGTCGAGGCTGTTGCAGGCTTCACCGGGCTGTACCGGGTTAGCGTGGCCTGGCAGGGCAGCAGCAAGACCTTTGCACCGCCGGCCGAGGTCGTCTGCGCCCAAAATTCCTACGGCGATGAGACCCAGCGCCGCGCCGTCAGCATCAATGTGCAGATAAACAGCCTGAATTGAGCCATGTACCCCATTTCTTTTCATGCATTCCAG
>DIVK01000097.1:1735-3309 GCA_002422455.1 Rhodoferax sp. UBA6134
CTGGCGGGCTACTACGGTGAATTGTCCAGCGCCGGTGCGCCCCCCGGCACCTTGCCCGACCCCTGCGCGACCGCCGTGGCCGACTTGTCTGCCGCCATGCCGTTCGCGGTGCAGGGCTACGACGCGCTGACCGCCGATTTCTCCACCAACTTCGCGGCCTGTCCTGCGAGTTTCAAAAGTGCCGACAACCATGTGCCCGGCACCGATATCCTGGTGGTGCGTCATGCCGACGTGGACATTTTGCCGGGTAGCCCGGTGGCCGGGCAGGTCTATCTGCAAACCGGACTGAATGCCAGTAAAACCTTGCTGCAATCCGTGCTGGCGGCTGCTGCCGACACGACGCTGGACACTTCGGTTTTCAATCTGATCAAGATGGATGGAACGGTCGCACCCCTGCGCAAATACCTGGTTCACATTTACTACATCAGCCCCTGCAGCGTCGCGGCCAGCGGTACCTGTGCGAGCTCCGACGACGGCGGGGTGCCGGTGCCGACGCTCAAGCGCCTGGAGCTGACGGCTGCGGGTTTTACCACCACCTCTTTGGTCGAGGGTGTCGAAAACATGCAGATCGACTACGGCTTCGATGCCGCCGCGGGTGACGGAGCGCCCGACAGTTATGCCAAAGACGCCGCCGCCGTGGCTGACTGGGCTGACCTGGTCGCCTTGCGCATCCACCTGCTGGCCCGCAACAACGAGCGGTCTGCGGGCTACACGGACAGCAAGACCTACAACCTCGGCCTGGCGGGCACGACGGCGGCCACCAACGACGCCTTCAAGCGCCACGTGTTCAGCCAGCTCATCCGTGTGGTTAATCCGAGCGCAAGGAGGGATCAATGAATTCCCGTCAACAGCAGGGTGCGACCCTGCCCGTCAGCCTGATCATGCTGGTGGTGGTGACCTTGCTGGTGGTGTATTCCCTGCGCGCCGGCAACACCAACCTGCGCATTGCCGGCAACACCCAAGTCCAGGCGGAAGCCAATGCCTCTGCCCAGCAGGCGCTGGAGCAGGAGCTCGCCATCGTCATTCAACCGGCGACCGTCATCGGCTCGCTCGGCACCTCAGCCATGAACATCTCCTCCGGTGGCGTGACCTACACGGCGGTGGTCGGGCCCGACAAATGCATCATGCAGACCCTGGTCATGTCCGATGAGCTTGATACCGGCAAGGCTGAGGATCAGCCCTGTGTCGGTGAGCTGGGCAAAGACACGCAATTCGACAAGGATGGCAAGCCAATCCCCCAGCCGACGGAGTGTCTGAAACAGTTGTGGGAAGTGAAGGCGCAGATTACCGGCGACAGCACCAACTCGGGCGTCAGCGTGACGCAGGTGCAGGGTATTTCGGTGCGCGTGCCGTCCAAGGATTCCTGCTTATGAGCTTCCATCATTTCCGGTCTACAGGAGTTTCACCATGACAACGTTCCGCGTTTTGCGCCTTGGCTTGCTGCTGGCCGTGCTGGGCTTGTTCACCAGCCTTCATGCCGAGGACATCGACCTCTACACCGGCAACCAGGACAACACGGACTTGCCCAATGTGCTGTTCGTGATCGACACCGGCGCCAACTTCAGCAGCTCTGC
>DIVK01000097.1:3458-7695 GCA_002422455.1 Rhodoferax sp. UBA6134
TAAAAACTATGCGGAGAATCGTCTCAATGGCTGTCAAAAGAATTTCATCATTTTCATTGGTAATTCTTTAACCAATTCAGGTACACCCCGTGACAGTGCCAGCCCGACGCCGGACAACACCACCACCGGGTTGAAATCGTTACAGGTGGGCGCCACCGACGCGCAGAAAATAAAAATCAGCGAGACCGTGATATTTGACCCCTCTGCGCGGGCGGACAAGAAAACCTGTGGTGTCACGCAACTGCCCGCAACCACGGCTGCCAGCGATTGGTCCGAAAACTGGGCTGACGAGTGGGCGCGCCTGATGAACCAGAAGGATGGTTCCAGTACCCTGGATGGCGCCCAGAACATCATCACCTACACCGTTGGCATTATCGACAACAGCGGCACCAATACTTGCAAACCCGACTACCCGGCCCTGCTGAAAACTGCGGCCAAGTACGGTGGTGGCAGTTATTTCCAGACGGAAGACACGGCGGCATTGGTGGCTGCGTTTGAAAAGATACTGAACGAGGTTCAGGCCGTCAACAGCGTTTTTGCCTCATCCAGTCTGCCAGTCAGCGTCAATGCGCAAGGCACTTACCTGAACCAGGTTTTTCTGGGCATGTTCCGCCCGGACGCTAAAGCCGGCCCGCGCTGGGTCGGCAATCTGAAGCAGTACCAGTTCATTCTGAGTGGCACGGACCTTATTCTGGGCGACAACGACACCCCGCCCAAAGCCGCGTTGAACTCGATAGGGGGCTTCATCTCGCCCAATGCCATCAGCTTCTGGACCAGCA
Source organism: Rhodoferax sp. UBA6134 (assembly GCA_002422455.1). GTDB lineage: Bacteria > Pseudomonadota > Gammaproteobacteria > Burkholderiales > Burkholderiaceae_C > Rhodoferax. The sequence goes on from DIVK01000097.1 coordinate 4,238, forward strand.
AGACCAGCAGCGCGCCGGATTCGACCGGTGGTTTTTTTGTTAGAAATCCGCAAGGTGTGGGCGCCGGTTTCGATTCGCCGGATGGTGAAGTGGTGGAGAAAGGCGGCGTGGCGCAGCAGCTCAGGCTGGAGAACCTGACAGCGGCTTACAGTACCTCACCCGGTTCGCCGCGCCGCTTGTATACCTATTGTCCGGGTGGTGCCTCTTGTGATCAGAACCTGTCTACCGCCAGCGCCAATGTTTTTGCAACCGGCAACACGGCCATTACCTCCGGCTTGCTGGGGGTGGCTGATACAGGCACGCGTGACACCTTGATCAAATGGGTGCGCGGCCAGGATAACTGTACGGGTACCGACTGTGGTGAACTCGGCCCGGGCAGCCCCTACACGGTGCGTCCATCGGTGCATGGCGATGCGCTGCATTCGCGTCCGGTGGTGGTCAATTACGGCGGTACTCCGAACAAGCTGGTGGTGTTTTACGGCGCCAACGACGGTGTGTTCCGCGCCGTCAACGGCAGCCAGGCCGATGCCATCGTTTCTGGCGCTGTTTCTGTGCCGCCCGGCGGCGAGCTGTGGGGCCTGGTGCTGCCCGAGCATTACGCCAGGCTCAACCGCCAGCGCATCAATACCCCCGAGCTCAAGATGCCCGGCTCCACCGAATCTGCGGCCAGGCCCAAGGATTACTTTGTGGATGGCGCCACCGGCGCCTACCAGCAGTACAACGCTGACGGCACCATCAAAAAAGCCTGGTTGTTTCTGTCCATGCGCCGTGGCGGGCGTTTCATCTATGCGCTGGACGTGACCGATCCGACAGCACCCAAGGTGATGTGGCGCAAGAGTTCTGTCGACACCGGTTTTGGTGAGATGGGGCAGACTTGGTCGCGCCCGCGCATTGCCCTGGTCAAGGGTCACACCGGCCCGGTGCTGGTCTTTGGTGCCGGTTACGCCGGCGGCTATGCGGCTGACGGTAAAACACCGATCGAGGAAGACGCCGAACCTCCGGGCACGGACACCATGGGGCGTGGCATTTTCATGCTGGATGCCGAAACCGGGGCTTTGGTATGGCGGGCCACCCCCACCGCCACGTCGACGGCCGACGCTGCGTTGTGTGGTAGTACAGGGGTTGCCTGCGCCGTGGTTTCCGGCATGAACTGGTCGATTCCGGCTGAGATTGGCTTTGTTGATCGGGGCAGCGATGGTTACACCGAGCGTTTGTACGCAGTGGATACGGGCGGCAATGTCTGGCGGGTTGATCTGGAGCCTCTCGCCGGCACCGCGCCAGCCAATTGGCAGGTGACCCAACTGGCGGCGCTGGGCTGCGGCACGGGGGCATGCGCAACCGGCACGACACCGCGCAAATTTTTCTACCCGCCCAGTGTGATTCCGGTCGGCAGCACCGGTTCTGTCGGGGCTTATGACGCGGTGCTGCTGGGCTCCGGCGACCGCGAGCATCCGCTCAAGAGCAATACCCCGACCTACGCCGTGGTGAACCGGCTCTACCTGCTCAAGGACACGGATACGGGTAAAAGCACGTCCAGGACGACACCTATCACCGAAAGCGGCAACCTGTTCAATGCGACCAGCGTTGCCTATGACGGCAGCCTCAGCGGTTATTACGTCACCCTGACGGGCGCTGGTGAAAAAGTCGTCAATGCGCCGCTGACCGTCAAGGGAACGACTTTTTTCGGCACCAACGCGCCGACTGAAAAAAGCGCCACGTCCTGTTCCAATCTGGGTCTTGCCAGGGGCTACGCGCTGGATCCTTTTACGGCCAAATACGGTTCAACCAATTATGAAGGCGGCGGCTTGCCGCCCTCGGCGGTGTCCGGCATCGTGGCTGTCAAGAACGCCGATGGCAAAACCGTGCTGAAGGACTTCTGCATGGGCTGTGGAGGCGCCGACAATCTGCAGGCGGGAGGAGGCACGACGTCGGGCACCACAGCAGACCAGAAGTCAGCATTTGGCGCCAAAGATCCAGGCAAGCCAGTGCCCAAGAAAGTGCGCCGCACCTACTGGTACAAAAAGTAACGCCCCCCAACTGGGGGATACCTTTCTTCGCCGGTCTGAAATACCATGGTCTTCGGGCTGTGACCCCTTGGGTTGACGCTTCGGCCCGGCTGGCGGTGCCATGCCGGCCGCAACTCATTGCAAGGGGGCGGGCATGGGCAGGCATGGACGGTTTGGTGGCGCGGGCTTCACGCTGATCGAATTGATGGTGGTGGTGGCGGTCGTGGTGGTGCTCCAGACGCTGGCCGCGCCAGCGCTGTCGGGCATGGTGAATTCCATGCGGATGACGGCGGCGGCCAATTCCTTGTTCAGCAGTTTGTTTTTTGCTCGCAACGAGGCGATCAAACGCAATTCACGGGTGGTCGTGTGCAAGTCTGCCACGGGTAGCGCCTGTGCCGGCAGTGGCGGCTGGGAGCAGGGCTGGATTGTGTTCCATGACGTCAATAACAACGCCGCTCTGGATGCGGGCGAAACGCTTTTGTCACGGGAGCAAACCCTGCCCGACCCGATTCGCCTGACAGGGAACAACCCGGTGGTCAGCTACGTGTCTTACACCCCGATGGGGACGACCAGTTACATCTCGGGCGCGTTTCAGGCTGGTACCCTGACGGTTTGCCAGCAGTCGGCGACGCCGGTGGATGCGCGGCTGATTGTGATCAGCAGCGCGGGGCGGCCCCGCACGGTGAAGACGACGGTGGGGTATTGCCCTTTGTAGCGCTACGTTCCCCACAAGGTTGAAATTGGCGCCGCCCGGAGACGCTTTCCAGGCGGCAGGGTCTGCGGCAGGGTTTCTGTGCCATCGGAATTGGGGACTTTTAGAATGCAAAATGGTCCCGTTCACCCGTGCCGCGTTTTCCTGCTATCGCCGCACCTCATCCACCAGTGTCTTGAATTCATCAATATCCTCAAAACTGCGGTAGACGCTGGCAAAGCGCACGTAGGCTACCTTGTCAAGTTTTTTGAGCTCGCGCATCACCAGTTCGCCCAGTCGGGCCGAGGGGATTTCGCGCAGGCCGAGGTTGAGCAGTTTTTCTTCGATGCGTTCAATGGCGCTGTCCACCTGTTCGATGCTGACCGGGCGCTTTCGCAGTGCCAGGTTCATCGAGGCCAGCAACTTGGCGCGCTCGTATTCGATGCGCCGGCCGTCCTTCTTGACGATGGCCGGGAGGTTGACGTCCGGCCGTTCGTAGGTGGTGAAGCGTTTGTCGCAGGCGCCGCATTGGCGCCGCCTGCGGATGAAGTCCCCGTCCTCGGAGACCCGGGTCTCAGCGACCTGGGTTTCGGAGTGGCCGCAGAAGGGGCATTTCATGGTTGTTAGCGCAGAAGTGTTTCGACAGGTTCAGTCCGAACGGAGTATCAACGGTACACGGGGAAGCGTGCCGTCAGCGCGTTGACCTTGGCGCGCACGGCGGCAATGTTGGCCTCGTCGCGCGGCTTGTCCAGCACATCGGC
>DIVK01000023.1:0-1168 GCA_002422455.1 Rhodoferax sp. UBA6134
CCTTTGAGGCCAGCTGCGAGTTCGAGTTTGTGCGCAACTATCCGCCCACCATCAACAGCGCTCACGAAGCCGAATTCGCGCGCCAGGTGATGGCGGACATCGTCGGGGCGGACAAGGTGCTGGTGCAAGAGCCGACCATGGGGGCGGAAGATTTTTCCTACATGCTGCAGGCCAAGCCCGGCTGCTACAGCTTCATCATGAATGGCGACGGCGCGCACCGGGCGCTGGGGCATGGGGGCGGCCCCTGCTTGCTGCACAACGCCAGTTATGACTTCAACGACGCGCTGATTCCGCTCGGGGCCACCTACTGGGTGCGCCTGGCCGAGGCCTGGCTCAAGCCCTGAGTCAGGCCGAAAAACGACAGGTCGCCATCTCCAGCAGGCCGTCGAAGATCAGGTTGTCGACCAGCTCGACCTTGACTGACATGCTGGGCGCCATCTTCCAGCCGGCGCCGCCGGTCATGATGCATTTCGGCTCGGCGCCGCAGCGGGTGCGCACGTGCTGCACCATGCGCTCCACGGCGCCGGCAATGGCGTAGGTGCCGCCGCTGGTGAGGGCATCGCTGGTATTGGTGGGGAACTCGCGCACGTCGCCGGTCGGCACGTGCAAGCCGGCGGTGCCCGACTCCATCGCGCGCAGCATGATGCCGTGACCGGGCAGGATCAGCCCGCCCAGGAACTTTCCGTGAGCATCAATGGCGTCCACCGTCACGGCGGTGCCCACCATGACGACGACCATTGGCCGTGCGGAGCCCTGGGCCAGCACGCGGTGCCAGGCACCGATCATGGCGACCCAGCGGTCGGCACCCAGACGCGCGGGGTGGTCATAGCCGTTGGTCAACCCGGCCTCCGCCACGCTGGACACCACCCACTGAGGCGCCACATCCCATATCTCCATTTGCTCCTGCACCCGGCGCTTGACGGCGTCACCGGCTACGATGCAGCCCAGCATGTGCGTGGGCGCAGGCAGGCTGGCCCAGGCACCATCAGCCAGCTTGTCGATGTTTTCCAGGAACTCGGCACCCTGCACCAGCAAGGGCGCCTGCGGGTGGGGGCTTTGGTACAGCGCCCATTTCAGGCGGGTATTGCCAACGTCGATGGCCAGAAATGTCATGTCGTCCTTTTGTCATCCAACCCGTGCCGGGTGTGGCGCTTCAGCCCTGGCACCA
>DIVK01000023.1:1273-1817 GCA_002422455.1 Rhodoferax sp. UBA6134
TTCCACGCCAGGGCAACGGCACCCGGCACATAGCCGACCCACGCCCGTTCGGCGTCAGTTCGTATATCCAGCAGCACCGCCTCGCCCGCCTGCCACCACTGGCAGGCCAGTTGGGGCGACACGTCGCCGGCATAACCCGGCGCCGGGCGCACAGCCCATGGGGCACATTGCGGCTGCTCGTCCATCGGCGAGATGGGCCAGCTTAGCCGCCCTTGCGGGGGCGCTTGCCGGGATTTTTCTTGTTGTTGGTGGCGGTACCGCGCTCCAGGCTGCGCAGCTGACCGCGACCCGCTGTGAAGCACACGCCCTTGGGCGGCACGGGACGGGGGGTTGCACGACGCTCGGCTTCGGTACGGAACTCTTTGGCCATGAAATAACTCCTGTTGAGGATTGTGGAAACCCACGATTATCTCAGCACTTGATCTGGATCGCAGCTGTCCGGCCCGCCCGGCTTGTCCGTGCGCTGCAAGTTTCGCTGCGCGCACAGCGCCGGCATGCCGTTGGGCCGCTTAAACTGGGTGCCCTCACACCCACAAAAAGCCTG
>DIVK01000023.1:1913-2899 GCA_002422455.1 Rhodoferax sp. UBA6134
CTGGCGGCGCAGGTGGGCGAGGAGATTCGCAGTCTGGCGCAACACCTGCCGCAGACCTTGAAGATCTCCATCGTGTTTGGCGGCGTGTCCATCAATCCGCAAATGATGCGCCTGCGCGGCGGCACCGACGTCGTGGTCGCCACGCCGGGCCGTTTGCTGGACCTGATTGACCACAACGCGCTCACTTTGGACAGCGTGGCAATGCTGGTACTGGATGAAGCCGACCGCCTGTTGGACCTGGGCTTTGCCGAAGAGCTCGGGCGCATCCTGGCGCTGCTGCCAGCGCGACGCCAGAATCTGTTTTTTTCGGCCACCTTCCCCCCGGCTGTACAAACCCTGGCGCAAACGCTGCTGCGCGACCCGGTTCGCATCGACGTGCGGCCGCAGCCGCAACGCCCGGCGGACATCGTGCAGCGGGCGATTGGCGTGGACGCGGGCCGCCGCACCCAATTGCTGCGCCACCTGATCCAGCAAAACCACTGGCGCCAGGTGCTGGTGTTTGTCGCCACCAAACACGCCGCCGAGACCGTGGCCAGCAAGTTGCGCAAAGTGCGCATCAGCGCCGAGCCCTTCCACGGCGAATTGAGTCAGGGCAAGCGCACCCAGGTGCTGGCCGATTTCAAGGCATCGCGGCTCAAAGTGGTGGTGGCCACCGACGTCGCCGCGCGCGGGCTGGATATTGCGCAATTGCCGGTGGTGGTGAATTACGATTTGCCGCGTTCGGCGGTGGACTACACCCACCGCATCGGGCGCACCGGCCGCGCCGGAGAAAGTGGTGTGGCCGTGAGCTTTGTCAGCACCGGCAACGAGGCACACTTCCGCCTGATCGAGAAGCGCCAGGGTTTGAACCTGCCGCTCGAACACGTCGAGGAGTTCGAACCCTCGCCAGCAGCCCCGGCGACCGCGCCGTCAGCGGATGGCTCACCGGTTGACCGGGCCGGCGGCGGCATCAAAGGCAAACGCCCGAGCAAGAAAGACAAGCTGCG
>DIVK01000113.1:0-1854 GCA_002422455.1 Rhodoferax sp. UBA6134
ATGAAACTCAACACACAAACCATCAACGCCCTGGCTGACCGCCTGGAAGGCTGCCAACTGCAGCAACAAGACACCCCCAAGATCACCGACGACCATCCTGACATGGACTGGGACGACGCCTATGCCATTCAGGACGAGATTCATCGGCGCAAGCTGGCCCGTGGCCTGCGCATTGTCGGCCTCAAGGCCGGCCTGACCTCGCACGCCAAGATGAAACAAATGGGCGTCAGCACGCCGGTGTTCGGCTTCATGACCGATGACTACGCCGTGCCCGATGGCGGCGAGTGCCGGTTTAGTGAATTGATTCACCCCAAGGTCGAGCCTGAAATCGCCTTTGTCACCAAGACCGAGCTGCGCGGCCCCGGCTGCCACATTGGCACGGTGCTGGCGGCCACCGACTTTGTCATGCCCGGCATCGAGGTGATTGACAGCCGTTACCGCGACTTCAAATTCGACCTGAAAAGCGTGGTGGCCGACAACACCTCGGCAGCGCGTTTTGTCGTCGGCGGCCAGCCCATGGGGGTGATGGGTGCCGACCTGCGCACCGTTGGCATCGTGCTGGAAAAAAATGGCGTGCCCGTCGCCTTTGGTGCCGGTGCCGCCGTCATGGGCCACCCGGCCGCGGCCATTGCGGCCCTGGCCAACCACCTGGGCGAACGCGGTGAATGCATTCCGGCCGGTACGCTAATCCTCTCCGGCGGCATCACCGAAGCGGTGTCGGTGCAGGCCGGTGACAACGTAACCCTGCGCGTGCAGGGCATGGGCAGCACCAGCATCCGTTTCGTTTGATTTTCAAAGTCACAGGAGCAAGACCATGCCATTCGCACAGATTTACCTCATGGAAGGCCGCACCGAAGCGCAAAAACGCGCCGTGATCGAAAAGGTCAGCGCCGCGCTGGTGGAGGCGGTTGACGCCCCCATCGCCAACGTGCGGGTCTGGATTACCGAGGTGCCCAAGGAAAACTGGGGCATTGCCGGCGTCAGCGCCAAAGACCTGGGTCGCTAGCAGCCCGAAAGGCGGTCAGGCACAAAGCTTGCGTCACTGCGGTCGTCCTAATCAGTTGGGGTCAGAGCACGTCGCTACGCGAGTGGTCTGACCCACAAATTTTTCGAACTCGCCATGAAAAAAATCAAAAGCCTGCTGGTCGCCAACCGCAGTGAAATCGCCATCCGCGTGCTGCGTGCCGCCTCCGAGATGGGCATCCGCANNGAAGACCGCTTTGCGCTGCACCGTTTCAAGTCCGACGAGTCTTATCTGGTCGGTGCCGGCAAGAAGCCGATCCAGGCTTACCTGGACATTGACGACATCATCCGCATCGCCAAGGAAGCCCAGGTCGACGCGATTCACCCCGGTTATGGTTTCCTGTCGGAGAACCCGGACTTTGCCGACGCCTGCGCGGCCGCCGGCATTGCCTTCATCGGTCCCAAGGGCGACGTCATGCGCACCTTGGGCAACAAGGTGGCGGCCCGCGCCGTCGCTGTGGCCGCCGGTGTGCCGGTGGTGCCGGCCACGGGCGCCCTGCCCGACGACATCGAAGGCGCCAAGGCCATGGCAGCCACGGTGGGTTATCCGCTGATGCTCAAGGCCAGCTGGGGCGGCGGTGGCCGCGGCATGCGGGTGATTGAAACCGAGGCCGACCTGGCGCCGATGATGGAGCTGGCCAAGCGCGAAGCCCTGGCGGCTTTTGGCAACGACGAGGTCTATCTGGAAAAACTGGTGCGCCGCGCGCGCCACGTCGAGGTGCAGGTGCTGGGCGACCAGCACGGCAACCTGGTGCACCTGTTCGAGCGCGACTGCTCGGTGCAGCGGCGCAACCAGAAAGTGGTCGAGCGTGCACCCGCGCCCTACATGGA
>DIVK01000113.1:2000-9223 GCA_002422455.1 Rhodoferax sp. UBA6134
TGCAATGCCGCGTCACCACCGAAGACCCGGAAAACAACTTCACGCCCGACTACGGCCGTATTGCGGTGTACCGCAGCGCGGCGGGTTTCGGCATCCGGCTTGACGCCGGCACCGCCTACGCTGGCGCGGTGATCACGCCTTATTACGACTCACTGCTGGTCAAGGTCACGGCCTGGGGCCACACGCCCGACGAGGCGGCGCAGCGCATGGACCGGGCGCTGCGTGAATTCCGCGTGCGCGGCCTGGCGACCAACCTGCAGTTTCTCGAAAACGTCATCGCGCACCCGCTGTTTCGCTCGGGCGAGTGCACCACGCGTTTCATCGACACCACGCCCGAGCTGTTCAAGTTCCAGAAGCGGCGTGACCGTGCCACGCGCCTGCTCAAGTTTTTGGGCGAGGTGGCGATCAACGGCAACCCCGAGATGAAAGGCCGCACGCTGCCCAAGCTGCCGCTGGCGCTGCCGATCAAGCCGCACTGCGACCTGACCAGCCCGATCCCCAAAGGCACGCGTGATTTGCTCAAGGAACTCGGCGCCCGTGGTTTTGCCGACTGGATGAAGGCGCAGCCGCAAGTGCTACTGACCGACACCACGATGCGTGACGCCCATCAGTCGCTGTTTGCCACCCGCATGCGCACCGACGACATGACGGCGGTGGCGCCGCATTACGCACGCATGTTGCCGCAACTGTTCTCGATGGAATGCTGGGGCGGGGCCACCTTTGACGTGGCGCTGCGCTTCTTGAAGGAAGACCCGTGGGAGCGCCTGGCGCGCCTGCGCGCGGCCACGCCCAACATCCTGTTCCAGATGCTGCTGCGCGCCAGCAACGCGGTGGGGTACACCAATTACGCCGACAACGTGGTGCGTTATTTTGTCCAGCAGGCGGCCAAGAACGGTGTCGACGTGTTCCGCGTGTTCGACTCGCTCAACTGGGTCGACAACATGCGGGTGGCGATGGACGCGGTGATCGAGACCGGCGCGCTGTGCGAAGGCACGCTGTGTTACACCGGCGACCTGTTCGATGCCAAACGCAGCAAATACGACCTCAAATACTACGTGTCCTTGGCCAAACAGCTGGAAAAAGCCGGTGCCCATATTCTGGGCATCAAGGACATGGCCGGTGTCTGCAAGCCGCGCGCTGCGTTCGAGTTGGTGCGGGTGCTGAAACAAGAGGTCGGCTTGCCGATCCACTTCCACACCCACGACACCAGCGGCATCTCGGCGGCCTCGGTGCTGGCCGCGATTGACGCGGGTTGCGACGCGGTTGATGGTGCGCTGGATGCCATGAGCGGTCTGACCTCGCAACCGAATCTGGGCTCGATTGCCGCAGCACTCAGCGGCTCGGCGCGCGACCCGGGGCTGGACCTGGCCGCCATGCAGGCGCTGTCGCACTACTGGGAAGGGGTGCGGCGCGCCTATGTGCCGTTCGAGGCCGACATTCGCTGCGGCACCTCTGACGTCTACAACCACGCCATGCCCGGCGGCCAGTACACCAACCTGCGCGAACAGGCCCGCGCCATGGGCCTGGAACACCGCTGGCCCGAAGTCTCCAAGGCCTATGCTGACGTCAACATTTTGTTCGGCGACATCGTCAAGGTCACACCGACGTCCAAGGTGGTCGGCGACATGGCGCTGTTCATGGTCGCCAACGACCTGAAGCCGCAGGATGTCAGCAACCCGGCGCGCGAGGTGGCTTTCCCCGAGTCGGTGATTTCGCTGTTCAAGGGCGAACTGGGCTTTCCGCCCGATGGCTTTCCTAAGGATCTCGAGCACAAGGTCCTGCGTGGCGAAGCGCCGATGCAAGGGCGCGCCGGTGACCATTTGCCGCTTGTGGACCTGGAAGCCAAACGCCTGGAGGCCGAACACGCCGTGGGCCGCAAGCTCAGCGACACCGACCTGGCGTCTTATTTGATGTACCCCAAGGTGTTCAAGGACTACGCCGAGCACCGCCGCCAGTTCAGCGACGTGTCGCTGTTGCCGACTTCGCCCTTCTTTTACGGCCTGCTGGACCGCGAGGAAATTGCCATCGACATCGACCAGGGCAAGACCCTGGTGGTGCGCCAGACCGGCCGCTCCGACACGGTCGACGAGGAGGGCATGATCAAGGTGTTTTTTGAGCTCAACGGCCAGCCGCGCGCGGTGCGGGTGCAAAAGGCGGGCTTGGGCGCGGTAAAAGCCAAACCCAAGGCCGAAGAAGGCAACCCAAAACATGTGGGCGCGCCGATGCCCGGCATGGTGGTGACGGTGGCGGTGAAGGTGGGGCAAAAGGTGGCCAAGGGCGACGCGCTGCTGTCGATGGAAGCCATGAAGATGGAGACCATGCTGAGCGCCGAGCGCGACGGCACGGTGCACGCCATCCATGTGCGCACCGGCGAAACGGTCAACGCCAAGGACCTGCTGATCGAGTTGCACTGATTCAGGCTGAACCCCACACGGCCAGTTGCTCGCGCACGATGCGCAGCGCTGGCGCCTCCTGGTGGTGGGTGAGCGTGACCAGCCCAAAGCGCCCCGTGGCGTTCAGGGCGGGGCTGACATTGAGCCGGACCAAGTCTGCGGCTACCGCGTTGACCGTCAGCAGGATGACGTCGCTCTGGCGCGCCAGGTCCACGATGCTCAGGGTTTCGTCGCAGTGCAGGGTCACCATGTTGTCCGGATTGGCCACCGGGCCATAACGCGCAATCAGCACCCGGGCCACCTCGTCGCTCAGTGGCGTCGAGGCCATGGGGTAGGCCATGATCTCGGCCAGGCTGACCGGCCGCCCCAGTTGTACCAAGGGGTGTTGCGGCCGCGCCTGGAAGCCGGCTGCCAGCTCAAAGGACTGTGTCACCAGCAGGTCGGCGGCCGGGCGCATGGAGCGCAAGTCCACAATGGCCGCATCAAGCCGCTGCTCACGCAGCGCATCCACCAGCACGCCGGTGTTGGCGCGTGAAATCTGCACATGCAGCTTGGGGTGGTGCTGCGCCATGTAAAGCATGAGCGGTGTGGAGTACATGGCGCCAGGCGCCGAGCTCAAGCCAATGCGCAACTGGCCGACCAGGCCTTCGTGCATCCACTTGCCAGCTTGTTTGAGTGACTCGGCGTCGCCCACCAAACGGCTGGCACGTTGCAAAATTTCGGCACCAAACTGGGTCAGCGCAATGCGCCGGCCCAGGCGGTCAAACAGCTTGCCACCCAGTTCGTCTTCGAGGCTCAGGATGCTGCGCGTCAGCGCGGGTTGGGTCAGGAAAACCGCCTTCGCCGCCTGCACATAGGAGCCGGCGTCGGCCAGGGCCACAAAGTGGCGCAATTGAACCAGGGTCATGGAAACTGCTCCTCAAAGTCATGGATGGTTGATCATAAATGCATTGGACTTTGGTTTAGAGCCCTCCTATCATTGCGCCAACCAAGGTCAAACAGAGACCTCTCATCTACCAGGAGCCCGATTTTGCAACGCCTCAGCGACACCGCAGCCCAAGAGTTCATTGCCCTCCGGCGTGACATCCACCGTCATCCGGAAATGGCGTTCCAGGAGCATCGCACCAGTGAACTGGTGGCGCAAAAGCTGCGCGACTGGGGCTACCAGGTGTCGACCGGCATTGGCGGCACCGGCGTGGTGGGGCAACTGGTGCGCGGCACGTCGTCACGCACGATTGGCTTGCGCGCCGACATGGATGCCTTGCCCATTGTGGAGGCCACCGGGCTGGACTGGAGCAGCAGCCACCCGGGCACAATGCACGCCTGTGGTCACGACGGGCACACCGCCATGCTGCTGGCCGCCGCGCGGCAACTGGCCGAGCAAGGCCATTTTGACGGCACCTTGAACCTGATTTTTCAGCCAGCCGAAGAAGGCGGCGGCGGCGCCCTGAAGATGATGGAAGACGGCTTGTTCGAGCGCTTTCCGTGTGATGCCATCTTTGCCATGCACAACATGCCGGGTTACCCGCAGGGTCAGCTGGTGTTTCGCAGCGGGCCGTTCATGGCTTCGTCCGACTACGCCAGTGTCACCCTGTACGGTGTCGGCGGCCATGGCGCCATGCCACACAAGGCCAGCGACCCGGTGGTGGCGGCGGCGGCCATCGTGATGGCGCTGCAGACCATCGTTTCGCGCAACACCGACCCGCTGCAGCCGGCGGTGGTCACGGTGGGTTCGCTGCGGGCCGGCCAGGCCAACAACGTGATTCCGGCCAGCGCGCAGCTCGAGATCAGCCTGCGGGCGCTCGACCCGCAGGTGCGCCGGGACATGGAGCGGCGCATCAAGCAACTCATCACACTGCAAGCCGAAAGCCTGGGCGTGCGCGCCGAGATTGCGTGGCGTGCCGGCTACGCGGTGCTGGTCAACGACGGCCAGCAAACAGCGCGCGCGCTGGCGGTGGCACAACAGCATTTTCCGGCTGCGCAGATCGTGGCGAATGGCGCCATGCTCACCGGCAGCGAAGACTTTGCCTTCATGCTCGAGCGTGTGCCCGGCTGCTACCTGCTGATCGGCAACGGCAGCGCCGGCGAGCCCGGTGCCTGCATGGTGCACAACCCGGCCTACGACTTCAATGACCAGAACATTGTGACGGGCGCGTCCTACTGGATTGCGCTGGCACAGGACCTGCTTTCCCCCCACCAAGCCTGATTACCCAACCATAAACGAGGAGACTCCCCATGAACACCCGCACCCGCATCAAAACGCTGCTTGCCAGCACACTGTTCGCCACTATCGGCCTGGGCCAAAGCGCCCAAGCCCAGCAGACCACGCTGACCCTGTCCAGCTGGGTGCCGCCCACCCATTTTCTGGTCACGGATATCCTGCAGCCGTGGATGGCTGACGTCAACAAGGCCACCGAGGGCCGGGTCACGATCAAGCTCTTGCCCAAACCGGTGGGCGCCCCACCCCAGCACTGGGAACTGGCGCGCAAGGGCGTGGCTGATATCACCTATGGCAACTTTACCTACGAGCCCGAGCGCTTCAAACACGTCTGGTTTGCCGAACTGCCCATGATGGGCGACAAATGCGAAGCCTCGTCGGTGGCGCTGTGGCGTACCTGGGAAAAATACCTGTCGACCAACGACGCCTTCAAGGGCGTGGTCATGCTGGGTACCGGCATGTTGGGCGGCGGCCAGTTCAACCACCCCAGCAAAGTGATCGACACCCCCGATGACCTCAAGGGCATGAAAGTACGCATGGGCGGCCCGATCCAGAAGCGCATTCTGGAAGACCTGGGCGCGGTGCCGGTGTCCGGCCCGGCGACCAAGGCCTACGAGCTGCTGGAAGGCGGCGTGATTGATGCGTCGCTGCACGGCATTGAATCGGTGGTGAATTTCCGGCTCGATGGCAAGCTCAAAAACCACACCATCATTCCTGGCGGCTTGTATGACGGCACCTTCTTCGTGGTCATGAATGAAGGCAAGTTCAACAAGCTTTCGGCAGCTGACCAGGCCGCCATCCGCAAGGTGTCGGGCGAGATGCTGGCCCGCCGCTGGGGTAACGAGTGGGACAAACAAACCAAGGCCGCTGACGCCAAGTTGCGCGCAGACGGTCACAAGTTTGCCGAGCCCAGTGCCGCCCTGCTGGACAACATCCGCAAAATCCGCACCACCATGCTGAAAGAACTGGCGGCAGAAGGCCCCTCGTTTGGCGTCAAGGACGTGCCCGGCATGGTCAGCTTTTATGAACAGCAGTACAAGGCCCTGGCCAAGTAAGGCCAGACTCCTGCACTGAGGCAATCATGAAATCCATGGCCAAAATCATCGAGCAGGCCGTTGCGCTGCTGCTCGTCATCCTGTTGTCGGCCATGGTCGCTTTGACCTTTGCCGATGTACTCGGCAGGCGCCTGTTCAACACCCCGGTGTTTGGTGCCAACGACATCACCGAGCACCTGATGGCGCTGATCATCTTTGCCGGCCTGCCACTGCTGACGGCGCGCCGCGGCCACCTGAGCATCGACCTGCTCGACCACTGGCTGCTGCGCCCAAGCTGGCGTGGCTGGCACAAGGCGGTCGATGTGCTGATTGCCGCCGTGCTGGGCCTGATGGCCTGGCAGTACGGGCTTGCCGTCGAAGAAGCTTACGAGATCAATGAGGTCAGCCCGGCGCTGACCATTCCCCGCGCCTGGATGTACATCTACATCAGTTTCACCACCGCCCTGGCCGCCGTGCTGGCCCTGTTCACGGCAGCACCCCAACACGAAACCCACACCCTGGAGACCGCATCATGACGATCGGCCTGATTTGCCTTGCCACGGTGCTGCTGCTGGCGCTGTTGCGTATTCCCCTGGGCATTGCCCTGCTCACGGTGGCGCTGGCCGGCATCAGCTTCATCAACAGCTTTGATGCCGCGCGCACCTTGCTTCCCATGACGCTGACCGAAGCCGCGTTTTCCTATGAGCTGGCGGTGGTGCCGCTGTTCATCCTGATGGGCAATGTGCTGTCGCGCACCGGCATCTCCGAGGACCTGTTCCGCGCCGCTAATGCCTTTTTGGGGGCGGTGCGTGGCGGCCTGGCGCTGGCCACCGTGGTCACTTGCGCGGGTTTTAGTGCGGTGTGCGGCTCCAGCTTTGCCACGGCGGCCACCATGGCCAAGGTGGCCTACCCGAGCATGAAGCGTTACGGTTATTCAGACCGCCTGGCCTCGGCCACCATTGCAGCGGGCGGCACCCTGGGTATCTTGATTCCGCCTTCCATCATCCTGATGATCTACGGTATTTTGACGCAGCAAAACATTGGCGAACTGTTCATTGCCGGCGTCATTCCCGGCCTGATCGGGCTACTGATGTACATGCTGGTGATTTATGTGATTGCCTGGCTCAAGCCCGAGCAAGCGCCGCGTGGCGCCAAATCCACGGCGGCTGAACGCCTGGCGTCGCTGGCGGGGGTCTGGCCCTTTGCGGCGCTGTTCCTGCTGATCATCGGCGGCCTCTACCTGGGCTTGTTTACCGCCACCGAGGCAGGTGGCATTGGTGCCGGCGTGGCGCTGCTGATTGCCATCAGCCAGCGGCGCATGAACTGGGCGCGGTTTCGCGAGGTGATGGTCGAGACCGCGAACACCTCGGTGATGCTGTACGTGGTGCTGTTTGGGGCCATGATGTTTGCGCAATTGATTTCCATGTCGGGGCTGGCCGATGAGTTGCTGCAACTGGTGCAAAACTCCGGGCTCTCAAAAATGGGCGTCCTGATGGCCATCCTGGCGGTGTTCTTGCTGCTGGGCTGCGTGATGGACTCGATGGCCATCATCCTCATCTTTGTGCCGCTGTTCATGCC
>DIVK01000032.1 GCA_002422455.1 Rhodoferax sp. UBA6134
CGGCGCCGACATCAGGAAAGAGTACTACGTGTCGGCCGTGACCGACCGCGTCTCGCAGCGCGTGGCCATGATCGTCTCCAGCGAGGGCGGCATGGACATCGAGGAAGTGGCGCATTCCAGCCCCGGGAAAATCATCACCGAAATCGTTGACCCAGCCCTCGGTCTGACCGACGCGCAAGCCCGGATGCTGGCCGACAGCATCGGTGTGCCCGCCGGCTCCACCGCCCAGGCCGTGGACGTGCTGCAAAAGCTGTACAAGGTGTACATGGACACCGATGCCTCGCTGGTCGAGATCAACCCGATGATCCTGGAAGGCAACGGCACCATCAAGGCGATTGATGCCAAGTTCAATTTCGACCCCAACGCGCTGTTCCGGCACCCGGAAATCGTGGCCTACCGCGACCTGGACGAAGAAGATCCGGCCGAGATCGAAGCCAGCAAGTTCGACCTGGCCTACATCAGCCTGGACGGCAACATCGGTTGCCTGGTCAATGGCGCCGGCCTGGCCATGGCCACCATGGACACCATCAAGCTGTTTGGCGCCGAACCGGCCAACTTTCTGGACGTGGGCGGCGGCGCCACCCCTGAGAAGGTGACGGAAGCCTTCAAGATCATGCTGAAAAACCCCAAGGTCAAGGCCATTCTGGTCAACATCTTTGGCGGCATCATGAAGTGCGACACCATTGCCACCGGCATCATCACCGCCTGCAAGGCGACCAACCTGAATGTGCCGCTGGTCGTGCGCATGAAAGGCACCAACGAAGAGCTGGGCAAGAAAATGCTGGCCGAGAGCGGCCTGCCCATCATCAGCGCCGACACCATGGCCGATGCGGCCCAAAAGGTTGTTGCTGCTGTCAAGGGCTAACTCCATCCGTTCACCCCGAGCTTGTCAAAAGGCTTTGACAGGCTTGGCCCGAACGGTGGCTCAACAAGGAAACCATCATGTCGATCCTCATCAATAAAGACACCAAAGTCATCACCCAGGGCATCACCGGCAAGACCGGTCAGTTCCACACCGAAAAGTGCCAGGAATATGCCAACGGAAAAAACTGTTTCGTCGCTGGCGTGAACCCCAAGAAGGCGGGCGAGTCCATCTTCAACATTCCGATTTACGCCTCGGTCAGGGAAGCGGCCAGCCAGACTGGCGCGACCGTGTCGGTGATCTATGTGCCGCCCGCCGGCGCCGCCGCCGCCATCTGGGAAGCAGTGGAGGCCGATCTGGACCTGGCGATCTGCATCACCGAAGGCATTCCAGTGCGCGACATGCTCGAAGTGCGCAACAAAATGCGCGCCAAGGAAGCCGCTGGCGGCAAGAAAACCCTGCTGCTGGGGCCCAACTGCCCGGGTTTGATCACGCCGGACGAAATCAAGATCGGCATCATGCCCGGCCACATCCACCGCAAGGGCCGCATCGGTGTGGTCTCGCGTTCCGGCACGCTGACCTACGAAGCGGTGGCGCAGCTGACCGAGATCGGTCTCGGCCAGTCCAGCGCCGTGGGCATCGGTGGCGACCCCATCAACGGCCTCAAGCACATTGACATCATGCAAGCCTTCAACGATGACCCGGACACCGATGCCGTCATCATGATCGGCGAGATCGGCGGCCCGGATGAGGCCGAGGCGGCGCGCTGGTGCAAGGCCAACATGAAAAAACCGATTGTCGGCTTCATCGCGGGCGTGACGGCACCGGCGGGCAAACGCATGGGCCACGCCGGCGCCCTGATCTCGGGCGGCGCTGACACGGCCGAGGCCAAGCTGGCGGTGATGGAGGAATGCGGCTTCAAGATCACGCGCAATCCGTCCGAAATGGCCAAGTTGCTGAAGGCCATGCTGTAAGGGCATCCGTCCCGGGCCGCCGGTCGCGCTTATCCACAAATTTTCAAGGCCGGATTTCCTGAGGGACAATCCGGCCTTGTTGTTTGTGAAGCCCTGACATTGATTAAAGAAAGAAGACCGTGGAAGAATTCCTCACCGCCCATTTCTGGTTAGCCGTTGGTCAGATCATCATGATCGACATCCTGCTGGGCGGAGACAACGCGGTGGTCATCGCCCTGGCCTGCCGTCAGCTGCCCGCGCACCAGCGCGCCAAGGGCATCCTGTGGGGCACCGCCGGCGCGATTGTGTTGCGCGTCATCCTGATCGCCTTTGCCCTGACCCTGCTGCAGGTGCCGTTTCTGAAACTGGTGGGGGCGGTTTTGCTGATGTGGATTGGCGTCAAGCTGCTGGTACCCGAGGAGGAAGGACACTCCGACATCCAGGGCAGTGACAAGTTGTGGGCGGCGGTCAAGACCGTGATCGTGGCCGACCTGGTCATGAGCGTCGACAACGTCATTGCCATTGCCGGCGCGGCCACGGGTGCGGGTAGCCAGCACCAGGTGCCGCTGGTGATTTTCGGTCTGCTGATCAGCATTCCGATCATCATCTGGGGCAGCCAGCTGGTCCTCAAGCTGATGGACCGGTTCCCGGCCATCATCACGGTCGGCGGCATGCTGCTGGGATGGATTGCGGGCACCATGGCGCACAGCGACCCAGCCCTGCGCGAAAGCTTGCCGCAAACCAGTGTGTGGCACTACGGCATGGGCGCTGTCGGCGCCCTGGGGGTTCTTGTGCTGGGAACGGCATTCAAAAGGCGCGCGCAACGGCCGGCCTGAGCCGGGGCCGGGACCCATGGCCAGATCTGCGCCTTCCCCAGCCGCCGCGACTTCGTTCTGGAAGACCACCTGGTTTTTCGGCGCGGCGATCATGATCGCCGGCCTCGTGCTGCATATGACAACGGACGTCATCGGCACGCTGGAGCGTCGCTTCTATGACTTCGCCAGCGTCCGTTCTTCGCATCCGCCGTCGGAGCGGATTGCCGTCATTGCCATCGATGAGCGCAGCCTGGCCAGCCTCGGGCGCTGGCCCTGGCCGCGCGACATCCATGCCCGCCTGATCGATCAGCTCGCCGCCGCCCGGGCCGCCACTATTGTGCATACGGGTTTCTTCTTTGAGCCAGAATCCGACCGCGGCCTGCGCTTCATCCACAAGATGAGGGATGCGTTGAACACCGCTTGCGATGCCGCCAGCACGCCCTGCGCTGCCCACGAGCCGCTGACCCGGCTGATCGCCGAGGCGCAAACGGCGCTGGACACCGACGGCCAACTGGCCGGCAGCCTGAAAAACGCCGGCAATGTCCTCCTGCCCTCATTGTTCACACCAGGACAACAACCCATCGTCAGCCTGGCGCAGGCCGCGGCCGGCATCGGGCGCCTGAACCCGTTACCGGACGTGGATGGGGTGGTACGGCAAGAGCCGCTGCTACTGCAGGACCAGACAGCGCCCTCGCTGGCGCTGCTGGCGGCGGCGAGCAGTCTGCACCTGAACGTCGCCGATATCAAGCTAAAACCGGATGAACCATTGCGTATCGGGGATCTGCGCATCAGAACGGATGGGGCCGCCCGCATGCTGATCCGGTTTTACAAAGGACGTGATGGCCAACCGGCCTTTGTGCCGGACTCGTTGATTGACGTGCTCGACGGAACAATCCCGGCCACCCGCTACGCGGACAAGATTGTGGTGATCGGCGTCACGGCGGCGGGCACGGTTCCGCACTTTGCCGTACCCGGCCAGTCTGCCCTGTCACCGGCGGAAATCACGGCGCACACCGTGTCCAACATCCTGCGCGGGCACGGTATAGCCCAGCCGGACTGGGGCCGCCGGGCCGCGCTGGGGGCCTTTTTTCTGGTGGGGGTTTACCTTCTGGCGGTGTGGCCCCGCCTGTCGGCCGGCATGGCGGCACTCGTGACGGCCCTGCTCCTCTTCGCCTTGCTGGGGACCGAGTTCGCCCTGCTGTCCGGCGCAGCCCTGTGGCTCCCGCTGGTTTGGCCGGCCACCTTGCTGCTGGCGGGACAGCTGGCCCTGAGCGTCCGGTCCTTCCAGCAGACAGCGGCACCAGGTCGGTCCGGGGCGGACGAAGCCTCAGCAGCCCGGTCCGACCG
Organism: Rhodoferax sp. UBA6134; assembly: GCA_002422455.1. Classification (GTDB taxonomy): domain Bacteria; phylum Pseudomonadota; class Gammaproteobacteria; order Burkholderiales; family Burkholderiaceae_C; genus Rhodoferax. The sequence continues at coordinate 3,978 of DIVK01000032.1, forward strand.
GCTGATGGGACTGGCCTTGCAAGGGCAGGGCCAGCTTGACCTGGCATTCGAGCGCTTTCGCCGCCTTCCCGTGGATAGCACCCTGCGGAACGATTTGCAGCGTCTGGCGCTTGACTTCAAACAGCAGCGGCAGTTCAACCAGGCGGCGGCGGTCCATGAACACCTGGCGGCGCATGACCGGCTCACCCAGGGTGACCACGATATCAAGGCCGCTACGCCGCCGCTCCCGCATCCGTCTCGAGCCGCCCGGCTGGGCCGCTACCACGTCGAGAAGGAGCTCGGCAAGGGGGCCATGGGCGCGGTGTACCTGGGCAAAGACCCCACCATCGGACGCGTCGTCGCGATCAAGACCATGGCCCTGGGCGAGGAATTTGAAGGCCAGGAGCTGGCGGACGCCCGCGACCGCTTTTTCCGCGAAGCGGAGACGGCCGGTCGTTTGCAGCACCAGAACATCGTCACCATTTTTGATGCAGGCGAAGACCGCGCTCTGGCGTACATCGCCATGGAGTTCCTCCAAGGCAGGGACCTGACCCGTTACTGCAAGACCGACCAGTTGCTGCCCGTGCCCACGGTGCTCTCCATCGCGGCGCGGGTGGCACAGGCGCTTGCCTATGCGCATCGCCAGCACGTGGTACACCGCGACGTCAAACCAGCCAACGTCATGTTCGATCTTGAGAGCGACACCGTGAAGATTACCGACTTCGGCATTGCGCGCATCACCGATGCACGCAAGACCAAAACCGGACTGGTGCTGGGAACGCCCAGCTTCATGTCGCCCGAACAGCTCGCCGGCCACAAGGTAGATGGGCGCTCGGATATTTATTCGCTGGGTGTCATGCTGTTCCAGTTGCTCACCGGCACGCTGCCTTTTCATGGCGCGTCGATGGCGGAGTTGATGTACAAAATTGCGAACGAAACAGCACCCGACATTCGCTTGGCCCGCCAGGAATTGCCGGACCGTCTGGCACGCCTGATCGCGCTGACACTGAACAAGCAGCCCGAAGCCCGCTACCAGGACGGGGACCACCTTGCCAGGGACTTGCAGGCGGTATTATCAGAGCGTACCGTCATCGATCTGGAAATATAGCCGGACACACTATGAACTTCACATTCTGCGCGCAAACCGATCCAGGCCGAATCCGTCAAAGCAATGAGGACTCCGTCGCGTTTGACAATGCCACGCACGTGGCGGTCCTGGCCGATGGCATGGGCGGATACAACGCAGGTGAGGTTGCCAGCGGCATGGCCACCACGTTTATCAAGTCGGAACTGACACGCTGGTTGTCGCAAGCTGGTCCGCAGGTACAGATCGGGCAGATCAGGCGCGCCATCGAAATTTGTGTGGACAACGCCAATGTTTCCATTTTCAATGCCTCGACCATCAACCCCTTGTATTCGGGAATGGGAACCACCCTGGTGGTAGGTGTTTTTCGGGGCACCCGGCTACTGTTGGGGCACGTCGGGGATTCCCGCTGCTATCGTTGGCGTGATCATGCTCTGATGCAGATCACCCGGGACCACTCGCTGTTACAGGAGCAAGTCGACGCCGGATTACTGTCCCCCGAGCAGGCGGCAACATCGCCCCACAAAAATCTGGTGACCCGGGCCCTGGGAATCGATGAGGCTGTGCTGCTTGAACTCAATGAGCATGACGTAAAGCCCGGTGACCTCTATCTGATGTGCTCCGACGGGCTTTCCGACATGATGGAGGGCGCGGCGATTGCCGAAATCCTGCAAAACGGATCGACCCTGGCGCAGATGGCGGATGCGCTGGTGGCCCTGGCCAACGAAAATGGCGGGCGGGACAACATCAGCGTGCTACTGACGCGGGCAGCGGCCCCCTGCGAAAAACGCGGGTTAATATCCAGATTGCTCGGGAAACCGTAAGCCCATGAAATTGCCAGTAACAAGTTTCAGGAACAGGAGTCGGTCATGCCGAAAATGATCGTATCAATCGACGGCGTTGTCATCAAGGAAGTCCAGATGACCAAGGATCGCATGACTCTGGGCCGACGGCCCTACAACGATATCGTGATTGACAATCTGGCCGTGAGCGGTGAGCACGCGGCTTTGCAGGTGGCCGACCGCGAAGTCTACGTGGAAGACCTCAACAGTACCAATGGCACCTACGTGAACGGCAAAGCCGTCAAAAAACAACTGCTCCAGAACGGGGACAGCGTGGAGATCGGCAAATACAAGATCAGGTTTGTCAACGACGCTGCGGGCGACGAGTTTGAACGCACCATGGTGGTCAAACCCGGTTCCGGCGGGTTGGCGCCGCTCACCGCGCCACCGCCGCCGGGAGCCCCGGCTGGTCTGACGGCGGGAACCGGGCGGACGGACATGGCACAGGCGGCAATCAAGGTATTGTCCGGTGCCGCCGTCGGGCGCGAGGTGCCTCTGATCAAAGTGGTGACCACGATCGGAAAGCCCGGGGTGGCCGTTGCTGCGATCACCCGCCGCCCACGCGGTTTTGTCATCCACCACGTCGAAGGCGAAGGCAAACCCGAACTCAATGGGGTATCCATCGGGGCCGACCCGGTTGCGCTGAAAAGTGGCGACCTGATCGAGTTGGCGGGAACCCAGATGCAGTTCATCCAAACCTGAATGCACACCACGCGCTGTTTTCGTGCCTATCAGGAGCCTGAATCATGAGTGCATTGCTGCCCCCCCTGGCGCCCGACAAGAATCCCGAACTGCCTTTTTTCGAATCGCAGAAATTACCGGCTGAAAAACACGGCATGACGTTCGAGGCACTTTTTTACAAACAACTGCAACAGGTAACGGTCCGGATTCACGAGACCGAAAATCTTGAGCAGATCATGCTCGATGCCAGCCAGGACATCTGCAAACTGTTCAATGCCGATCGGTTGACCCTCTACGTCGTGAATGAGGACCGGACGAGCATCGTCTCCAAGGTCAAAACCGGCCTCAACAGCAGCCGCGAACTCAAGTTGCCGATCACGCCGCAAAGCATTGCCGGCTACGTGGCCTTCAGCCGGCAACTTGTCAACCTGCCTGACGTATACGACGAAGCGGCGCTCAGGCAAATTCACCCGGCCCTGACCTTTCTGAAAGAAGTCGACAAGCGTTCGGGCTACCGCACCCGCCAGATGCTGGTAGCTCCCATTTTGGAAGACGACCAGTTGCAAGGCGTGCTGCAGGTCATCAACAACAAAAGCGATCAACCCTTCGGCGAACTGGAAGTCGAAGGTGTTTTGCAGTTGTGCATGACACTGGCCACCGCCATTCGGCAGCGCGTGCAAAAAACGGCCGGCGGCATGCGGCGCAAGCCCACCCGATATGACGGCCTGGTCGCGCAAGGCGTGCTGGCGGCCGACGAACTGCAGCAATGTCTGCAAACCGCCCGTGCCGAAGGCCGGTCGGTTGAACAAGTCCTGATGAGGCAATACAAAGTGCCGCCGGCCCAGATAGGCCACTCACTGGCCAAGTTTTTCGGGGTGCCCTATGAGGCGCTCAATCCCGGCCGCATCCGCTCGGAAATGCTGCATGGCGCACTCAAACGCGAGTTCATTGAAGGCCAGGGCTGGATCCCGCTGGAAGAATCACCCGAGGGGCTGGTCATCATGTGCCTGGACCCGGAGGCGGTGCGCGGCTCGCGGGTGGTGCCGCAGGTGTTCCCCCGCATCAACCGTTTTGCCTACCGGGTGACGACGCAGACCGAGTTTGCAGACACCCTGGCGCAAATATTCGGCGCCGCGGTGGAGGGCGGCTCCATTGACGAACTGCTGGCCGACATGGATGGCGCCCCCATTGATGATGGCAGCAACGACGATTCGCTGGAATCCGCCGCGGCCGACAACGAACTGGTCAAGTTCGTCAACAAGGTGATCATCGACGCCTACCATCAGAAAGCATCGGACATTCACATCGAGCCCATGCCGGGCAAGCTCAAAACCGGTATCCGCTTTCGCATCGACGGCACGTTGCAGCCTTACATCGAGGTACCCGCGCATTTTCGCCAGGCCATGGTGACCCGCCTGAAGATCATGTGCGACCTCGACATTTCCGAGCGCCGCAAGCCGCAGGACGGAAAGATCAAGTTCAAGAAATATGGCCCGCTCGACATCGAACTGCGGGTGGCCACCATCCCGTCGGCCGGCGGGGTGGAAGACGTGGTCATGCGAATTTTGGCCGCCGGAGAGCCCATTCCGCTGGACAAGCTGGGCCTGACCCCGCACAACAAGGAACGCGTCATCCGGACCATTGAGAAGCCCTACGGCCTGTTCTACGTGTGCGGCCCGACCGGCTCCGGCAAAACCACCACGCTGCACTCCATCCTCAAGCACCTGAACACGCCCGACACCAAAATCTGGACGGCGGAGGACCCGGTCGAAATCACGCAAAAGGGGCTGCGCCAGGTTCAGATCAACCGCAAGGCCGGCATTGATTTCGCGCTCATCATGCGCGCCTTCCTGCGGGCCGACCCCGACATCATCATGGTCGGCGAATCGCGCGACAAGGAAACCGTCGCCATGGGCGTGGAAGCCTCGCTCACCGGCCACCTGGTGTTCTCGACCCTGCACACCAACTCCGCGCCCGAATCCATCACGCGTCTGCTGGACATGGGCATGGACCCGTTCAATTTCGCCGACGCGCTGCTGGGTGTTCTGGCGCAGCGGCTGGCCAAGAAGCTGTGCGACTGCAAGGAATCCTATGTACCGGATGCCGAGGAAATGCGCCTGTTCGTCGCCGAATATGCCGATGAGCTCAGGCACTCGGCGGCCTGGAAAGCCGACCACGACGGCGAAGCCAAAAAACTGCTCGAAAGCTGGCGTCAACTCTATGCTCAGGACGGCCAGATCAGGCTCTACCGCCACGCCGGTTGCGACAAATGCAACAACACCGGCTACAAAGGCCGCATCGGCCTGCATGAGCTGCTGATCGCCGACGACGGCATCAAAAAACTCATCCAGGAACGCGCTCGCGTCGCTGAAATTTTTGCCGCTGCGGTGGAGGGCGGCATGCGCACCCTGAAGATGGACGGCATGGAAAAAATCATGATGGGCCTGACCGACATCAAGATGGTACGGCAGGTGTGCATCAAGTAAATTGGCGCATCTGGCGCGCCCAGCGGATGACCCAAGGCAATCGCACCGGCGTAGGCTGAATGCTGGATTTAAGGCTACGCTGAGTAAGTCCGTTCACGTTGAGCCTGTCGAAACGCTGCCCCTGCAAGTCAACAACTTGCGAAGGACTTCGACAGGCTCAGTCCGAACGGGGAGACTTGTTCAGCATTGCCTTAAGGAGTGGAAAAGTCTCTGGATCGAGCGACATGGTTCAATTGAACTGGGTCACGAATTTGGTGGTGAGATAGCCGTCGAAGGTCTCTGCACCGCCTTCGCTTCCATAGCCGCTTTCCTTGATGCCGCCAAACGGCACCTCGGCCATCGCCAACCCCATGTGATTGATGGACACCTGACCGGCCTCAAGCCCGCGGGAGAGGGTATGCGCGTTCTTGCAGGACGTGGTAAAGGCGTACGACGCCAGGCCAAATGGCAACCGGTTGGCGCGCTGCAAAACCTCCTCCACGGTCTTGAAGCGCACGATGCCGGCCACCGGCCCAAAGGGCTCTTCGTTCATGAAGCGGGCGTCTTCCGGCAAGTCGGCGATCACGGTGGGTGCGAAGAAGTTGCCATCACCGGGCAAGCGGCTTCCCCCCGCCAGAATGCTGGCGCCACGCTGACGCGCGTCCTCCACAAAATCTTCCATGGCCGTGACGCGGCGCCGTTGCGCCAATGGGCCCATCCTGGTGCCGGCTTCCAGGCCATCACCCACCTTCAGGGACTTGGCTTTGGCCACAAACTGCTCCACGAACCGGTCGTAGACCCCGTCCTGGATGAAAAAGCGTGTGGGTGAAATGCAGACCTGCCCCGCATTGCGAAACTTGTAGCCGGCCAGCGCTTCTACGGCGCTGTCAATGTCGGCATCGTCACACACGATCACCGGCGCGTGGCCCCCCAGCTCCATCGTGCAACGCTTCATCAGGGAGCCCGCCAGGGCGGCCAACTGCTGCCCCACCGGCGTGGAGCCCGTGAACGATATTTTGCGCACGACCGGCGACTTGATCAGGTAATCCGAAATCATCCCCGAATCGCCCGAAACCAGGTTCAACACACCGGGCGGCAACCCGGCCTCGTGGAACATTTGGGCCATGGCAACTACCGCATGGGGCGTGTCACTGGAGCCCTTGAGGATGACTGAACAGCCGGCGCCCACTGCCGCCGCCACCTTGCGAAAAGCCTGGCTGAAGGGGAAGTTCCATGGCGAGAACGCCACGCACACGCCAATGGGTTCGCGCAAGACCGTCTGTTGCACCCGGCTGTTGCGGGCCGGAATGACCCGGCCGTAGATGCGGCGGCACTCCTCGGCATGCCAGTCGGCATGTTCCGCGCAGACGGTCACTTCGCCCACGCCCTCGGCCAGGGGCTTGCCCTGCTCCAGCGTGATGAGGCGACCGATGACCGGTGCGCGCTCGCGCATCAGTTCTCCCACTTTGCGCAAGATCTGGCTGCGCAGCATGGGCGAGCTATTGCGCCAGGACTCGAAAGCACGCTGGGCGCTCGACAAAGCCAGGTCCAGATCGGCAGGGGTGGCATGCGGCAATTTGCCAATCGGCAGGTTGGTGGCGGGATTGAGCACGTCCTGTTCGCGCCGGCCACCTCCTTGAATGAACTGACCGTCGATGTAAAGACTGAGTTCGGGATACATGGTTTTTTCTCCGGTGAAATGTCAGGGAATGAGGACCGTGCGGCCGATTACCCTGCCGTCCTGCAGATCCTTCATGGCATCGTTGATTTCGGACATCGGGCGGCGCGTGACCGGGATGGCTTTCATGCCTGCGCGCCTGACCAGATCGACCAGTTCGCGCAACTCGGCCAGCGTGCCCACATAACTGCCCTCAATAATCAACGGACGCATCGGAATCGTCGGCAGCGCCAGCGTGAGGTCCCCTCCCATCAGACCGCAGATGACGATGTGCCCGCCGCGCGCGCAGCAGGCCATCGCCAACGTCACGGTGGGCGTGGCACCCACCAGGTCCAGCACGGCGCGAGCGCCACCACCGGTGGCCTGAATGATTTGCTGCGCCGCATCCGCGGCCCTGGCATCCACCACGGCCAGAGCACCCGCAGCCAGCGCGGCTTCACGTTTGCCCGCATCGATATCGACCACGATGGCGCCCTTGGCACCCAGGGCCTTGAGCACCTCGATGGCCATCAGGCCCAGGCCACCGGCGCCAATGATGACCACCGGTCCCTCATGGATACGCTGACCAAACTTTTTAATGGCGCTGTAGGTCGTGACGCCGGCGCAGGCCAGCGGCGCCACCTCGGCATAGTCCATACCTTCAATGTCGATCAAATAACGGGGGTGCGGCACAAGGACGTATTCAGCAAAACCACCCGCACGCACCACGCCCAACGCCTGACCGTTGGTGCAAATATTCTCTTCGCCGCGTTGGCACGCTGCGCATTTGCCGCAACCAATCCAGGGGTGAATCAGGCTGCGCATGCCCACCTTGACCGGACCCGCCTCGCTGCCCGCGGACACGATCTCGCCGCAAATTTCGTGGCTGAGTGTCAATGGCGGCTTGATCCCGCGGTCCGCCAGCATCATTTTTTTACCGCCACCCAGGTCGTAATAACCTTCCAGCAAGTGCAGGTCGGTATGGCACAGGCCGGAGGCCCGCACACGCACGAGAACTTCGGTGCCTTGCGGCTGCGGAATCGGTTTTTCCACCAGCTCCAGAGGCTGGCCATGATGCATGACGCAATAGCAACGCATTGAAATATCTTTTGATGAAATGAAGTAAATTAAAGCCGCAGGGTCGCGGGGCCCGGCAACAGCAACTGCCGGCCGGGCTTGCACTGCGCTCTA
>DIVK01000006.1:0-6387 GCA_002422455.1 Rhodoferax sp. UBA6134
TGCGCTGCAGAACTTTCGCGAACTGGTGGTGAGTGCAGGCAACGGCACCCAAACTGCCTTGGATCGCAAAACAATCGCTCTGCAACTCATGGGGCTGCGCGACCAGATCTTGAGCTTGTCCAACACCAAAGACACCAATGGACAACCCCTGTTCAGCGCACTGGGCAGCGCCCTGGCGCCGTTCGTGGGGCCGCAGGCGACTGCGCCCGACTATCGATTTGACGGTTTGCCAGGGCAATCCGCCAGCAGCGAAGTGGCAATACCTTTTGCCCTGGACGGCGACAGCGCGTTCATGCTGCACTCAAGCCGCGATGGGGCGTACAACGTCAGCACCAGCGCCATTCCGGCCACGCGCCAGTTGCTGACCAGCGCCGTGGCGGTGACCAACACCTCGCTCGTCACGGGTTCGACCTACACCCTCACGATCGGCACCGTAGACACCACGACAGTCCCAGGCACCACCACCGTGACCTACGACATCACGGAAAACCCGAATGTCACAGGTCCTTTCGCTGGTCTGACGGCAAGCTACCCGTCCACCCAGACCGGGAGCATTGCCGTGACGGCCATGCCCGGCCTGTCCCTCACCATCACTGGCACACCTGCCGCAGGCGACACCGTCACCATCGATCCCAGTCCCAGCATCTTCAGCGTGCTCGACGACGCCATCCGCGACATCGGCAGCGCCGTCAGCGGCAATGCTGCCACGCAAGCGGTCAGCCAGGCGCTCCACAACATTGACATTGGCATGGGCCGCGTGTCGGCCGTGCGCGGCCAGGCCGGCGACCTGCTCAACCGCGCCGACCGCATTACCGACAACCAGACCAAGCGCTCCATTCAACTCGAAGCCGATCGCTCGCGCGCCGAAGACCTGGACATGGTCAAAGGAATTTCCGACTTCCAGAACCAGCAAACCGGCTACCAGGCGGCCCTGCAGTCCTACGCGCAAGTGCAGAAACTGTCGCTGTTCAATTACATTGGCTGACTTCAGCTAACATCCTTGTCATGGCATCCACCATTCTCGGCAGCATCTCCCTCGGATATCAACCCCTCTGGAGCCAGTTGCGCCAGCTCTGCGGCGTTCAGCTGTTCGTCGGTGTGGACGCCCACATCGACGCGCTGCACCTGCTGGAGGCACTCGACGAGCTCTGGTCGGTGCAAGCCCCGGTGCTGCTGCTGTCGGTGCAGTCCCCCCGGCTCCTGCGCGACATTCTGGAGCACGCCCCGGCGAACAGCCCGTGGATTGAAGTGCACGAGACGCAGCTGCACGATCCGGCCATGGCCCCACGCGTGCAGCAGGCGCATCAGCGTGGCATGAAACTGGTCTGGCGTGGCGAACCGGGGGCACGCCCCGGCGGCGCGCTGGCTCCCTGTTTTTTGCGCACCATGGTGACCCTGACTGCCGAAGAGGCGTTGACCAGCTTGCGCGTATCACTGCGCAAACACAACGGCACTGACGCAGCCCAGGCCCGACACCTCACCAACCTGAGCAGCCCCGTGCTGCCCGGCCAGATTTACGAGGCGGTTGCCAGCCGGGTTCTGGCCGAGCACTGCCTGGACGAACAACGCGCCTGGGGCGTGGCCGGCTGGCCCATGGAAGACGTGCTGCACGGCTACCGGCACCGGCAGATTCAGCCCGGCCAGCAGACCATCACCCGGCTGGTGGAGGCCATCGATGCCGACGATTCGGTGGAGCATATCGAGCTCATCCTGAGTGAAGAACCGATCCTGGCCTATCGCTTTTTGCGCTACGCCAACTCGGCGGCCCTGGGGCGGCGCACCGACATCGACTCGATCCGCCAAGGTCTGATGGTGCTGGGCCTGTCGCTGCTTCGGTCCTGGCTGCTGGAACAATTGCCCCATGCCAGCGGCGACCTGAACCTGCAACCGGTACGCACCACCCTGGCGCTGCGGGCGCACCTGATGAATCACCTGCTTGACGCCGGTGACGGCGACGACCTGCGCCGCGAGGTTTACCTGTGCGGCCTGCTGTCGCAAATGGACCTGATGCTGGGCGAGCCCCTGAACGCCGCCCTCGCGCGTCTGCCGCTGTCGCAGCGCATCACGTCCGCCATCCTGGACCATTCAGGACCCTACATGCCCTACCTTGACGTGGCCGCCGCTCTGGAGTCGCCCAACACCCAGGCCACCCGTGCGCTGTGCGACTTGCACCAGATGAACAGTGAAGAGGTCAACCGGGCCCTGTTGCGCACCCTGTCCCAGATCCGGCCGCGGCCGGCCAGGGGATTGCTGCTGGCGTAATGGGCAATTGATGCACGGCCGGCCGTTCAAACAAGTGGACGTCTTCGGCGCCGCCCCCTACCGCGGCAACCCGCTGGCCGTGGTACTGGACGGCGCGGGCTTGAGCGACACCGCCATGCAGCAGTTTGCGCACTGGGCCCAACTGTCCGAAACCACTTTTCTGCTGCCTCCCAGCGCGCAAGGTGCCGCGGCCGGGGCCGACTACCGTGTACGCATCTTCACGCCCCGGAATGAACTGCCGTTCGCCGGCCACCCGACGCTGGGCAGTTGCCACGCCTGGCTGGAGGCCGGTGGCGCGCCCCGAGCCGAAGGCGCCATCGTGCAGGAATGCCCGCTCGGCCTGGTCCGGATTCGTCGCACAAACACGCCAGACACGCGCCTGGCCTTTGCCGCGCCGCCGCTGCAGCGCAGCGCGCCAGACCCGGCCCTGCTGGCCCGGGTGAGTGCGGCCCTGGACCTGCGGACCGGGCAAATCATCGCCGCGCAGCTGCTGGACAACGGCCCGGTCTGGCTGGGCCTGCTGCTGGACAGCCCGCAGACCGTGCTGCACCTGGAACCCGACCACCTGGCGCTCAAGAATCTGGGGCTGAAAGTGGGAGTGGCCGGCGTGGAAGCCGCGTTGCCGGCCCCGCTCCTGATCGCCCGATCCAACCGCGAAGCGCGCGCCTTCGGCACCCGCCGCGCCGAATCGTTCGCCGCCGACGCGATGACATTCGAAGTACGAGCCTTTGCCGCGGCGGAGGGTATCCCGGAAGACCCGGTCACCGGCAGCTTGCATGCCAGTCTGGCGCAGTGGCTGATCGCCGACGGCCATGCGCCCGGCTCCTACGTGGCCACGCAGGGCAGTTGCCTGGGCCGTCACGGCCAGGTTCACATTGACTGCGACGCCACGGCCCAGGTCTGGGTGGGCGGCGACTGCGTCACCTGCATCGACGGCAGCGTGCGCCTGTAGCCGGCCATGCCGTGCCAACGCGACCCGGGCAGTGCCAAAATCGCAGCATGCAAGACCCCTCTTCACCCCCTCCTGCGCCACGCACCCAGGCCCGCAATCCCCTGCACGGCCTGACGCTGGAGGCCATCGTCACGGCACTGGTGGCACATTACGGCTGGCCCGGGCTGGGCCAGCGTATCCCGCTGCGCTGCTTCACCAGCGAACCCAGCATTGCGTCGAGCCTGAAGTTCCTGCGCAAGACGCCCTGGGCGCGCGACAAGGTGGAGAGCCTCTACCTTTTCATGCTGCGCAACAGCCGCCGGGCGCAAACTCGCCAGGCCGACGGCTGAAAACCCGCTCTTAGCGCGAGGCGGGCGCCGGTCGCGCCACCAGGGTACTCAGGGGCAACTGGTCAATTTCCGCCAGCAGCCGGGCCAGGCTGCGCCCCGCCGCGTCCAGCAGCGCGCGCCCCTTGTCGACGCTGGCGGCGGCGGCATTGCCCACTGCACCGGCGGGGTTGTAGTCCTGCATTTGCCAGCCGAGCTTGGCGCTGGTGCCGTTGCCCAGAATGTCAAAACGCTGCGCCCGCTCCTGCGCACTGGAGCTGAAATGGCGGGCCTGCGTCATGTCCACACGCTCTGGAGCGAGCGCCAGCATCATCGAGGTCTCAATGTCGCCGGCATGGATGCCGAAGCGGTGCTCCTCGGCACTGAAGCGGACATTGACGTCATGGCCTTGCACATCCCGCAACGGCAGATTGAACCAGCTCACGCTGTAGACCAGCATGTCAAGCCGCGCCCGCAAGTCACGCGCCACCAGGTCCATCACGCTGACCTGGCCGCCGTGCGAATTNNACCGTCTCGGCCTTGAGCGTGAGCGTGCCGGGAAAGCGCGCGTGCTCGGGGCTGAAACCCACCGCTTGCGTGGGCAGAAAAAGAACCTGCAAATCCGGCGCCAGCTGCGGCAGTGCCGCCGCCACCACACCGTCCACCAGCACGGTGTCCACACTCACGGGCAGATGCGGGCCATGCTGTTCAATGGCGGCGACGGGCAGCACGGCGATGGTCTGGGCGGCCTGGCCGCTTTCGAGCAGGCGGGCAAAATCCTGCGTCGAGAGATCAGCCCAGAATCGGGAGCGGGTGGTCATGGTCTGCTCCTGGAACTTGATGACGAAATCAGAGGCACGGGCGTCAGGTTTTGCATGGCGGGTATTTTCAACCATGATCGAAGGACGGGGCCGGCCGCACCGACACGTGCCGCTCCTGGCGCTGCGCCAGCGTCCTGGCGGCGGGGCTGTGGGGGGCCTCGCGTTTGGGCAGCAGTCCCTGCAAGGCCCGCGGGCTGGCACGCGCGCCGCTGGCCAGATAGTCGGCCAGCAGCGTTTGCTGCACGGTCGGCGCCGGCAGACCGCGGCGGGTGCAGAGATAGTCAAACAGCGCGTCAACCAGCGCCTCGGGCGACAAGCCGCTGGTTTCGCCGCGGGTTTGCCACAGCCAGTCGGCAAAGTCGAGAAACGCATGAAACGGTGAGGGCCCGGCACCCTCGGCGCCCAGCAACACGCTCAGGCTGCGCTGGAAGCGCCCCGAATTGGCCAGCAAGTCCCAGTAACGCGCAAAGCGGGTAAAGCGCTGCAGCGTGGCCGCATCGACCACACCGGTTTGCTGCACCGTGTAGGGTGGGGCCGCGTCGTAGACCATGCCGTGCTCGGCGGTGTGGCGCGCAATCGGCGTGCCGCGCAGGCGCTTCAGAATACCGAGCTGAATTTCATGCGGCCCCAGGGCGTACAAACGGTCAAAACCGGCGGCAAAACTGGCCAGCGTTTCGCCGGGCAGGCCAAAGATCAGGTCGGTGTGCAAATGCGCCTGGGACGCTTGCAGCAGCCAGCGCAGATTGGCCTCGGTCCTGTCGTTGTCCTGCCGGCGCGAGATGCGCTGCTGCACCTCGACATTGAAGCTCTGGATGCCGACCTCAAACTGCAGCACGCCGGGCGGAAACCGCGCAATCATGGCCTTGAGACGATCGGGCAACTGGTCGGGCACGACCTCAAAATGCACGAACAGCGCAGCGCCCGGCGTGCCCATACCCGGCGCCGGCAGCCGATCCAGAAAAAACTGAAGAATGCGCACCGAGGCGTCAATCTTCAAATTGAAGGTACGGTCGACAAACTTGAAGTTGCGCGCGCCGCGCTGGTACAGGCCCTGCATGGCCGCGAGAAAGGCATCCAGATCAAAGGCCCAGGCCGTCTTGTCGAGCGAACTCAGGCAAAACTCGCACTTGAAGGGGCAGCCGCGCGAGGCCTCGACATACAGCAGGCGATGCGCCAGATCGGCGTCGCTGTACCCGGCATAGGGCAGCGCAATCTGCGCCAGCGGGGGCTGCTCGCCGGCCATGACCTTCATCAGCGGGCGTGGCCCGTGCAGCAGGGCGCGGCACAGACTGGCAAAACTCACATCGCCCCAGCCGGTGATGACGTGGTCGGCCAGCCGCACGATGGCCTGCTCGTCGACCTCGTGGCTGACCTCCGGCCCGCCCAGCACCACCTTGACGGCGGGGCGCTGGTTTTTCAGCCGGCGCAGCACCTCACAAGTCCGGGTCACGTTCCAGATGTAGACGCCAAAGCCGATGATCTGCACGGCGCCAGGCAGGGGCTCGCCCAGCGTCAACAGCAACTCGTCCACGATCTCCTGAGATGGGCGGGCAATGGTGAATTCGCGCAGCACGGTTTGCGGCGTCAACTCGCCCATATTGGCCAGCAAATAGCGCAACCCGAGCGAGGCATGGATGTACCGGGCATTCAGGGTGCACAGGACAATGGCGGGCGCGGCGTGTTGCGCGGCGGCTGGGGCGTGAGGCATGCCGGTATTATCGAAGCATGGTGCAATTCCTTTTTTGCCAGCAGGTCAACACCGACGGATGCAGCGCCCCGGCCAGCGCGCCGCCCGGCCTGGTCGCGGAGCTTGCCGCATGAGCCGCGGCCAGGTCAGAAACGTCACCGGCGACTCTTTTTTCGCCTGGGACGGTGACGTGCTGGTGGTCAACATTCTGGGCAAGCCCGGCGCCAGCAGGGACGCCCTTGGCAAACCCAAGGGCACGCAACTCAAGGTCAGTGTGACGGCTGCGCCGGTGGCGGGCAAGGCCACGGATCACATGGTTCGCTTTCTGGCGCCGTTGTTCGGCGTGGCGGCGGCCGACAT
>DIVK01000006.1:6417-7007 GCA_002422455.1 Rhodoferax sp. UBA6134
TCCATTGCAATGACACATTCAAACCTCGCCCTGCGCTTTCTGCCTGCCCTGCTGTCGATCGCTGCCGGCGCGCTGTCGGCGGGAGCCAGCGCCCAAAACGTCACGTCCGCCGTGGTCACCACGGCGCAGGTGCGGGCCGAGTTGCTGGCCCACGCGCCGGACGGGGCCGGCCCTGGCAAAACGGTATGGCTCGGCCTGCAGCTCAGCCACCAGCCCGACTGGCACACCTACTGGAAGAACTCGGGCGATTCCGGCCTGCCCACGGCGCTGCAGTGGACGCTGCCGCCGGGCGTGACGGCAGGCGACATCGCCTGGCCGCTGCCCAAAAAAATCCCGATCGGCAACCTGGCCAACTACGGCTACGAAGGCACGGTGCTGCTGCCGGTACCGCTCACCGTGACACCGGACTTCAAGCCCTCACTGCCCGGCACCGACCTGGAAATCAAACTCAAGGCCAGCTGGCTGGTGTGCCGCAAGGAGTGCATTCCCGAAGAAGGCGAGTTCGCACTGCGCCTGCCATTGCGCGGCTCCACCGCGCTCCATGCAGCCGCTTTTGACGCCAGCTTGCAGGCACAGCCGCAGGCCCTGAG
>DIVK01000019.1:0-1607 GCA_002422455.1 Rhodoferax sp. UBA6134
GCTGCCCCCCTTGCGAGGGCTGAATCGCGTCAGGCGCCCAATTTCGCCGCCACCGCCGCCACGCGCTGACCAAACAGCCTGGCCGTGTCCAGGTCACCCTGGGCCATCTCCGCCGGAGAGGCGTCCGACGGCGACTGCGCCATGGCGCCGCTGAAGGAGCCCACATAGTTGACGTCGTTGCGCTGGGCCGCCTTGCTGTTGCTGGGCATCATGCCGGTGCCAACCCAGATGCCGCCGTGCTGCATGGCCAACGTGAACAGGTAATGCAGCGTGGAGAGCTTGTCGCCGTTCATGGTGGCGCTGTTGGTGAAGCCGGCGAACAGCTTGTCCTTCCACTGCTGGCTGAACCAGGGCTTGCTGGAAGCATCGGCAAACTTTTTGAACTGCCAGCTCACGCTGCCCATGTAGGTGGGCGAGCCCATGATGATGGCGTCGGCCGCATTGAGCGTGCTCCAGCCCGCCTCCGACACATTGCCGTCGGCGTCAATGGCCACCAGTTCGGCGCCAGCGCCCTGCGCCACGGCCTGCGCCATGCGCAGGGTGTGACCATAACCCGAATGAAAAACGACGGCTGTTTTTGCCATGTGAATACTCCTTGAGTGAGGTGATGAAAAAATGCGGCCTGACCATCAAGCCGCCCAGGGGAAACGATCCGGTTTGCAACAAAACCTGAAGAGGGTGAACGAAAAAAATCAGGCGCCAAGATCAAACACCAGCACTTCAGCCTCTTTGCCGTGCGCCAGCCGCAGCAGATGCTCGCCTTCGATCAATGCCGCATCGCCCGCAGTCAGCGCGGTGCCGTTGACTTCGAGTTCGCCACGCACCAGATGCACGTAACTCTTGCGCTGCGGCGCCAACGTGAGTTGGGCGGTTTCGGCGCCATCGAACAGACCGGCATAGAGACGGGCATCGGCATGAATGATCACCGCACCGTGCGCGCCGTCACCGCAGGCCACCAGGCACAGCCGGCCCCGCTTGCAGTCGTCAGTGAATGTCTTTTGCTCGTAACTCGGCGCCAGGCCCATCACGTTGGGCTCGATCCAGATTTGCAAAAGATGCGTACTCTCGTTCGGTGCGTGGTTGAACTCGCTGTGCCGCACGCCGCTGCCCGCGCTCATGCGCTGCACGTCGCCGGGCGGAATGCCGCGCACGTTGCCCAGCGTGTCCCGATGCGCCAGCTCACCCGCCAGCACGTAGCTGATGATTTCCATGTCGCGGTGGCCATGGACGCCAAAGCCGGTACCGGGCGCAATGCGGTCTTCGTTGATGACGCGCAGATTGCCCCAGCCCATGTGCTGCGGGTCGTGGTAACCGGCGAACGAAAAACTGTGAAACGACTTGAGCCAGCCGTGATCGGCATAGCCACGCTCCCGGGACTTGCGAAGGGTCAACATCGTCTGGCTCCTGTGAGATCCTGTGAACTGAACTTTAGGCGTCCGGCGCGGGCTCGCAATCCATGACGTTTGCTGGCATCATTCAAATAATTAGAACCAGAAAGAGATGCAAATGCAAAGCGCCCGCGATGTTCTGACGCCCGACGCCCTGGCCATGCTGCAGGTCATCGCGAAGGCCGGCAGCTTTGCCGCCGCCGCCCGCGAACTCGGCGT
>DIVK01000019.1:1727-2212 GCA_002422455.1 Rhodoferax sp. UBA6134
GAAACACTGTCCGGCACGCTGGAGGCCCTCACCGCCGGCCAGGCTGATCTGGCGCTGGGGGTGGCCGAGTCCCCCAACAACGCGGGCATTCATGGCAAACCGCTGGGCGAGGTGAGTTTTGTCTACGCGGTGGCGCCCCACCACCCGCTGGCCGGCGCGCCCGAGCCGCTGACCGACGAATTGATCCGGCAGCACCGGGCCGTGGCCGTGGCCGACACCGTAACGCGCGGCGGCGGCCTGACCGTCGGCCTGCTGGGCGGGCAGGATGTTTTCACCGTCGCCAGCATGCAGGCCAAGCTGGATGCGCAACTGCGGGGCCTGGGCAGCGGCTTCGTGCCCGAATGCATGGCCCGCAGCTTCATCGACACCGGTCGTCTGGTGGTCAGAAAAACAGACCGTCCGCAACGCGTGGTGCAAATCCATTACGCGTGGCGCAATGCCACCGGCACGGGGCCGGGGCGCGCGCTGGCATGGTGGCTCGCCCA
>DIVK01000019.1:2239-2829 GCA_002422455.1 Rhodoferax sp. UBA6134
GGCATGGCGGGCGTCGCCTGCGCCCGCACCCTGGCGCAGGCGGGCCATCGGGTCACGGTCTTCGAGAAAAGTGCAGGCCCTGGCGGGCGCATGTCCACGCGCCACAGTCCCTTTGGCACGTTTGACCACGGCGTGCAGTATTTCACCGTGCGTGATCCGCGTTTTACGCTGGCACTGAACACCGTGCCGGGTCTGTGCCGCCCCTGGAGCGCCAGCATGGTACGGGTTCTGGATGAACACGGCCGGGTCGCCGCCGCCGGCCAGACCGGCAAGGAGGCGCACTGGGTGCCGGTGCCCGACATGGGTGCGCTGCTCAACCACTGGGCGCAGCCGCTGACGGAACAGCACGGCATGGAACTGCAGACCCGGGTCACCGGCCTGCAACGCGATGCACTTGACGCACGCAAATGGCAACTCCACACCGAAGGGCCGGGCGACGCGCAACACGTCTTCTCCGGCTTTGACGCGGTTCTGCTGGCCATGCCCGCAGAACCAGCGCGCGACCTGCTGCAAGCGTCCCGGCAGGCAAAGGCGCTGGCGCAACGCATCGGCAAAGTTCAGGTCGCCCCCTGCTGGACGCTGATGCTGGC
>DIVK01000019.1:2894-13459 GCA_002422455.1 Rhodoferax sp. UBA6134
TGGAAGACGACGCCCTGCGGGTGCAGGCCAAGCTGCTCAAGGCCTTCTCCGAAGTCACCGGCATCCGCGCCGAACCCAGCCACGTGGACAGCCAGCGCTGGCGTTACGCCCAGACCCTGCGGCCCCTGGGAGCATCCCATTTGTGGGACGCCAAGACCGGCATCGGCGCCTGCGGCGACTGGTGCCTGGGCCACCGGGTCGAAGACGCCTTCCTCTCGGGTCTGGCACTGGCACTGGCAGTCGTTTAACCCCCGCGCTGCGCCGCTTCGCGGGTCGCCGCTCCCCCGCGGGAGCCCTCGCACCCTGGGGCGATCCGGCGGCACTCACGCCATAACCGCCATGTCTGTTTACCGAGGTAGATTCGCCCCCTCCCCCACCGGGCCGCTGCACGCCGGCTCGCTGGTCGCGGCACTGGCCAGCTGGCTGGACGCCAAAGCCCATGACGGGTGCTGGCTGGTACGTCTGGAAGACGTGGACGCACCGCGCTGCGTGCCGGACATGGACCGCGTCATCCTGCAGCAGCTGGCCGCCTGCGGCCTGCAGCCGGACGCACCGCCGGTGTGGCAATCGCAGCGCAGCGGGCTGTACCAGCAGGCGCTCGACCAGCTGGTGGCGCGGGGGCTGGCCTACCCCTGCGCCTGCTCGCGCAAGGCCATTGAAACCGCGTTGAACCGCCAGGGACAGGGCCGCACACGCCACGGTGAACTCATTTACCCCGGCACCTGCCGCACCGGCCTGCACGGCCGGGCGGGCCGGGCCTGGCGGCTGCGGACGAACACAACAACACCCATCATCCACTGGACTGACCGCCGCCTGGGCGCCCAGCAGCAGGACGTGCCGGCCGAGGTGGGCGACTTTGTACTCAAGCGCGCCGATGGCTGTTTTGCCTACCAGCTCGCCGTGGTGGTGGACGACGCGGCACAGGGCATCACCGACGTGGTGCGCGGCGAGGACCTGGCCGACAACACCGCGCGCCAAATCCTGCTGCAACAAGCCCTGCGCCAGCCGACGCCACACTACCTGCACACGCCGCTGGTGCGGGGGGTCAATGGCGAAAAGCTCTCCAAGCAGAACGGGGCTTTGGCGCTGGACACGAGCGATCCGCTCGCCGCGCTGAACCGTGCTGCCGGTGTGCTGGGGCTGCCGGCGCAAGATGGCAGCGTGGCGGAGGCGCTCCGGTTCTGGGTTGGATTCTGGGAGTTTTCCCCCACGCACGCCCCCCGCCCCGCTGGACAATAGAGGGGGAGATAGGGGGGGGAGAACAAGACTTCGGAAACCCTCAACGCAAAAAAGAAAACCACAGGCCTCTCTACAATCCCCCCCGTGAACGATACAAACCAACCCACCCCAGCAGCCCCTCCCGCGCCCACCGGCGGCACGCGCAGCCCCCGCGTCCGGGGCTGCCTGCCCGAGGGCGTGAGCTATCCCAAGGAAATCAAGAGTTTTGTACGGCGCGCCGGTCGCACCACCACCGGCCAGGCCAAGGCGTTCGAGGACATGGGCCCCCGTTTTTTGCTGCCGTACCAGACTGGCGCGCTTGATCTTGCTGCAGCTTTCGCCGATGCCGCGCAGGCCGATGACCCAGGCGCTTCCAACGCCCGGCCGCTGATCCTGGAGATCGGCTTCGGCATGGGCGAGGCCACCGCCCACATCGCCGCGCTGATGCCGGAAAAAAACTTCCTTTGCTGCGAGGTGCATGAACCCGGCGTGGGTGCCTTGCTCAAGCGCATCGGCGAGCAGGGCCTGCGCAACATCCGCATCGTGTCGCACGACGCGGTCGAAGTCATCGACCACATGCTGGCGCCGCAGAGCCTGGACGGCATTCACATCTTCTTTCCCGATCCGTGGCACAAGAAAAAACACAATAAACGTCGCCTGATCCAGAGCCCCCTCATCGCCAAACTGGCAGCCCGCCTCAAGCCGGGCGGCTACCTGCACTGCGCCACCGACTGGCGGCCCTACGCCGAGCAGATGCTGGAAGTGCTCAGCGCCGAGCCGCTGCTGAAAAACACCGCCGCGCCCGGCGACGCGGAGCTGCCGGGCTACGCCGCCAAACCCCACTACAGGCCACTAACCAAGTTCGAAAACCGCGGCATCAAACTCGGGCACGGCGTGTGGGACGTGGTGTTTGAGCGGGTCGCGTGATGAACTCCTCGCCTGTCACTGCGCAGCGCACCCGCCACGGCCAATGACCCCGCCAACCGGCCATTTCGTGCCACCCGCCCGCAACGGCATCGGCCCCAGCTGCATCGGCCTGCCCGCCGGAGCCTGGCCCGCCACCCTGGATTTCTTGACGGAGCGCTTCCCCGCCATCTCGCGCGATGTCTGGCAGCAGCGCATGCGGCAAGGCGACGTGGTGGACGAGTACGGCATACCGGTCACGCCAAGCACGCCCTACCGGGGCCACCGCCGCATCTACTATTACCGCGCGGTGCCGGATGAGCCGCGCATCCCGTTTGACGAGGTCGTCCTGTTTCAGGACGAGCAGTTGGTGGTGGTCGACAAGCCGCATTTTTTGCCGGTGGTGCCATCCGGCGGCTACCTGAACGAGACCGTGCTGGTGCGGCTCAAGCAGAAACTGGGCATCGACACGCTCGTGCCGGTACACCGCATCGACCGCGACACGGCGGGGCTGGTCATGTTCTCGAAACAGCCCGCCACGCGCGCCGTCTACCACGCGCTGTTCAGCCAGCGCAACGTCAAAAAGACCTACGAAGCCATCGCCCCCTGGCGGGCAGACGTGACGCTGCCCCTCAGCCGCGAGAGCCGCATCGTCGAGGCCGGCCACTTCATGCTGCAGCACGAGGTCAGCGGCCCGCCCAACGCCGTCACCCACCTGGAGGTGCTGGCGGTGCGTGGCGCCCTGGCCCGCTATGCCCTGCGCCCCGTCACCGGCAAACGCCACCAGTTGCGCGTACACATGGCCGCCCTGGGCCTGCCGATCGTGGGCGACGGCCTGTACCCGACCCTCACGCCCGCGGGGCAAATCGACTACGCGCAGCCACTGCAACTGCTGGCCAGGTCGATCGAGTTTGTCGATCCCGTCAGCGGCGAGCCGCGCCACTTCGAGAGCCAGCGCCGCCTGAACTGGGACAACCGGGATGAAAGCGGTGGCCCCTAGTGCGGCCTGCTGACAGGCTGGTTAACATCGACGCCACCCTCATGAAGGCTACGACCATGAAAACCATCACCTCAATTGGCCAGCCCATACCACCGGAGCTGCCCCCGGCACCGTTTCAGCCGCCCCCGGAGGATGAGCCGGGCAAGCCGCCCCGGCCCAACGAACCGGCGCCGTTCGAGCCGGCCCTGCCCGATCCGGAGCCCAGCATCGTGCCCGTGCCCAGGGCCTGACGGGCAAACCAGCCCGCGCGCTCAGACCCTGGCGCTGACCCAGCCCGGCACGCTGCTCAGGGCGGCAGCCAGTTTGGCCGGTTCGGTGCCGCCGGCCATGGCCATGTCGGCCTTGCCGCCACCCTTGCCGCCGACCTGGGCGGCGATGAAGTTGACCAGCTCCCCGGCCTTGACCTTGCCCGTGGTATCGGGCGTGACACCGGCGGCGATCTGCACCTTGTCGCCGTCGACTGCCGCCAGCACGATGACGGCAGTTTTGAGTTTGTCTTTCAGCTTGTCCAGGGTGTCGCGCAGGGTTTTGGTATCCGCGCCTTCGAGCCGGGCGGCCAGCACCCGCAACACGACCCCATCCTTGCCCGTCACGGCCAGCGCCTGCGCCATGAGTTCGTCGCCCTGGCTGGACGCCAGCCTGCCCTTGAGCGCGGCAATTTCCTTCTCCATCGACTTGACGTGATCGAGCATCTGGCCGATGCGCTCATTGACCTCCACCACGGGCGCCTTGAGGGTGTCCGCCGCCGCCGTCACCGTGTCTTCCAGCTCCTGCAGGTAGCTCAGTGCATGCTGGCCCGTCACCGCCTCGATGCGGCGCACGCCGGAGGCCACGCCGCTTTGCGCCACCACCTTGAACAGGCCGATGTCGCCACTGCGCTGCACGTGTGTGCCGCCGCACAGTTCGCGGCTGGCGCCAATGTCGAGCACGCGCACCGACTCACCGTACTTCTCGCCGAACAGCATCACGGCGCCGGTCTTCTGCGCTGCCTCGATGTCCATCACGCGGGCCTGCGTCGCGGCGTTGGCCAGAATCTCGGCATTGACGCGGGCCTCGATCTCGCGGACCTGGGCGTCGGTGACGGGAGCGTTGTGGGCAAAGTCAAAACGGGTGCGCTCAGGCGTCACCAGGCTGCCCTTTTGCTGCACGTGCTCGCCCAGCACCTCGCGCAGCGCCTTGTGCATCAGGTGGGTGGCGCTGTGGTTGCGCTGGGTGGCGGCCCGCAGCGCGGCATCCACATGGGCGGTGACGACCGCGCCCACCTTGAGCGTGCCGTTCTTGAGCGTGCCGTGGTGGCCAAACACGTCGGCCTTGATTTTCTGGGTGTCGGCCACCTCGAACAGGGCGCTGTCACAGAAGACGGCGCCAACGTCGCCGACCTGGCCGCCGCTCTCGCTGTAAAACGGCGTACTGTCCAGCACCACCACGCCGGCTTGTCCGGCCTGCAACTCAGCCAGCTCCGCACCGTCGGCGTAGAGCGCCACCACTTTGGAAACTTGCGTCAGGCTGTCGTAACCGACGAAGTCATTGCCGTCCCCGTTGTAGTCCAGCGCCCGGTCCATCTTGAACTTGCCGGCGGCGCGGCCCTGGGCCTTTTGTTTTTCCATGGCGGCAGCAAAGCCGGCCTCGTCCACGCTCAGGCCGCGCTCGCGGCACACGTCGGCCGACAGATCGAGCGGGAAGCCATAGGTGTCGTGCAGCTTGAAGGCCACCTCGCCGGGCAGCACCTTGACCCCGTCTTCCAGCGCGGCATCCAGAATCTGCATGCCGTTCTCCAGCGTCTCGTAGAAGCGCTCTTCCTCGGCCTTGAGCACCTCGGTGATGCGTTTTTCGTCGGCTTTGAGTTTCGGGTAGGCCTCGCCCATCAGCGCCACCAGATCGGGCACCAGCTTGTGGAAGAACGGTGTCTTGCGGTCCAGCTTGTAGCCGTGGCGGATGGCGCGGCGGATGATGCGGCGCTGCACATAGCCACGCCCTTCGTTGGAAGGGGTCACGCCGTCGCTGACCAGAAAGGCCGTCGCACGGATATGGTCGGCAATCACGCGCAGGCTCTTGTTGCCCAGATCGACACAGCCGGTTTCACGCGCGGCGGCCTTGATCAGCGCGTCGAAAATATCAATTTCGTAGTTGCTGTGTACGTGCTGCAAAATGGCCGCCAGGCGCTCCAGCCCCATGCCGGTATCGACACAGGGCGCAGGCAAACTGACCAGGCTGCCGTCGCTTTGCATGTCGAACTGCATGAACACGTGGTTCCAGATTTCGATGAAGCGGTCGCCGTCTTCGCCCGGGCTGCCCGGCGGGCCGCCCGGGATGTCCGGGCCATGGTCGTAGAAGATTTCCGAGCACGGGCCGCAGGGGCCGGTGTCGGCCATCATCCAGAAATTGTCGGAAGCGTATTTCTTGCCCTTGTTGTCGCCGATGCGAATCACGCGCTCGGACGGCAAGCCGATTTCTTTCGTCCAGATGTCATAGGCTTCCTGGTCGTCGATGTAGACCGTGACCAGCAGTTTGTCGGCCGGCAGGCCATAGACCTGGGTCAGCAGCTCCCAGCCCCATTTCAGCGAGTCGCGCTTGAAATAGTCGCCAAAGCTCCAGTTGCCCAGCATCTCGAAGAAAGTGTGGTGGCGCGCGGTGTAACCCACGTTCTCCAGATCGTTGTGCTTGCCCCCGGCGCGCAGACAGGCCTGCACCGAGGCAGCGCGCACGTAAGAGCGCTTGTCGCTGCCGAGAAACACGTCCTTGAACTGCACCATGCCCGAGTTGGTGAACATCAACGTCGGGTCGTTGCCCGGCACCAATGGGCTGCTGGGCACCACGGTATGCCCCTTGGACTCGAAGAAATCCAGAAATATCTTGCGGATATCGGCAACGCTAACGGGGGTGGCAGGTGAATTCATGGCGTGGGGAATGGTTGATGGATTCTCGAAGGGGGAAGCGCGGAAGCCGGCAAAGCACCGCAGGGGAAAAACCCGTCCACCCGACCGGGCAATTTTAAGTCATCAATCTTGGCCGCGAGGGCTCGCACCACGGCGTGGACGACTACGTGGAGATCAAGTACCTCTGCCTGGACGACAGCCTGAAGTAAAATTCAAGCCCTTGCGGGACAGACCGCCAGTTGCGAGACTGATCGGACCTGTCCCTGACTGTTCTCGATGCGGGTGTAGTTCAATGGCAGAACGGCAGCTTCCCAAGCTTCATACGAGGGTTCGATTCCCTTCACCCGCTCCAAATGGCAGCTTTTTAGCGTCTCGTACAGACGGGATTGCCCCCAGCGCATCCAAGCGCGAGGAAAAACAAGCCAAATCCGTCGAAACGGCAAACACCTATGAAATCGTGGCGCGTGAGTTCCACGCCATGAGGGCCGCAAGCCGAAGGGAAGGCCATGGGGCCAAGTGGCTGCGCATGAACGAGCTTTTACCTTTTCCCGCACGTCGGTGCCCTGCCTTTGTCTACGATCAAGGCGTCCACGCTGCTGGCGGTGCAGCGCAAGATGGAAGGCAAGGGCATTCTCAGCACGGCGCCAGACCTGCAAGCCAGGACATTGTTCGATTCCCCTCACCCCCCCGATTCTTGCAATTCTTCTGTACCCCGCCACCGCGTCAGCGGCATCCCATGTGGCGCGTGCGACATTACATGGCGGCGCGAAACATCATCGCGTAATCGTCAGCGCCAACGGGTTTGGGGTTGGTCCGGGTGGACAGGTCACTGACTGCGTGCGGCACCATGTCGTTGATCAGTTCAGCGGACACTCCCATCGCCGCCAGCCCCTTGGGCAAGCCAATGGCAGCATTCATGCGCTCGACCTCCTGGGCGAGATCTGCAGTGGACGAAAGCCCCATTGCCTGGCGGATCCGCCCATACTGCACTTCGCACACGCTCTCGTTGAAGCGCAACACGGTCGGCAGGATCACCGCGTTCAGGGTGCCATGGTGCAAACGCAGGGACTTGATGCGCCCGGCAGCATGGCTCATCGAGTGCACTGCCCCCAGCCCCTTCACGAAGGCCAAAGCGCCTTCGGTCGACGCCATCATCATTTCCCAGCGCGCCTTGCGGTCAGACCCGTCCTCGACGGCTCGCTGCAGGTGGCGCCAGCCGCGCCAGAGGCCATCGAGACCAATGCCGTCGGCCGGCGGATTGTCACCGGACGCAAGAATGGCCTCGATGCAATGTGTCATGGCGTCCATGCCGGTGGCAGCTGTCGTCAATGGCGGCAGACCCAGCGTTAATTCGGGATCGCACAGGGAAAGTTTGGGGAAGAACAGCGGATTCGCAAAGGTCAGTTTTCGACCGTCGTTCATGATGATCACAAATCCCATCGAGGCCTCGCTGCCGGTGCCCGAGGTGGTGGGGATTGCGATCAGGGGGGAAACCCCCTTGACGTGTTTATTGCCCCCTTTCAATGGATCGTACTGATCCAATGGCCCACCACTGAGCGCCAGCAGGGCAACGGCCTTGCCGAGGTCCATGGGGGATCCGCCGCCGATGCACACAACGCCGTCACAGCCTTCGCTTTGGTACAGCGCCAATGCGTCCATCACAGCGTCTTCCGTGGGATTTCCCGGTGTTTGATCGTAGATAGGAATCCGTCCAAACGCGCCGAGCGAGTCGAGCGCCCGATCCGCCAGGCCAGCGGCACGTACGCCAGCATCCGTCACCAGCAACGGGCGGCTGACGGCCAGCTTCGCCAAGGCGTCCGGCAAGTGCTTGACGGCTCCGAAATCAAATCGAATGGGATTCCCGTAGTTCAATATGGGCATATAAACCTCCCCGCAATGGTTGATGAAAAAAACATGGAACGCTCACCATCCCTCGCCAGGGTACTTTGGGAAGAATTCAGCAAAGCGTGCGTCACCAATTTTGGCGCGTCCTCGGGGTCGCCGGTGCGGCACGACCCATTTTTTAGTGCAGTGGCACGCCGGTCTTGGCCTGCAGTTCTTCGCGCGTCACGCCCGGCGCCATCTCCACCACCTTGAGACCATGGGGCGTCACGTCCAGCACCGCCAGGTCGGTGATGATGCGGTCCACCACGGCAACGCCGGTCAGAGGCAGGGTGCAGTTCGGCAATATTTTCAGGTCGAAAGTGCCGTCTTTTTTCTTCGCCACATGCTCCATCAACACCACCACGTTCTTGACACCGCCCACCAGGTCCATCGCGCCGCCCATGCCCTTGACCATCTTGCCGGGGATCATCCAGTTGGCCAGATCGCCCTTTTCGCTCACCTGCATGGCACCCAGAATGCTCAGGTTGATCTTGCCGCCGCGAATCATGGCGAAGCTGTCGTGGCTGCCGAAGATGCTTGATCCGGGAATCGTCGTCACGGTCTGCTTGCCCGCGTTGATCAGGTCGGCATCCACCTCATCATCGGTGGGAAATGGGCCAATGCCCAGCATGCCGTTTTCACTTTGCAGCCACACTTCGATGTCCGGTTTGACGAAGTTCGCCACCAGGGTGGGCAAGCCGATCCCGAGGTTGACGTAAAAACCATCCTGCAATTCCCCGGCGGCTTTGGCTGCCATTTGGTCGTGTGTCCAGGCCATGATCAGACTCCTGCTTTCTCAGTGATGGTGCGTTTTTCGATGCGTTTTTCCGGATTGGCGTTCAACACCAACCGATGCACGTAAATACCGGGCAAGTGAATGGCGTCGGGATCGAAAGTGCCGGTTTCCACAATCTCTTCGACTTCGACCACCGTAATCTTGCCCGCCATCGCCACCGCCGGATTGAAATTGCGCGCGGTGCGCCTGAACAGCAAGTTTCCACTCCTGTCCGCCTTCCAGGCCTTGACCAATGACACCTCGGGCACCAGGGCGCGCTCCAGAATGTAAGTGTGGCCGTCAAATTCGCGGGCTTCCTTGCCCTCGGCCACCAGCGTGCCGACGCCCGTTCGCACATAAAACGCGGGAATGCCCGCGCCGCCGGCCCGCAGCTTCTCGGCCAGCGTGCCCTGCGGGGTGAACTCAAGCTGCAGCTCTCCGGCGAGGTATTGCCGTTCAAACTCCTTGTTTTCGCCCACGTAGCTGGAAATCATTTTTTTGATCTGGCGTGTTTCCAGCAACTTGCCCAGGCCGAAGCCATCGACGCCTGCATTGTTGGAGATCACGACCAGGTCCTTCACACCGCTGTCACGCAGGGCATCAATCAGGGCCTCGGGAATGCCGCACAGGCCAAAGCCGCCAACAGCCAGAAGTTGACCGTCTTTGACGATGCCTTCCAGCGCCTTGGCCGCGCTTGGGTAAATCTTGTTCACTGATCCATCTCCTTTGAAGAAACATGTGCCGTACGATACTACTTATCCGCATACGTAGTTCTTCGTAAAGTACAAACCCTGACTCCGGCGACACAGACCAGCATGGACATCGATTACCGTCTTGCCTTCGAACTGGCACCGGTCGGACTCGCCCTCTCGCGCAACCGTGCCATTGTGGACTGCAACCAGCACCTGAGCGAGATGTTTGGCACGTCACGTGAACTGCTGGTCGGTCAATCGTTTCAGGTGCTGTATCCCAGCGCCATCGAATTTGAGCGTACCGGCTCGCGCATTGCGCCCGTTTTGAACCGTCGCGGCACTTATGCCGATGATCGCATCATGAAACGCGCCAACGGCGAAACCTTCTGGTGCCACGTAACCGGACGGACCCTCGACCAGACCGCCCCTCACGAGGCTGGCATCTGGACTTTTCAGGACCTGAGCTCACGCCGGCCCGTCAAAGCCGAGCTGACCGCGCGCGAGCGCGAAGTGGCGGCCCACCTAATGGACGGCCTGACGAGCAAGGAAATCGGCAAGGCACTCTCGATCAGCCACCGCACCATCGAGATCTACCGTGCCCGCCTGATGCGCAAGTACGGGGCCTCCAACACCGGCGATCTGGTGCACAAACTGATGGCGGGGTGACACCGGCCCGCGCTGCGGACGGCCGCGCGCAAAAGAAAAGGATCAGCCGGTAGCAACCTGCTGATCCTTGAAATGATGGTCGGGGCGAAAGGATTCGAACCTTCGACCCTCTGGTCCCAAACCAGATGCGCTACCAGGCTGCGCTACGCCCCGACTCGTTCGTATTGTAACGGTCGACGGCACCAATTCCTCCAGAAAACAACCGTTTACCATTGAATTACCGCAAGACATACAGCGGTACATGAGTCTTGAACATTCATCCCATCAGATACAGTTTGGCAATGTCATTTCAAACGCCCCCACTTTCATGGTTGGCACCGGGCCAGGATTTCCCTCCTGCAAGCCAGGCCTGGGACGCCAATTCTCCCGCGCCCGGACTGCTGGCTACCGGCGGCATACTGGATGTCGACACACTTCGCCGCGCCTACAGCCAAGGGGTTTTCCCCTGGTACAGCGCAAGGCAACCCATCCTGTGGTGGAGCCCCGACCCCAGAATGGCGCTAGATGTCACCGAATTCCGGCTGCATCCATCATTCAAAAAAACACTTCAA
>DIVK01000100.1 GCA_002422455.1 Rhodoferax sp. UBA6134
TGCGAGGAAGCCAGTTGCCCCAACATTGGCGAATGTTTCGGCAAGGGCACGGCCACCTTCATGATCATGGGCGACAAATGCACCCGGCGCTGCCCGTTTTGTGACGTCGGCCATGGCCGCCCCGACCCGCTCGATGTCAACGAACCCATCAATCTGGCCAACACCATTGCCCAGCTCAAGCTGAAATACGTGGTCATCACCAGCGTCGACCGCGACGACCTGCGTGACGGCGGTGCCGGCCATTTTGTGTCCTGCATCGAGCACATCCGCGCCAAGTCGCCGCAGACCCAAATCGAGGTGCTGGTGCCCGACTTCCGGGGCCGTGACGACCGCGCGCTCGAGATCCTCAAGGCCGCGCCGCCGGATGTGATGAACCACAACCTGGAAACCATCCCGCGCCTGTACAAGGAAGCGCGCCCCGGCTCGGACTACCAGTTCAGCCTGAATCTTTTGAAAAAATTCAAGGCGCTGTTCCCCGACGTGCCGACCAAGAGCGGCCTGATGGTGGGCCTGGGCGAAACCGACGAGGAAATTCTGGAAGTGATGCGCGACATGCGTGCCCACGGCATCACCATGCTCACCATCGGCCAGTACCTGGCGCCGTCGACTTCGCACCTGACCGTGAAGCGCTACGTGCACCCCGACGTGTTCAAGATGTTCGAGACCAAGGCCTACGAGATGGGCTTCAAGCACGCCGCCGTGGGTGCCATGGTGCGCTCCAGCTACCACGCCGACCAGCAAGCCGGCCACGCCATGGGCCATACGGCGGCCTGAACAAGCGCCATGAGCCTCTGGGCCAGACAAGCATCGGCCCGAGGGCGGGCCTCCCACAAGTTTCAGCCCCGGCGCCCTGTGGGAGCGGCACCCTGTGGGAGCGGCGCCCTCGCCGCGATGACTTTGCAGTGCCCTCTCTGAAATTCTGAATCCACATCCTATTTGATGCAAAGTCACTGGCATTCCTCCAATCTCTGGCTGGACCTGGCCTCGCTGGTGCAGTGCTGCGACGCCGCCACTTACACGCGTGGCCTGGAGTTGTACCGCAACCAGCGCGTGCTGAGTCTGTCCATCGAACCGCTGGAAGACGAATGGTTACTGCTGGGCGAGGTGCAGGGCAGCGCACGCCAGCCCTACGAGCTCAGCATCGAAGTCAAGCGCAGTCCCGAGGGCCGCGTGCTGGAATGGGACAGCGACTGCACTTGCCCGGTCGGTTACCAGTGCAAGCACGGCGTGGCACTGATGATCAAGGCGGCTTACAAGGGGCAGCAGATCCTGGGCGCCAGCGCGTCCGCGCCCAGCTTCAAACCGCTCACCGAACAGGAGCTGGCGGCGCAGCGTCAGGCTGATCTGGCGCGGCGCCAGGCCGCCGCCCAGCTCGAAGCCGAGAACCAGGTGATCCGCTGGCTCGGTGAACTCGAACGCAGTGGCGCCAGGGCTCCCTTGGCAGCCGGGCGCAACGATGGCAACCCGCGCCACGAAGTGTTTTTGTACCTGCTCAATGTCATCGCGCCGCAGGGTCCGCAGCCGCTGCTGACGCTCGAAGCCGTGGTGTCCTACCCCAAGGTCAATGGCGCCTGGGCCAAGGCCAAGCCCATCAAGACCACCCCCGGCAGCGGTCAGCCGGTGTACGACCTGGCTTCTGACACCGACCACGACGTACTGCAACTGATGCGCACCATGCCCAATGCTGACAGCGCCTATTTTTACAGCTACGGCGCCAAGTCGCGCGTGACGCTGGAGGGCAAATACGGCCTGCAGGCGCTCGAGTTGGCCGCCAGCACCGGGCGCCTTTTTATTGGCGACAAAAACGGCCAGCCCACCACGCCCGCGCAATGGGGCCCACCGCTGGACGTACGCTGGCAATGGCATGAGGTCACGCAAACCCAGTCNNCAGCGCGGCCTGTGCGGCCCGGCCCGTGTTGAAGACATGAGCCTGGGCCAGGTTGCGGTGCTGCTGCGCAGCCCGCCGCTCAAGGCGAGCGCCCTGAAAAAACTCCAGGCCGAGTTGGCCGAGCGCCTGGGGCCGGTGCCCCTGCCACCGGTGCTGGAGCCACTGCAAACGCTGACCGGCATCCTACCCAAGGCCTGCCTGCATCTGACGCCGACAGCTGTGGCCGAGGTACCGACCCACGGCCTGATGCAAGCCACCTTGCGCTTTGACTACGCCGGCCACCGCGGCTGGTGGGTGGGCCAGGGCACCACCGTGCTCATTGAGAACGCCCAAGGCCGGCTGCTGTTGCACCGCGAGCCGCAAGCCGAGCTCGAAGCCATCACCAGTTTGATGCAACTGGGCCTCACGGCCACCGGCCAGGGCGTGTTTGGCATCGCTGGCCGCGCCTCCCAACAGGCCTGGCTGCAATGGGCCGACACCGACTACGCCGCCTTGCGCCAGGCAGGTTTTGACGTGACGCTGGACGCCGCGTTGACGGGCTGGATCCAGCACGGCGANNTGGAGATCAACGGTGCGCGCCACAACATCTTGCCGCTGTTGCCCGAACTCATCAAGATGGCCGCCAGCAGCCCGCGGGATGCCGTCACCGGCCTGCCCGACATTGCGCCCTTTGTTTACCTGCCCGCCCCCACGGGTGGCTTCATTCGCCTGCCCACCGACAACCTCAAACCCTGGCTGGGTGCGCTGCTGGAACTGGTGGGTGACCGCGACCATGACTTTGCCGGCGAGAGCCTGAAACTGTCGCGCCTGGACGCCATGCGCACAACCGCCTCACTGGGTGAAGGCGCGGTCTGGCAAGGCGCGCAACAGCTGCGCGAGCTGGTGCAGCGCCTGCAAGGCCGTGCCGAATTACCCGAAGCGCCGGTTCCAAAAAGCGTCAACGCTTCGCTGCGCCCCTACCAGCAGCAGGGTGTGAACTGGCTGCAGTTTTTGCGCGAATACGGCCTGGCCGGCATTCTGGCCGACGACATGGGCCTGGGCAAAACCCTGCAAACGCTGGTGCACATCCAGATCGAAAAAGACGCCGGCCGCCTGACGCACCCGGCGCTGATCATTGCGCCGGTGAGCCTGATGGGCAACTGGCAACGCGAGGCCGAGCGCTTTTGCCCCGGACTGCGCAGCTTGGTGATCCACGGCAAGGACCGTCACGAGGTGGCCGGCAACATGATGGACCACGACATCGTGATTGCGCCCTATTCGCTGCTGCACCGCGACCGTGAACGCTGGCTCGAAGCGCAGTGGCATCTGGTGGTGCTCGACGAAGCGCAAAACATCAAGAACGCCAACACCAACGCGGCGCAAGTGGCCAGCGAACTCAAGAGCAAACACCGCCTGTGCCTTTCGGGCACCCCAATGGAAAACCACCTGGGCGAAATCTGGAGCCTGTTTCACTTCCTGATGCCGGGGTTTTTGGGCAGCCAGAAACGTTTTGCCGAGCTGTTTCGCACACCCATTGAAAAGCAGGGCGACCCAGAAGTCCTGCAGCAACTGCGTGCCCGCGTCACACCCTTCATGCTGCGCCGCACCAAGGCGCTGGTGGCCGACGAGCTGCCACCCAAGGTCGAGACCGTGATGCGCGTCGAGCTTTCGGGCAAGCAGGCCGACCTGTACGAAACCATTCGCCTGGGCATGGAAAAAACCGTGCGCGAAGCGCTCGATGCCAAGGGCCTGGCCAAGTCGCAAATCACTATTCTGGACGCGCTGCTGAAACTGCGCCAGGTCTGCTGCGACCCGCATTTGCTCAAGCTCGACGCTGCCAAAAAGGTCAAGGCCTCGGCCAAGCTGGAACAACTGATGGACATGCTGCCCGAAATGCTGGCCGAGGGGCGGCGCATTTTGCTGTTTTCGCAGTTCACCAGCATGCTGACGCTGATCGAAGCTGAACTGAAAAAACGCGACATTCCCTGGGTCAAGCTCACCGGTCAGAGCCAGGGGCGCGACGCCCTCATCGACCAATTCACCAGCGGCCAGGTGCCGCTGTTTTTGATCAGCCTGAAAGCCGGCGGCGTCGGCCTGAACCTGCCGCAAGCCGACACCGTCATCCATTACGACC
>DIVK01000009.1:0-1845 GCA_002422455.1 Rhodoferax sp. UBA6134
AGCTGGCGCATTTTCACCGCGAAGTCATCCCCGAGCGGCGCATGCACGCCAAGGGCTCGGGCGCTTTCGGCAACTTCACCGTGACGCATGACATTACGAAGTACACCAAGGCCAAAATCTTCTCAAGCATCGGCAAGAAGACGGACCTGGCGATGCGCTTTTCCACCGTGGCCGGTGAGCGCGGCGCGGCCGACGCCGAGCGCGACATCCGCGGCTTTGCCATGAAGTTCTACACCGAAGAAGGCAACTGGGATCTGGTGGGGAACAACACGCCGGTGTTTTTCATGCGCGATCCGCTGAAGTTTCCCGACCTGAATCGCGCCGTCAAGCGCGACCCGCGCACCAATATGCGCAGCGCCGAAAACAACTGGGACTTCTGGACCTTGCTGCCCGAAGCATTGCACCAGGTCACCATCGTCATGAGTGACCGCGGCCTGCCCAGGTCTTACCGCCACATGCATGGCTTTGGCAGCCACACCTTCAGCCTGCTCAACGCAAAAAACGAGCGCTTTTGGGTCAAGTTCCACCTCGTGACGCAACAAGGCATCCAGAATCTGACCGATGCCGAGGCGGAGGCTTTGGTCGGCAAAGACCGAGAAAGCTCGCAGTCGGACCTGCTCAACGCGATTGACCGCGGTGACTTTCCGCGCTGGAGCCTGAAAATCCAGGTCATGCCGGAGAAAGACGCGGCCAGCTACCACCTGAACCCGTTCGACCTGACCAAGGTCTGGCCGCATGGCGATTACCCGCTGCTGGACGTGGGCGTGCTGGAGCTCAACCGCAACGCGGAAAACTACTTTGCCGAAATCGAGCAACTGGCCTTCTCGCCGGCCAATGTGGTGCCGGGCATCAGCTTCTCGCCCGACAAGATGCTGCAGTCGCGCCTGTTTGCCTATGGTGACGCTCAGCGCTACCGCCTGGGTGTCAACCACCACCAGATTCCGGTGAACGCCCCCAAATGCCCGGTCCACAGCTACCACCGCGACGGCGCCATGCGGGTGGATGACAACAAGGGCGCCGGCATTGGCTACGAGCCCAACAGTCGGGGGGCGTGGCAGGAGCAGCCCGACTTTGCCGAGCCGCCGCTGTCCATCGAGGGCGCGGCCGACCACTGGAACCACCGTGTGGACGAGGATTACTACTCGCAGCCGGGCAATTTGTTCCGCCTGATGACGCCGGCCCAGCAGCAGGCGTTATTTGACAACACCGCCCGCTCGATCGGTGGCGCTTCCAAGGCGATTCAGGAGCGCCACATCGCCAACTGCAGCAAGGCAGACCCTGCCTATGGCGCAGGCGTGCGCCGGGCGCTGGGCCTGTAAGCTCAGATCGCCAACGGGTCCACGTCCACCGCCCAGCGCAGCAAGCCCCGTCCCGCGGGCTGTTGCCGGGTGGCGTGCAGCACGCTTTGCCAGGCGGTCAGAAAGTGCTGCAACGCGGCGCGCGAGGGGCTCTCGATCAGCATCTGGGCACGCTCCACGTTGGCCACGCGTTGCACACTCATGGGCACGGCGGGGTACAGCGTGATGTGCNNTCCTGGCTGCGCGCTTCGGCCCGCACCAGCGCCTGGAAACTGAAGGGCGGCATGCCGGCC
Organism: Rhodoferax sp. UBA6134; assembly: GCA_002422455.1. Classification (GTDB taxonomy): domain Bacteria; phylum Pseudomonadota; class Gammaproteobacteria; order Burkholderiales; family Burkholderiaceae_C; genus Rhodoferax. Next base: position 1,592 of record DIVK01000009.1, read on the forward strand.
TGCGCGCGTTCTTTCAGTTGTCCGGCGGCGAAGGCCGGGTAGTCATGCCGTTTCAGGGCCTCGAACAGCGGATGTTTGGGGTGGAAAGTCTGAAGCCACATTTCGCTGGCGGCGCTGTTGTCGGCGTCGCGCCCGGCGCGCCCGGCCGCCTGCATCAGCAGGCTGAACAGGCGCTCGGGGGCCCGGAAATCACTGGAAAACAGCGCGTTGTCGGGATTGATGGCGGCCACCAGCGTGATGTGGCGAAAGTCGTG
>DIVK01000009.1:1905-6853 GCA_002422455.1 Rhodoferax sp. UBA6134
GAATCGGGGCGGCGCACCCCGGCCAGCAGTTCGGCCAGGTGTTCTTCCAGCCGCTCGGTGCCGCGGCCCAGCGGCGCGATGTCGGGGTTGCCGCAGGCCGGGCAGGCGCGCGGCACGCGTTCGGTGTAGCCGCAGTGGTGACAGCGCAGGGTGCGGTCGATCTTGTGGAACACCCGGTAGGCGCTGCAATGCGGGCACTCGCTCTTCCAGTCGCAGTCGGCGCAGTGCAGCACCGGGGCGTAGCCGCGCCGGTTCAAAAATACCATGCTCTGTTCGCCGCGCGCCACCCGTTGCACGATGGCGTCGAGCAGCGGCGGGGAAAAAACGCATTTTTTGGGCTGGTGGTTCATGTCCACCCGGCGTACCAGTGGCAGGGCGGCGTGGGCGCCGACGCGGCTGGGCATCTCCAGTCGCACGTAGCGTCCGCCTTCGCTGGCCGCCCGGCTGTGGTGCCAGCTCTCCAGCGAGGGCGTGGCCGAGCCCAGCAGCACCTTGGCGCCCTCCAGCCGGCCCCGGTAGACCGCCAGATCGCGCGCCGAGTAGCGGGCGCCTTCTTGCTGCTTGTAGCTGGGGTCGTGCTCTTCGTCCACGATGATCAGCCGGAGCTTTGGCAGGGAGGCAAACACGGCCATGCGCGTGCCCAGCACGATGCGGGCAGCGCCGCTGTGGGCGGCCAGCCAGCTCTTCAGGCGTTGCGCCGGCGTCATGCCGCTGTGCAGCGAGACCACGGCGTGGTCGCCGTAGAGCGGGGCAAAGCGCGCCGTGAAGCGGGCTTCGAGCTGCGGCGTGAGGTTGATCTCGGGCACCATCACCATGGCCTGGGCGTCGGGCGAGCGCAGCAACAGCTGCTGGACGCTGCGCAAATAGACCTCGGTCTTGCCGCTACCGGTGGCGCCGAACAGCAGAAACGGCCCCGCTTCCTGCTCAAACCGGGCGATCACCGCCGTCTGTTCCCCGGTGAGGGCGACGGGTGCGGCTGCGCCGGCGTGTTCGGGCAAATCCGCCGCAGCACCTTTGGCGGCGTGGCGTTTGAGCCGTCGTCCCAGTTGCAGGGCGTTGAGGTCGCGCAACTGGGGCGGCAGGGCCGTCAGCGCCACCTCGCCTGGTGAGCGCTGGTAGTAATGGGCGGCAAACGTCACCAGTTGCCGCCAGGCCGGGGTCAGTGGTGCAATGCCGTCCAGGGTGGCGGCGATGGGGCGCAGTTTTTCCGGCTCCGGCGGACTGCCGGCAAGGTCGGCCGGACGATCCCACACCACGCCCAGCACCTCGCGCTGACCCAGCGGTACGCGCACCAGGGTACCGGCGGCCAGTGCCCGCTCACTTCGGTAGATCAGAGGTTGCGCGATCTGGCTGTGCGCTGGCATGTGCAGCAGAACCGGGAGCTGGTGGGTCATGCCAAAGCCGGGGTTAAGGTGCTTAGTTGATGTGAACTTGCGAAAACCGATTTAAGTCTTTGATTCATAAGCAAATTGATCGGGATTCATAATTTCTGTGGATAACTTTGTTGATATATTGCCTTGAGTGTCTCCAAACCCTTGAAAATCAAGGCCTTCATTGAATTGCCCGTAAAAAAAGCAAATTTCAAAATCGTTATAAATCAACAAGTTGCAATCGCTATTGGTTTGGTAGCAATGATCCCTTGAAGGGGGCCTGTCTTTTGCGATGCGCCCAAATTTTGTGCATAAGTCAGTCTTCACCAACCTGAATCGAGAGCGGAAATCTGTTAAAAATGCTCGTGCGGCGCCAGATAGCGCCATTGACCAAGGGGCAACTGGCCCAGCATCACTTTGCCGATGCGCACGCGCTTGAGGCCGACCACCTTGAGGCCCACCAGTTCGCACATGCGGCGAATCTGGCGTTTTTTGCCTTCCAGCAGCACAAAGCGCAGCTGCTCCGGGTTTTGCCACTCCACTTTGGCCGGCTTCAGCGCCTGGCCGTCCAGACGCAGGCCGTGGCGCAGCAGGCGCAATTTGTCCGCCGGGAACACCGACTGCACATCGGTGCTGACCGGGTCGTCCTCGTCAATACGGCTCAGTTGCGCCGGTTTGCCGCCGTAGGTGGCGGCCGCCGAAGTGGCCGCTGCGGCGTTTTCCGCGCCGGTGTACACCACCCGCACCAGATACTCTTTCTCCATCACCACGTCTTCGCCAATCAACTGGCGCGCCACACGCCCGTCCTGCGTGAGCACCAGCAGGCCGGTGGAATCAATGTCCAGCCGTCCGGCCGGCACCAGGCTTTTGAGCTGGCTGGGGTGAAAGAAAAAGCGTGCGTTGTCCCCGGCCCAGCGGTTTTGCGGCTGCACCAGCGTGATGGCGGGCTCGTGCCCATCCTCGGCCTGCCCGCTGACCAGCCCCAGCGGCTTGTTGATCAGCACCGTGACCTGGTTGGCCTGCTGGCCTTGCGCCTGTTTGTTGATTTCGATGCGCACGTCGGGCCGCACCTGCATGCCCATGGTCGCGACCTCGCCGTTGACCTTGACCCAGCCCTGGGCAATCCAGTCGTCGGCCTCGCGCCGGGACGCCAGCCCGAGTTCGGCCATGCGCTTGTTCAGGCGCAGCGTGCCATTGGGGCCGCTGGCCGCCGTGTCGGTTTGACCCGCCGGAATGGGCGCCCGGCTGGCGGGCGGGGCCGCGCGACGGAAGACGGGGGGTGTTTTTGAGTTTGTCATCGGCTGTTTGCTGGGTGGTTTCTTGCGAATGGGTGACGGGACTTGCGGTGGATTCGTGCGCCGGATTCAGTCAGGTGCGGGGTGCAGCGCAGCGGCTCGCTGGCGGCTACACGCCCCAGACGATTTCCGTGCCGGCTTCCCGGCAGCGGCGCAGCATCTCGATGAAGGGCTGGGCGCGCTGGCGCAGGGAGACCGCCTCCAGTTGGGGGGGCGGTTCATTGCGGGCCTGCGCCTGCGCCACGGCGGCGTCCCGCGCGGCCTCATCCTGCGTTACGGCGGCCTCCAGCGCCGCGATGGCTGCGGCCATCTGTTCGGGCAGGATGATGCCCCTGGCGGCGCCAACGTCACCGTCGTCGCCGGGCTCGGTGTCCTTGCCGATGATGCCCAGCACGCGTCGGCCGCTGGGCTGCAGCATGATGAGGTCACCGGTGGTTTTTGACTTGAATTTGTAGAGCATGAGGCATCGTAAACTGTGGTGCAACGCGTGCGGCCCGGGCTCGGGCCGTTCAGGCAATTTCAACGGAGCGATCGAGTGGCTGATCTTCACATTTTGCGCCAGCACACACTGGGTTTGAGCGCGGCACGAAAAATTGCCGCCCAATGGGCGGCGCATGCCGAGAAAAAATTTGACATGCGCTGCACCTACCAGGAAGGCTCAACGCGCGATGAAATGGGCTTTGCCCGCCCTGGCGTCCAGGGCACGCTGTCGATTACGGAGAACACCTTCGAGTTCAACGCCAGGCTCGGAGTTTTGCTCGGCGCCTTCAAGGCCACGATCGAGCGTGAAATCTCGGAGAAACTGGACGACTTGCTCAAGTCCGGGCCGTCCCGCTGAACCGGCGCCGGGCCTCAGTTTGGCTGGTGCACCCGGGCCATTTCCACGTCCAGCCGTTCCGCCGCATCCATCGGCGTGGCCGCCGCCGCCTGCTGGTACAGCCGGGTGGCGTCGCGCAGCACGGCGTCGCCTTCGAGCATGAGCATGGCGTTGGCGTACTCGACCATGCCCAGGGCGGAACTGAAATTCAGCTTGAGGGCTTCCTGCAACAACTGCAGTCCGGTGTCTTTCCTGGCACCGTAGGTCATGCCGCCAATGAGCGAGCCCACCTTGTCGATGATCTCGGCGTGAAAAGCCCCCAGCGCGATGTGGGCATCGGCATGCCTGGGCTGCCGTTTGATCACATTCTCCAGCGCCTCCTTGACCTGGCTGCCAAGCCCCTGGGCCAGCGCCTTGGCCACGCTGATGCCCTGGCTGTAGCGGCTCAGGGCATAGGCCTGCCAGTAAAGGGCGTTGACGTTTTCGGGGTCTTTTTTGGCCTGGGCCTGGGCGCGCCGGGCCACTTCCAGGTACAGCGCGTGCCGGGCCGCCTCCTGTTTTTCAAGATGGGTGGCGTAGACGCACGCCGCCTTGTTGGCCACGGTGAGGCCGGCGCCGCCGAGGGTGAGTCCCAGCTCAACCGCCTTGCGGAATTCGCCGTTGTGAAACAGCACCCAGGCCTGCAACACGCCGGCGTCCTGCGGCAGCGGCTCGGCGTCGCCGGCATGCAGACGCGACCAGTTTTGCCGCACGCTGGCGGCATCGAACACGTAATCGCCCGCATAGGGAAAGGCGCTCCATTGGGCCATGTTTGTCTCCTCCTGCCTGTCTTTCACCCTTGTTCTTTTGCGGGATTATCGTAGGCATTTGCCAATTGGAGCAAGTGCCCGCGCTGGCCAGCCTCCAGGTGGGGCGCCAGCAGGTTCAGGACGTGTTGCGCACCCCGCCGCAGGGCGGCTTGCGCGTTTTCGGTTTCCAGCGCCCGGCGCGGGTCGCGCACGTACTCGAAACTCAGCCAGTAGGTCAGCACCACCACCATGCCGGTGGCGGTGGCCTCGACTTCCCGTGCATCGATATGCAGGGCGCCGGTCTGACGCATGCCGTCCAGCAGCGCCCTGACGGCCCGGGTCTTGTTTTTCAGGACGGCCTGAAAATGCGTCTCCAACCGCCGGTTCTTGCTCAGCAGGTCGTTCAGGTCGCGGTACAAAAACCGGTACTGCCAGATCAGCTCGAACAGGGTGTGCATGAAAAACCAGGCATCTTCCACGTCGCGCACGTTGTCGCTGGCCGGAAGCAAGCCGGTCAGGGCCTGCTCAAAGCGGTCAAACAGCGCGTTGATGAGCGTCTCCTTGGCTGGATAGTGATAGTGGAGATTGCCGGGGCTGATGCCCAGTTCGGCCGCGATCAGGGGGGTGGACACATTGGGCTCGCCAAAGCGGTTGAACAGCGCCAGGGCCGTCTCCAGA
>DIVK01000073.1:0-6430 GCA_002422455.1 Rhodoferax sp. UBA6134
CTTCGCAAGTTGTTGACTTGCAAGGACAGCGTTTCGACAGGTTCAACGCGAGCGGACTTGTTCAGCGTAGCCTGAATGTGCGCCGGGGTGTGGGGGCGGGATCGGGGACAATCGGTTCTTTTGTTGCCGCGACTGTTCGCGGTTTTGTGTGTTGGAGAGCTTTGTTTTGTCTGAAGTTGATCCCCCGCGTGCGGGAGAAAGCGCCGTAGTGGCCAGCGTCATGCTGCCGGCCGAGCGGCGGGCCAGCTTTTCGCTGGCCAGCATTTTTGCCCTGCGCATGCTGGGGCTGTTTCTGATCCTGCCGGTGTTTGCGATCGAGGCCGGCAAGTACCCGGGCGGTGACGACCCGGCGCTGGTGGGGTTGGCCATGGGTATTTATGGCCTGACCCAAGCCTTGTTGCACCTGCTTTATGGCCTGGCGTCCGACCGGCTGGGGCGCAAACCGGTCATTGTGTTTGGCCTGGGCGTTTTCGCCGTCGGCAGTTTGGTGGCGGCCCTGGCGCCCAGCCTGACCTGGCTGGTCATTGGCCGCGCGGTGCAGGGCGCGGGGGCCGTGTCGGCAGCCGTGACTGCCCTGCTGGCGGACCAGACCCGGGATGAGGTGCGCACCAAGTCCATGGCGCTGGTGGGCGCCAGCATCGGGTTGATGTTTGCGCTGTCACTGGTCGCAGCGCCCTTGCTGGTGGCCCATGTTGGCCTGGCCGGGCTGTTTGCCCTGACCGGCGGTTTGGCCCTGGCGGGTGTTGCCGTGATGATCTGGTGGGTGCCGCCCGAGCCGCTGCAACATAAAAACCTGCCCCGCGGCCGACTGATGGAGGTCTTGCGCCTGCCCGCCCTGTTGCGCCTGAATTTTGGCGTGTTTGTGCTGCATGCGGTTCAGCTGGCGATGTGGATGGCCGTGCCCGCCCTGCTGGTGCAGGCCGGTTTGCCGCGTGAGCACCACTGGTGGGTTTACCTGCCGGCCGTGCTGGCTTCATTCCTCGTGATGGGGCTGAGCCTGTTTCCGCTGGAGCGGCGGGGTTATTTGCGGGCGGTGTTCCTGACCGCCATTGGCTGGATCGTGGCCGTGCAGCTGGGTTTGCTCATGCTTGCCTCCGGCACACCTTCCGTTGCAGCTCTGGGTGCCCTGCTGTTTGTGTTCTTCTGCGGCTTCAATGTGCTGGAAGCCAGTCAGCCGAGTCTGGCCTCGCGGGTGGCACCGGCACACGCCCGTGGAGCGGCCATGGGGGTGTACAACACCTTGCAGTCGCTGGGCTTTTTTGCCGGGGGCCTGGCCGGGGGGTGGCTGCTCAAGCGGGGTGGTGTGCCTGGCCTGTTTGCTGCCTGTGCCGGGGCCATGTTCTTGTGGTTGCTGGTGGCCTGGCCGATGCGGGCGCCTGCCGCCAGGGCGCCGGAACTGGCGCCAAAGGCAGGATAATCAATCCAAATTCTGGAGGAAGAAACCATGGCATCCGTTAACAAAGTCATTCTCGTGGGCAACCTGGGGCGCGACCCCGAGATCCGTTACCTGCCCAGTGGGGATGCTGTGGCCAACATCACGATCGCCACCAGCAGCAAATACAAGAGCAAGAGCGGCGAGATGGTTGAAGAAACCGAGTGGCATCGCGTCACCTTCTTCGGCAAACTGGCCGAAATCGCGGGCCAGTACCTGAAGAAAGGCCGCCCCGTCTATGTGGAAGGCCGCATCAAGACCCGCAAGTACACCGACAAGGATGGAGTCGAAAAATATGCCACCGACATCGTTGCCAACGAGATGCAGATGCTGGGCGGCCGCGAGGGCATGGGTGAGCCTTCGGGTGCGGATGACGGCGGTGCTTACGCGCGCCCGGCACCCGCGTCCCGGCCCGCAGCCGCCGCGCCGGCGTCGCGTCCGGCCCCGCCGAAGCCGGCAAGCGGCTTTGACGACATGGATGACGATATTCCGTTCTGACGAGTACGGAGTTCAAGCGAGTTAAGGCTACGCTGAATAAGTCCGTTCACGTTGAGTCTGTCGAAACGCTGCCCTTGCAAATCAACAACTTGCGAAGGACTTCGACAGGCTCAGTCCGAACGGGGAGACTTGTTCAGCATTGCCTTAACAAAAGCCTGCCAAGTTTCCCGTTTGCAGGCTTTTTGATGCCCGGCTTGAAAAGAGCCGGTTGGTAACAGGGTTGTTACAGTAAACTCGCGAAAAAATCACTAGAGCGGGATGTGCATGTCAAATCTGGAAAGCCGGGGAGGCTTGGCGCCCACCGTGGCAGTGAATGATGAACTGCTGGATTGTTTGCTGATCGTAGCGCGGGCCCATGGTGAAGTGCCCACCCGCGATGCACTCATGGCCGGTTTGCCAGCCGAGCATGCCCGTCTGACCCCCGGTCTCTTTGCGCGTGCCGCACGCCGGGCGCATCTCAGCAGCAATCTGGTGCGCTGTCCTTTGGCTGACCTCAAAAATGCCCTGTTGCCGGCCATTGTGCTGTTGCACGGGGAGCGCGCCTGCGTGCTGCTGGGCTTGAATGAAGATCGCAGCCAGGCCCGCGTGGTCTACCCCGAACTGGGCGACGCCCCCGTTCAGGTCGAACTCTCCGCCCTGGAGGCCGACTACACCGGCATCTCGATTTACGCGCGGCCCACCCAGCGTTTTGATGCGCGCACCCCCGAGGTCCGTGCCGGCCGGCACGGTCACTGGTTCTGGAGCGTGATTGCCGAGAGCCGCCCGCTGTACCGCGACGTGCTGCTGGCCGCCTTGCTGGCCAACCTGTTTGCGCTGGGCATGCCCCTGTTCACAATGAACGTGTACGACCGCGTGGTGCCCAACCACGCGTTTGAAACCCTGTGGGTTCTGGCGCTGGGCCTGCTGCTCATGCTGGTGAGCGATCTGGTGTTGCGCACCATGCGCGGGCGCTTTGTGGATCTGGCCAGCAGCCGGGCCGACGTCAAGTTGTCGGCCTTCATCATGGAGCGCGTGCTGGGCATGCGCATGGAGCAGCGGCCGGCCTCGGCCGGCTCGTTCGCCTCCAATTTGCGCGCCTTCGAGTCGGTACGCGATTTTATTGGCTCGGCCACGGTGGTGGCCTTTATCGACCTGCCGTTTGCGCTGATTTTCATGATCGTCATCGGCTGGATATCCTGGCTCATGCTCATTCCCCTGTGTCTGGGCGCCGCCGTCATGGTGCTGTACGCGCTGGCGGTGCAGGGCCGCATGCATGAACTGGCTGAAACCACCTACCGCGCCGGTGCCCAGCGCAATGCCACCCTGATCGAAGGCCTGGTCGGCTTCGAGACCATCAAGGCGCTGGCGGCCGAGGCGCCGATCCAGCGCAAATGGGAAAAAAGCGCGGCCCTGCTGGCCCGTGTCGGTGCGCAGCTGCGCCTGCTCTCCAGCACCGCCAGCAACACCTCGGCTTTTGTGCAGCAGTTCATCAACCTGTGCATCGTCATCATCGGTGTTTACCTGATTTCCGAACGCGAACTCACCATGGGCGGCCTGATCGCCTGCACCATGCTGGCGTCGCGCGCCATGGGGCCGGTGGGGCAGGTGGCCGGTCTGCTGGTGCAGTACCATACCGCCGCCACCGCACTGACCTCGCTCGATGAAATGATGAAAAAAGAGGTGGAGCGCCCCGAAAACAGCACCTTCATCAGCCGCGGCCGCCTGACAGGCGCGCTCGAATTTCGCGACGTCAGCTTCACCTATCCGGGGCAGAGCGCGCCGTCGCTGCGCAACCTTAGCTTCAGCATCAAGCCGGGTGAAAAGGTCGCCATCCTGGGGCGCATCGGCTCCGGCAAAACCACCCTTGAAAAACTCATTCTCGGTTTGTACCGGCCGTCCGAAGGCGCTGTGCTGGTCGACGGCATTGACCTGCGCCAGCTCGACCCGGCTGAGTTGCGGCGCCAAATTGGTTACGTGCAGCAAGACGTCATGCTGTTTTATGGCAGCCTGCGCGACAACATCACCCTGGGGGCGCCGCTGGCGGATGACGCCGCCATCGTCAAGGCGGCAGAAATCGGCGGCATCATCGGGCTGGTGAACCAGCACCCGCAGGGCTTTGACATGCTGGTGGGAGAGCGTGGCGAATCCCTGTCGGGCGGGCAGCGCCAGGGGGTTGCCATTGCGCGCGCAGTCATCAACGACCCGCCCATCATGCTGCTGGACGAACCCACCTCGTCCATGGACTACTCCAGCGAGGATGACATCAAACGCCGGCTCACCGAATTTGCGCAAGGTAAAACCGTGGTGCTGATCAGCCACCGCACCTCGCTGCTGGACCTGGCCGAGCGCATCATCGTCATGGATGGCGGGCGCATCATGGCCGACGGACCGAAAGAACAAGTGATCACAGCACTGCGCCAGGGGCGCATCGGAAAGGCTGCATGATGGCCTGGTTCAACGAAAAAACATTTGAGCGCCTGAGCGCCTGGGTCAAGCGCAGCACCGAAGCCGCGCAGGCCACGTTTGGTCCGCTGGTCAAGCGCCTCACGCCGGTCGATGAGCCGGACCAGCTCGACTGGGCGGGCGACGCCGACTGGGCGCGCTTGCAGCAGGAGCCCTTGCGCGCCCGGCGCCTGCTGCGCATTGCTGCCGGCGTCATGGTTTTGCTGCTGATCTGGGCCACGTTTGCCCGGCTCGATGAAGTTGTGCGCGGCGAGGCCCGCGTGATACCGACCGGCCAGGTGCAGGTGGTGCAAAGCGTGGACGGTGGGGTGGTGGAGGCGCTGCTGGTCAAGGAGGGTCAGGTGGTTGAAGCCGGCCAGATGTTGATGCGGATCGACCCCACGCGCTTCATCTCCGGCATGCAGGAAAGCCGTGCCAGCCAGCTGGCCTTGCAGGCCAAGACCCTGCGGCTGGAGGCCCTGACGCGCGGTACCGCGTTCAACCCGCCGCCGGAGTTGACCCGTGAAGTGCCCGACATCGTGGCCCAGGAAATGCGCCTGTACGAATCGCGCCGGGCCGAAATCGGTGCCCAGCTCTACATCTCGCAAGCCCAGCTGACCCAGCGCCAGCAGGAACTCAACGAAGTGATCGCCCGGCGCGACCAGGCCGCCAGCAGCCTGGATCTGATGAACCGCGAACTCGGCGCCACCCGCCCCATGGTCGCCACCGGGGCGGTGTCCGAGGTGGAAGTGCTGCGTCTGGAGCGTGAAGTTGCCCGTTTGCGCGGCGACCGCGACCAGGCGGCCGCGCAAATCTCACGCGTGCAGTCGGCCATCCATGAGGCCACGCGCAAGATCGAAGAGGTGCAGCTCACCAGCCGCAACCAGATGAGCGCCGAGCTGTCGGATGCCATGAGCAAGTTGTCCAGCCTGTCGCAAAGCGGCGTGGCGCTGGAAGACAAGGTCAAACGTGCCGACATCAAGTCACCGGTGCGCGGCACCATCAAGCGCCTGCTGGTCAACACCATGGGCGCGGTGGTGCAGCCGGGCAAGGAGGTGGTGGAGGTGGTGCCGCTGGACGATGCGCTGATTCTGGAGGCGCAAATCGCCCCGAAAGACATTGCCTTTCTGCGCCCGGGGCAGAAAGCCATGGTCAAGTTCACCGCCTATGACTTTTCCATCTACGGCGGACTGGAGGCCGACGTCGTCAACATCGGCGCCGACTCGGTGATCGACGAAAAAGGCAACGCCTTCTACCACGTGCGGGTCCGCACCCACAAGCCCAGCCTCGGGCCCAATCTGCCCATCATCCCCGGCATGGTGGCGCAGGTGGATATCCTGACCGGCAAGAAGACCGTGCTGTCCTACCTGCTCAAGCCCGTGTTGCGGGCCAAAGCCAACGCCATGACCGAACGATGAGCACCCAACATATTTTCCTCTCCAGTCCGGTTGCACCCCTGCCAGCGCGCCTGCGCGAGGCCTTCCCGCAGGTCGGGGAGCTTGATGCGTCCGCGTTGCTGGTGTGCCTGTCCACCCAACCCGCAACCCAGTGCCTGGTCTGGTTGAGCAGCGCCGACCCGCAATGGTTGTCTGGCCTGCGCCAGATTTTGCAGACCCAGCCGCACGCTCGCGTGGTATTGCTCTCCGGCACGCCCGGGCCGGACGAAGGCCTGAGCGCCCTCAACGAGGGTGCGCGCGGCTACACCCATGCCTATGGCGTGCCCGCCTTGCTGCAGGAAGTCGCGCTGGTCATCGAGCACGGCGGTCTGTGGGTGGGGCCAGACCTGCTGCAGCGCCTGGTGGGCTCAACCAGCGCAGCGTTGGCCGCCCGCCCGGCAATCGCCACAACACCGCCGCCTGCAACCGCCGCACCCGGCGCCAATGCATGGGCCCTCTTGTCAGCACGCGAGACCCAGGTGGCGCGCTCGGTACAGGCGGGGCGCTCCAACAAGGAAGTGGCCGCCCTGATGTTTATTTCAGAGCGCACCGTCAAGGCCCATCTGGGCACCATATTTGAAAAACTCGGCGTGCGCGACCGCCTGCAACTGGTGCTGCGCCTGTCGGCCGCCGGTCCGGGGTC
>DIVK01000073.1:6524-7557 GCA_002422455.1 Rhodoferax sp. UBA6134
CTGCTCCCCATGGACGGCGACAACGATCTGGTTTAGGGCTGCGCTGAAAAAGTACCGTCAAAACACACCTTGTTGTATTGAAGGTTGAAGGCGGGAAGCCGAAAAAATCGGGCTTGAACCCTTCCAGGGGTATGAACAGGCAATACTTTGTTACAGGTCTCAAATCTGTACCTAAGTCCAATAGCCAAGCGGTTTTGATCGTCTTATTCTGCGGCTCATACGTTTAAAAGCCCTGAGCGCACTTGCTCAGGCCCCAAGTCTTAACTGGAGAACATCATGGCCCAAATAGCTTCTGTCGCTGCCATCACAGGTACCGGCGCCGCCTTCGCAGTCAACGAGCAGGGCGTCAGCCGCCAGATCAAGGCCGGAGACGTCTTGCAAAAAGGCGAGACCATCCGTACCGTGGGCAACGCCCATGTTGAACTCCTCATGGAAGACGGCCGCCTGTTGGCAATTGCCCCCGAGCAAAGTGTTCGCCTGGACGAGAACGTGGTCGAGTCCGACCTGCGCCCCACTGCGCAAGACAGCGCCGTCACCACCCCCGGCGCCACCGCCGAAACCGTCATCCAGGCCCTGGAGCGCGGCGGTGACCTGAGCGCCGAGCTGGAAGCCACTGCGGCCGGTTTGACTGGCGGTGCGGGTGCCGATGGCGGTGTCAGCTTCGTGCAACTGTTGCGTATTACCGAAGGCGTGACGCCGCTGGCTTACAACTACGGCTTTGCAGCACCTGATTTGCCGCCCGACGTGCAAGCGACGGCTGTGCCGCTTGAGGAGCCGGCAATCAGCATCGGCGTCACGGTCGGCACCGGCATTGGCGTCGGTGGCGAGGGTGGGGGCTCCGGCTTTATCACCGGCGACATCATCCAGGGCACGGTCTCCAGCGTGGACGTGGTCGAGGGCTCCGGCGGCGGCACCAGGCCAGTCACCTTCCTGATTACCCTGGACAAGGTCTCCAGCACCGACGTGACGGTCACCTACACCATCTATCCCGGCAGCGCGGACCGTCCGGAGGACTTTCGCGATGGCCCCATTA
>DIVK01000015.1:0-2770 GCA_002422455.1 Rhodoferax sp. UBA6134
AGCGCATCATGCTGACGCGCCCGGCCGTCGAAGCCGGCAAGCGGCTGGGGTATCTGCCCGGCGACTGGCCCAGAAAATCGACCCCTACCTGCGCCCGCTGTACGACGCACTGTATGACCTGATGGGGTTCGAGCAGGTGCAAAAAGCGCTGGAACGGCAAACCATCGAAATCGCCCCGCTGGCCTTCATGCGCGGACGCACACTGAACAACGCGTTTGTCATTCTGGACGAAGCGCAAAATACCACGCCCGAGCAGATGAAAATGTTCCTGACCCGCATCGGCTTTGGCTCCAAAGCCGTGGTCACGGGCGACGTCAGCCAGATTGACCTGCCCAAAACCCAGCCCAGCGGCCTGATCGACGCCGAGCGCGTGCTCAAGCGCGTGGCCGGCATTGCCATGTGCCGTTTCACCAGTGCCGACGTGGTGCGCCATCCGCTGGTGGCGCGCATTGTGGACGCCTACGAGGCGCCGGGGCGTTCCGCCTGGCATCGCCGGGACGATGACGCCCCCCCGGCCCCCGCCACCGCGGCACGCCCGCGCACCCGCAAGAAAACCCTCTGACCCCCCTTGCCCATGCTTTTGTTGAATCAACTCTCTTTGTCCCTGCAGTTCGGCAAGATGGACAACGCGGCCCTGCACCGCGCCGCCCTGCCCCGCCACAAAGTAGCGCGCTGGATTCGCCATGCGCTGCAATGCGACGCCGAAATCACGGTGCGCATCGTGGACGCCGAAGAAGGCCAGGCGCTGAACCGCGACTACCGCAAAAAAGACTACGCCACCAATGTATTGACCTTCGACTACGCGATGGAACCCAGCGTCACCGCCGACCTGGTACTGTGCGCGCCCGTGGTGGCGCAGGAAGCCGGGGAACAGGGGAAAACCCTGCAGGCCCACTACGCCCACCTGATCGTGCATGGCACCCTGCACGCGCAGGGCTGGGACCACGAAACCAGCAAAGAAGACGCCCAGGTGATGGAATTGCGGGAAACGGAAATCCTGACCCGGCTCGGGTTTGCAAACCCCTACTGACCGCGCAATGCGGGTCATGGGAGAGCGAGAAAGAAAGGGTCGCGCTTGGCCCGCAACGCGGGAAAAAACTGGAACTCGTCAGAAAACCGTGCTTTGAAACATGGGTAACTTCAGGTGCCGAAATGACTGAGCCAGGCGTTTTGAGCTCACAGCCACCGCCTCACGCGGGCAGCGTAGCTTGAGTATCGCTCGCCAAACAGGCTCTGGAGCACGCGCTCTTCGGGCTGGACTTGAAAGCGCGTGATGTAGAGGACGAACACCGCGATGCCTGCAAACGGCAGTACCGCGCAAAGGTGTACTGCCCAGGCCAGCAACAAGAAGGCCAGGCCCACGTACATGGGATTTCGGGTGACTCGGTAGATGCTGCCAGTGACCAGTGCCGAGGCTCGCTCCGGCTTCAGAGGATTGACGGTTGTGCGAGAAGCACGAAACGCCAAGAGGCCCAGCAGGTCGAAAGAAATGCCGACGAATACCAAGATGGCAATGGCCACGTACTTTGGAACCGGCGCGATTGACAGTTGGGGCCCGAGCGCGGAGAGGCCCCACATTCCGACAGCAACGAGTGCGCCCACAACGGGTGGCGGAATCTTGTTCTCAAGCGTAAGCACAGGTACCTTTGAATGATCGCTCTTAATACGCAGGGGGGGTCAGCCCAGCGTGACCCGGGCAAATTTGCGCTTGCCGACCTGCAGCACATAGGTGCCGACGCCCAGCTTGAGCCCTTTGTCGCAGACCACGCTGGAGTCGATGCGCACGCCGCCGCCGTCAATCAGGCGGTTGCCCTCCCCACTTGATGCTGCCAGCCCGGCCAGCTTGAGCAAGGCGCCAATCCCCAGCGGCGCGCCATCCTCCCCCATCGGCAGGAAAACTTCAACAATCTCATCCGGCACACCACCCTTGCTGCGGTTGATGAAGTCCTGCTCGGCCGCATCCGCTGCCGCGTGCGAGTGGAAACGGGCTGTGATTTCTTTCGCCAGCGCCACTTTCACGTCTTTCGGATTGCGCCCGGCCTGCACTTCGGCTTTCAGGGCGGCGATGTCAGCCTCGCTCTTGAAGCTGAGCAAGGTGTACCAGCGCCACATCAGCACGTCGGAAATGCTCAGTACCTTGGCGAACATGGTGTTGGCATCTTCCGAAATGCCGATGTAGTTGTTCTTGCTCTTGGACATTTTTTCAACGCCGTCCAGCCCTTCGAGCAGCGGCATGGTCAAGATGCATTGCGGCTCCTGGCCGTACTCCGCCTGCAGGTGGCGCCCCACCAGCAAATTGAATTTCTGATCGGTGCCGCCCAGTTCCAGATCGCTTTTCAAAACCACGCTGTCGTAACCCTGCATCAACGGGTACAGAAACTCATGTACGCTGATCGGGGTGCCGGACTTGAAACGGTCATGAAAATCGTTGCGCTCCATCATGCGCGCCACCGTATAGCGGGCCGCCAGCTCGATCATGCCGCGCGAACCCAGGGNNNNCGGGTCAGCGGCGGGCGTGTGGTGTTGCGGCCCGACGGGTCGCCAATCAAAGTGGTGAAGTCGCCAATCAGAAAAATGACCGCATGCCCCAGGTCCTGCAACTGCCGCAATTTATTGAGCACCACGGTGTGCCCGATATGAATATCGGGCGCCGTGGGGTCAAGCCCCAGCTTGATGCGCAGCGGGGTGCCGGTGGCTTCGGCGCGGGCCAGTTTTCTGACCCATTCATCTTGCGGAATCAGCTCATCACACCCGCGCAAAGTCACCGCCA
>DIVK01000015.1:2814-4382 GCA_002422455.1 Rhodoferax sp. UBA6134
ACCCTGATTTGGAACCCTTGTTTTGATAAACAGTCTCGTAACCACTGGAAATGACCTTTTGACTTTTTCCAGACGGCTGATCCAGCAATACCCCCAGCGCGTTACCGCCATCATTGCCGCCTTGCTGCTGGCAGGGGGAGGCGGCGCCATGGCGGTCGCCTCCTTCGCGCCGGATGCCTCGGACTTGCCCGTGCGCCAGATTGTGGAGTCCGTTGCCGCGCTACCCCGGAACGCTTCGTCCGAGTCGGCCCCGCAGTCATTCAATCTATTCCGCTCGGACATCACCCGCTCCACCGACACCGCGAACACCCTGCTCAAGCGCCTGGGCGTTGACGACGACGCCGCCGCGGCCTTCCTGCGCTCCGATGCGACGGCCCGCCAGGTGCTGCTGGGACGCGGCGGGCGCAACGTCACGGCAGAGACCAGCAACGACAATCGATTGCTCAAACTCAGCGCCCGCTGGAGCCCTGAAGACGACGGCAGCTTCAGGCGCCTGGTGCTGGAGAAAACACCTCACGGCTTTCAGTCCCGGATTGAATCCGCCGCCTTGACCGCATCCACCCAACTCGCCAGCGGGACGATTCAGACCTCACTGTTCGCAGCCACGGATGACGCCAGGATTCCCGACACGGTTGCGACGCAGATAGCAGAAATTTTCTCGGGCGACATTGATTTCCATCGCGCCCTGCGCAAGGGCGACCGCTTCTCCGTTGTCTATGAAACCCTGGAAGGCGACGGCGAACCACTGCGCACCGGGCGCGTGCTGAGCGTCGAATTTGTCAACGCCGGAAAAACCTTCCAGGCCATGTGGTTCCAGGATCCCGTGGCCACCGGCACGCCGGCCGCCGCGGGTTCACACACCGCCGACGCCCGCAGAAAAGGCGGCTACTACACGCTGGACGGTCAAAGTCTGCGCCGGGCGTATCTGGCCTCCCCCATGGAATTCTCCCGGGTGACCAGTGGCTTCAAGATGCGCATGCACCCCATTTTGCGGACCCTGCGGGCGCATCAGGGCGTGGATTACGGCGCTCCCACCGGCACCCTCGTGCGCAGCGTGGGCGATGGTGTGGTCGAATTTGCCGGTGTGCAAAATGGCTACGGCAATGTGGTCATCCTCAAGCACCGCAACAACCACAGCACCCTGTATGCGCACCTGAGCCGCATCAATGTGCGCAAGGGTCAAAACGTCAGCCAGGGCCAGAACATTGGCGCGGTGGGCGCCACCGGCTGGGCAACCGGGCCGCATTTGCATTTTGAGTTCCGCATCAACGGCGTCTACCGCGACCCGCTCACCATTGCCCGCGAGAACGAGACCGTGCCTTTGTCAGCAGCTGCCAAGCCGCTATTTACCCGGCTCGCAGCAGAAAACCGCATCGTACTGTCGGCTGCGGCCAGCCTGCAGCAAGGCAATGTCCAGTAACTTCCCTGTGAAGTAATGCGGCGTGGCTGACCTCTTTGTTGGCCTGATGTCCGGCACCTCGCTGGACGGGGTGGACGGAGTTCTGGCCGACTTTTCGAATGGCCGCCTGGCCGTTCTGGCACACGTCAGTGCGCCCTTGCCGCCAGCC
>DIVK01000015.1:4421-7320 GCA_002422455.1 Rhodoferax sp. UBA6134
GCGCCATCGGCGCCCACGGCCAGACGGTGCGACACCAGCCGCAGACCTTTGACGGCACCGGCTACAGCCTGCAACTCAACAACCCGGCCCTGCTGGCCGAGCTGACCGGCATCGACGTCATGGCCGATTTCCGCAGCCGTGACGTGGCCGCCGGTGGCCAGGGCGCGCCCCTCGTGCCCGCCTTTCACCAATTTGCGTTCGGATGCCCCGGTGAAACCATCGCCATCCTCAATATTGGCGGCATGGCCAACCTCACCGTGCTCGGACCGAAGCTGGCAGACGACGTGCTTGGCTTTGACTGCGGCCCCGGCAATGCCCTGATGGATGCCTGGTGCCAGCAGCATCGCGGGCAAGCCTTTGACGCCGGCGGTACCTGGGCTGCTTCGGGGCGGGTGCAGGCCGACTTGCTGCACGCCATGCTCGGCGAGCCCTACCTGGCCCAGCCCGCCCCCAAGAGCACCGGGCGCGACCTGTTCAACCCGGCCTGGCTGGCCGGGAAGCTGGCAGATTTCGGCCCCATGGCGCCGGTGGACGTGCAGGCGACGCTGACGGAGCTGACCGCCTGCGCCTGCGCCGCAGACGTCCAACACTACGGAGCCGCGAGCAAGGAAGTAATCGTGTGCGGCGGCGGCGCCTTCAACGACCACCTGATGCAGCGGCTGCAGGCCCACCTGCCCGCAGCGCAGGTCCGCAGCTCGCATGCCGCTGGCCTGCCCCCGCTGCAGGTGGAGGCCGCCGCGTTCGCCTGGCTGGCCCGCAAAACGCTGTTACGCGAACCATTGAGTCTGGAAAAAGTAACGGGCGCCCGAGGCGCCCGCATATTGGGTGCGATATACCCGGCCTGAGTCCGGGCGCTACCGCTACCCCATCAGGTCGAAAAGCTCGACCCGCAACCGCAGGTCGTGGTGGCATTCGGATTTTTGATCACAAACTGCGCGCCCTGCAGGTCTTCCTTGTAATCAATTTCGGCCCCCACGAGGTACTGGTAGCTCATGGCGTCGATCAACAGGGACACGCCATTCTTGGTCATGGTGGTGTCGTCCTCGTTGGTGATTTCATCAAACGTGAAACCATACTGGAAGCCCGAACAGCCCCCGCCCTGCACGAAAACGCGCAACTTCAGGTCGGGATTGCCCTCTTCGGCAATCAGGTCCGCCACCTTGGCGGCGGCACTGTCGGTAAAGAGGATCGGGCTCGGCATTTCAGCCTGGATATTTTCTGCGACGGCACTCATGGGCTACTCCGTTAAATTTGTCTTCGGCAATACTACAGCAATTTACTCGGGCATTCAGCCGCCGATGATTTTCTGCCAATCCCCGTGTGGTTTTTTCTGTGCGTTGCCTCCTGCCGGATGGTGCCAATGCAAACAGCCGCCGGAATCTGAATTCCGGCGGCTGTTTTGCGACAATTCGCGACGTAATTTCCGGTGAAATTAACGCTTGCTGAATTGCTTGCGGCGACGGGCGCCGTGGAAACCGACCTTTTTACGCTCGACTTCACGGGCATCGCGCGTGACGAAACCAGCTTTGCTCAGCTCGGGCTTGAGCGTTGCATCGTAGTCGATCAGGGCGCGGGTAATGCCATGGCGCACGGCGCCGGCCTGGCCCGACTCACCGCCGCCAGCAACGTTGACCATGATGTCGAACGTTTCAGCGTGGTTGGTCAAAAACAGGGGTTGCTTGCAAATCATGATGGAGGTCTGACGGCCGAAAAACTTTTCGATGTCCTTGCCGTTCACCACGATCTGGCCGGAGCCCTTTTTCAGGAAGACGCGAGCGACGCTGGACTTGCGACGGCCGGTACCATTGTTCCATTCACCGATCATTTGGCAGACTCCCTTTTAGTTGCATTGGCAGAAATGCCTGCAATATCCAACACTTTGGGCTGCTGGGCCGTGTGGGGATGCTCGGCACCACCATAGACCTTGAGCTTCTTGATCATGGCGTAACCCAGGGGCCCCTTGGGCAGCATGCCCTTGACGGCTTTTTCCAAAGCGCGGCCGGGGTGCTTGGCTTGCATGTCGCGGAAGTTGGTGGCTGTGATACCGCCCGGATAGCCCGAGTGACGGTAATACACCTTGTCAAGCGGCTTGGCGCCGGTGACGCGCAACTGGGCTGCGTTGATGATGACGATGAAGTCACCGGTATCGACGTGAGGCGTGTAAATGGCCTTGTGTTTGCCGCGCAAACGGAGAGCAACTTCGCTGGCTACTCGTCCGAGGACCTTGTCGGTCGCGTCAATCACAAACCACTCGTGCGTCACGTCAGCGGGTTTGGCGCTGAACGTTTTGGTCATGAGTTTTCTCGATTAAAAGAAGGTTTGTCGGACTCTTTTCCACGGTCGGCGTTCCTCTGTCGGGAATCTCTTAGGTGGGTTCACTCGGCACACGCCCCGGTGGGACGTCACTGATACGGCCTCGCCGCGGAGCCACAAAATCGCTGCGAAGCCCGCCATTATACGAAAAAACAGATTTTCTTCCTATTTCGGCGGACACCCCCGTTACCATAGGCACATGTTCAGTTACCGCCACGCCTTCCATGCCGGCAACCACGCCGACGTGCTCAAGCACACCGTGCTCATTGCCATGCTGTCCCACCTGACGCAAAAGGAGGCGACCCTGACGGTGCTCGACACCCATGCCGGCGCCGGCCTGTACCGGCTCGACAGCGAATTCGCCGAGACCAGCGGCGAAGCGGCCGACGGCATTGCCCGCCTGCTCGCGGCCAAGGGCGGCGAACCGCTGGCCCCGGCCCTGCAGGACTACCTCGACCTGGTCGCCAGCTTCAACAGCAAGGGCAGCTCGCGCGTCTATCCCGGCTCCCCCTTCATCATCCAGCGCCTGCTGCGCGGGCACGACAAGCTCAAGCTGTTCGAACTGCACCCCACCGATGCCAAGACG
>DIVK01000015.1:7451-15127 GCA_002422455.1 Rhodoferax sp. UBA6134
CACGCTGACCGTCAAGTCCAGCAAGCTCACCACCGACAGCGCCGGCGACACCATCCGCCCCGGCCTGCCGGCCAGCGGCATGTTCGTCATCAACCCGCCGCACACGCTCAAACCGGCGCTGCAAGCGGCCCTGCCGCAGTTGGTGCGCCTGCTCGGCCAGGACCGCAACGCCGCCTTCACGCTCGACGCCGGCGGCTGATCTCTTCCGCCCCTCTTTGCCGGAGGCCCGCCGCCTCATGGCCCCCTGCCATGCACACCGCTTCCCGTCACCGCCTCGCGCTGGCCCTGATCTTCATCACACCCGCCCTGTGGTCAGTCAACGCACTGATCGCGCGCTGGGCCCCGGGCGTGGTCGAACCGCACGTGCTGGCCCTGTCGCGCTGGCTGATGGCCGGCCTGCTTTTCACCCTGGGCACACGCGCCGAACTGTGGGCGCATCGACGCCAGATCCTGGCCGACTGGCAACACTACCTCGTGCTCGGCGCCCTGGGCATGTGGATCTGCGGCGCCTGGGTCTACATCGGCGGGCGCACCACCAGCGCGGCCAACATCGGCCTCATCTACGCGATTTCACCGGTGCTGATCGTTCTGATTTCGGCGCTCTGGCTTGGCGAGCGCTTCAGGCTACAGCAGGCCCTGGGCGTCGTTCTGGCGCTCGGAGGCGTGTTGCATGTGGTACTCAAAGGGCAGTGGGCGGCGCTGGGCGCGGTGCAGTTCGTGCCGGGCGATGGCTGGATTCTGGCCGCCACACTGTCCTGGACGCTGTATTCACTGCTGCTGAAAAAATGGCACAGTCCGCTGGGTGCCGGCGCGCGATTGGCGGTCATCAGCCTGGCCGGTGCCGTGGTCAATCTGCCGTTTGCCGCCTGGGAAGTCCTGCACAGCAGCCAGCCCGCACTGCCGCTGGAAGGCTTGGGCCTGGCACTGACCGCCGCCGTGATCCCCGGCTTTGGCGCCTATCTGGCGCACTCGGTGATGCAACGCGAGCTCGGCGCCGCACGCGTCAGCGTGGTGCTGTATCTGGCGCCGATCTATTCGGCCTTCATGGGCTGGCTGGTGCTGAACGAGGCGCTGCACGCCTACCATGCCGCCGGCATGGCCCTGGTGCTGCCCGGGATCTACCTCGTCACGCGCATACAGAAATAGGGGGCGGATCACCATTCGCGCAGCGAATGTGTGCTCTGACCCTTATTTCTGTTTCACAGCCCCAGCCGGCGGCAGATCTCCAGCGTTGCCGCGCTCTGGTTCATGCTGTAGAAGTGCAGCGCCGGTGCGCCACCGGCACGCAACTGCTCACACAGGTCGGTCACCACATCCAGGCCAAAGGCGCGAATGCTGGCCGCATCGTCGCCAAAACCTTGCAGCCGCAGGCGGATCCAGCGCGGAATCTCGGCACCGCAGGCGTCGCTGAAACGCATCAGTTGGGTCGAACTGGCGATCGGCATGATGCCCGGCACCACCGGCACCGACACCCCCAGCGCATCGGCCTCTTCCACGAAGCGGAAGTAGGCGTCGGCGTTGTAGAAATACTGGGTGATGGCCGAGTCGGCGCCGGCCTTGACCTTGGCCGCAAAGGCCTGCAGGTCGGCCGCGGGCGACTTGGCCTGCGGGTGCACCTCCGGGTAGGCCGCCACCTCGACGTGGAAGTCGCGCCCGGTTTCGGCGCGGATGAAGGCCACCAGATCGCTGGCGTATTGGAACTCGCCGCCCAGGCCGTAGCCGCTGGGCAGGTCGCCGCGCAAGGCCACCAGGCGCTTGACACCCATGGCCTTGAGGGTGGCGAGCTGTTCGCGCACCGTGGCCTGGGTCGCGCCGATGCAGGAGATGTGCGAAGCCGCCGCCACCCCCTCGGCCAGAATGGCGCGCACCGTGGCAAAGGTGCCTTCCTGGGTGGAGCCGCCGGCGCCGAAGGTGACCGAGCAGAACTCGGGCTTCAGGGCATACAGTTGCTGACGCACCAGACGCAGTTTTTCCATGCCCTCAGGGGTTTTGGGCGGGAAAAATTCAAAACTCAGCGGGATTCGGGGGGTCTCGGTCATGGCGAGCCTCTAAAGTGTGGGGGCAAAGATTGCAGAAATGAAAAACTCGCGGTTGCCGTCGCCGCCTTCAATCGGCGAGTCGAACCACGCGGTGACGGTCAAGTCGAGGGCTTCACAGGCGTCGCGCAAACGTTGTTCGACCTGGGGGTAATAAGCAGCGTCCCGCACGATGCCGCCCTTGCCCACCTGACCAGGCTGCAACTCGAACTGGGGCTTGACCAGGGTCAGCAAAGTGCCGCCCGCCTTCAGAAAGGGCACCACCGCCGGCAATACCAAGGTTTGTGAGATGAAGGACAGGTCGGCCACCAGCAGATCAAACTCGGGCGAAAACTCGGACACGGAGGCGTCAACACCCTCTTCTGAATCGTCAGTCGCCTCAGCCTCAAATTGGCCGTCAGCCTCCATGCTGCCCTGGTAAGCAGCCATCAGGTCACTCGCCTTCAACGCGCGGGCATTGACGCCCTCGACGCACAGGACACGCGGGTCAGCCCGCAGCCGGGGATGCAGCTGGGCACTGCCCACGTCCACCCCGACCACCGACTTGGCCCCGTGCTGCAGCAGGCAGTCGGTGAAGCCGCCGGTGGACTGGCCCACGTCCAGGCAGGCCAGCCCCGCCACCGGCAGACCGACGTGCCTGAGCGCCGCCTCCAGCTTCAAGCCGCCGCGCGAGACGTAGCGGGCCTCGGCGTCGTCGAGCAAACGGATCTCGGCGGATTCGGGCACCTCGTCTCCGTTCTTGGCGACGCGGCGCCACTGCTCACCCTGGCGCCACTCCACCCCGCCCGTGATCAGGCGCTGGGCCTGGGAGCGGGTGCTGGCAAGCTGGCGTGTCACCAGCAACTGATCTATTCGCATCAGTAGCGATAGGTGTTGGCCTTGTACGGGCCGGCTTTGTTCACGCCAATGTAGGTGGCCTGTTCGTCCGTGAGCTCGGTCAGCATGGCGCCGACCTTATCCAGGTGCAAACGCGCCACTTTCTCATCGAGGTGCTTGGGCAAGACGTAGACTTTGCCAGCCTTGTATTCTTTGGGCTTGGTGAACAGTTCGATCTGGGCGATGGTCTGGTTGGCAAAACTCGACGACATCACGAAACTGGGGTGACCGGTGCCGCAGCCCAGGTTCACCAGGCGGCCCTTGGCCAGCAGGATGATGCGTTTGGCAGGCTTCTTGCCCTTGGCCGGGAAGATGACATGGTCAACCTGGGGCTTGATCTCTTCCCACTTGCATTTTTCCAGCGACGCGACGTCGATTTCGTTGTCGAAATGACCGATGTTGCAGACGATGGCCTGGTCCTTCATGGCCGCCATGTGCTGGTAGGTGATGACGTTCTTGTTGCCGGTGGCCGACACGAAAATATCGGCCTTGTCGGCGGCGTAGTCCATGGTGACGACCTTGTAGCCCTCCATCGCGGCCTGCAGGGCGTTGATGGGGTCGATCTCGGTCACCCACACTTGAGCACTCAGGGCGCGCAGGGCTTGGGCCGAGCCCTTGCCCACGTCGCCGTAACCAGCCACCAACGCCACTTTGCCCGCCACCATCACGTCGGTGGCGCGTTTGATGGCGTCCACCAGGGACTCGCGGCAGCCGTACAGGTTGTCGAACTTGCTCTTGGTCACTGAATCATTGACGTTGATGGCGCGCAAGGCCAGCTCGCCCTTGGCCGACATTTCGTTCAGGCGCAGCACGCCGGTAGTGGTTTCCTCCGTCACGCCGATGATGTTTTTCAGGCGGCGGCTGTACCAGGTCGGGTCCAGCTTGAGCTTGGCCTTGATGGCGTTGAACAGGCAAATCTCTTCTTCGCTGCCGGGCTTGGCCAACACCTTGATGTCTTTCTCGGCTTTGGCACCCAGGTGCATCAGCAAGGTGGCGTCGCCGCCATCGTCCAGAATCATGTTCGGGCCTTCGGTTTTGGAGCCCTTGGAGCCAAACTCGAAGATGCGATGGGTATAGTCCCAATAGTCCGCCAGGGTCTCGCCCTTGTAGGCAAACACGGGGGTGCCGGCCGCCACCAGCGCGGCGGCGGCGTGATCCTGGGTGGAAAAAATATTGCACGAAGCCCAGCGCACCTGGGCGCCCAAGGCCTGCAGGGTCTCGACCAGCACGCCGGTCTGGATCGTCATGTGCAGCGAGCCGGTGATGCGCGCGCCCTTGAGCGGCTGCGCCTTGGCAAACTCTTCCCGAATCGCCATCAGGCCGGGCATTTCGGTCTGGGCAATGTTCAGCTCCTTGCGGCCCCAGGGGGCCAGACTCAGGTCGGCAATGACGTAATCCTGGTTTTTGACAGGTTTCAATACGCTCATGGTTCACTCCAAAAGTAAATTTGAAAAACCACTGCCAGCGCGGGAAATCTCTGGGCAAAGACTCACCGCACAAACCAGTGGGTGAGCGCCGTTGATGCGGCAACCTGAAACTGGGCAGGCCACGCGGTCCGAGCCTCATTCACGGTGGGTGAACTGCAACGCTCCTCGGAAGCCGCAGATTATACGGATAGGCGACTGGAAACGCCGGTACCGGCAACCGCCCCAGCCCCCCATTTGGGGGATGGCGCAAAGACCGCCTGCTTTTTAAAATGGCCCTCCCCGTGTCTCCGGTCACGCACGGCCGGCATGAAAACACTGGTTACGACGAAAAATGCAGGAGCTTATGCTCAAAAAATCTTCTCAAAACCCACCCGAAAAGCACCAAACTTCCAGTATTGATCTCTACTCGGCGCACGATCCGATCCCGGTGCCCGAGGCCATCGAGTCTGATACCGACGCAGCATGGTGTCTGTGGGAAGACGCGCTGTCGTCGCTGGGCGACGAGCCCGCCAAAAACTCGTCCTCCGTCACCGGAGCCAACCCTCCCCGGCCCGCTTCCTAACCCCAGAGGTCCAGCGGCGGCTCCGTCACCACCGCGCGCAGGATGTCGGAACGCGAAACAAAACCGATGACAAGCCCCAGCCCATCCACCACCGGAAGTCCCGGCAAACCGGTATCCAGCAGCACGCGCGCCACGCGCCGGATATCGGTGTCCGGCGCCACCCCGGGCACCGGCGTCCACATGAGGTCCGCCACGCTCTGCGCCAGCAAGGCCCGCCACACGACTGCACTGCTGTCTGGCGTTGGCAGGCGATCGGGGCGCAGCAGATCGGCCCGCGACAACAAACCCACCAGCGTCGCCGCCCCGTTCACCACAGGGGCCTGACCGACGCCATGGCTGGCAAGCATTTGCCACGCCGCCAGCACCGTCATGGTGTCCGGCACGGTGATCACGCTGCGGCTCATCAGGGCGTCGACCCGGCTCAGCGGGTGGCGCGGCAGTACCCCCTCCTGAGCGGTCTGGGCATAAGCCGCCAGCGCGATGCGATGCGCCTCGTCGCCGGGCACAGTCTGAGGCCAGCCGGCCGGTGAGCCTGACGCGGCGGCGCGCCCCTCACGCCCGACCGCCCGGACCGCATGCGTGCGGGCAACGCCGCTGACGGGCCCGATGTGGCGCAACTGCTCCAGCGAGCCATGAAACAAACGCCCCGACATGCCGTACACCGAGAACATCGCTTACTCCCTTGCGTGATTCGCACCGACTATAGCGCGGCCAGGCTCCCAACCACAGACCGGTTCAGCCGCGCGACGGCAAAAATAAGGACTGCAGGTCATTCAGAAAATCGAAGCCCCGCACACTCGGTTTGACGTGGGTCAGGTCGCATTCAATCAATCCTTTGCGCTCAGCCTCCTGCAACCCCTTTTGAATGGCGCTCATCGGCAAACCGGTGCGCTCGCAAAACTGCTGCAAACCGAAACCGTCTTTCAAACGCAAGGCATTGAGCATGAACTCAAACGGCAGGTCCGCCCGGCCGACCTCCACGTCCTGGGCCAGACAGTGGCCGGCCAGGGCTTGCTCCATGTACAGCCGGGGCTCGCGAAAGCGCACCTGCCGCACCACCCGATGGGCAAAACTGAGCTTGCTGTGCGCCCCCGCCCCCAACCCCAGGTAGTCACCAAACTGCCAGTAGTTGAGGTTGTGAAAGCAGCGATGCCCCGCCCGCGCATAAGCCGACACTTCGTAGCGCTGCAGTCCGGCGTCCCCCGTCATGCCGGTAATCAGGTCCAGCATGTCGTACGCCGCATCTTCCTCCGGAATGACCGGGGGAAACCTGGCGAAGTAAGTGTTGGGCTCAATGGTGAGGTGATAGACCGAGATATGCGGCGGCGCCAGCGCCAGGGCGGTGGTCATGTCTTTTGTGAGGTCGGCCGGCGTCTGGCCCGGCAGCGCGTACATGATGTCCAGATTGAAGGTGTCGAAGGACTGCGCCGCCTCTTCCACCGCCGCCAGCGCCTGCGCCCGGTCATGCACGCGGCCCAGGGCCCGCAGGTGCTCATCGTTGAAGCTCTGCACCCCGATCGACAGGCGGGTGACGCCCGCCGCGCGGAAAGCCCGGAAACGGTCTTTCTCGAAGGTGCCCGGATTGGCCTCCAGCGTGATCTCNNTGGGCGTGCCGCCGCCGATAAAAATGCTGTGCACGGCGCGGCCCCAGACCAGCGGCAAAGCGGCTTCCAGATCGGCCATCAGGGCGTCCAGATAACGCTGCTCGGGCAGCTCGGCCACGCGCATTTCATGCGAGTTGAAGTCGCAATAAGGACACTTCCTGATACACCAGGGCAGATGCACATAGAGTGAGAGCGGCGGCAAGGCCGCCAATTGCAGCGTGCCCGGCCGCATGTAGTGCTGAATATCCTGGGGGACCCCAGTCCCGGTGACAACCGCGCCGGAAACGGATGTAACCGGAATCATGGCCGGGGCACCCTGCCTGGCAACCAGCGCTCACGCATCAGCTCCACCATGGCCCGCGCGGCCCGCCCGCGGTGACTGTTGGCATTTTTCACGTCCGGCGGCAATTGAGCAAAGGTCTGGCCCAATTCGGGGAGGAACATCACCGGGTCAAAACCAAAACCGTTGCCACCCACCGGCTCGCGGCTGATTTCGCCCACCACGCGCCCGGCGGCAATCAGCGGCTCGGGATCCTGGGCCGAACGCACCGCCACCAGAGTGCTCACCAGCGCGGCGCGGCGCTTGTCCATCCCGCGCATTTGCTCCAGCAAGGCGCGCACGTTGTTGTCATCGCCCTTTTCGTAGCCGAAGCGAGTGGCGTAATGCGCCGTATCCACCCCCGGCAAACCGCCAAAGGCGTCCACGCACAGACCGGCATCGTCCGCAAGTGCCGGCAGGCCGCTGTGCGCCGCGGCGTGGCGGGCCTTGGCCAGCGCATTCTCCACAAAGGTGTGAAACGGCTCTGCGGCTTCGGAAATACCCAGCTCGCCTTGCGCGATCAACTCAAGCCCCAGGGGCGCCAACATGGCACGCAGCTCCGCCACCTTGCCCCTGTTGTTGGATGCCAGAACAATCTTCATCAAATACAACCCCGGTACCTGTAAACAATTCGTAGACAAACCATCAATTCAAAAGCCATTTTTTGCGGCACGCACGCCGCCTCTGGCCCATTCCCTCATTATTTTTTGGCAACAGAGCGGCGGATGGCCTCGTTGATCTCGGCAATGGAGCGCTCGATGGCGGCGTCGTCCAGGTCTTCCAGTGCAGCGTCCAGCCAGTCGGCTTGCACGGTCGAAGCAAACACGCCCTCGCTGAGGGTGTCGGTAGAAA
>DIVK01000118.1:0-11632 GCA_002422455.1 Rhodoferax sp. UBA6134
CGGGGCCGCCATGAACCGGTGGTGCGCCGAAGATCGATGTTCAGCGCCAGCCACGATGCAAAGTAGCCGATCGAGACAAATCCGACCAGCCCGCCAAAGCCTGGAATGTGGGCGGTGGCGGCCCGGTCCGTCAGGGAGTAGATGCTGGTGGCGAACATCGCCAGCAAGGCCCACGGCAGGGCCCGGCCGTCTTGCGCGCTGGCGCCCACGCGCGCCAGCACCACCAGCCCGGCGACGCTGACCAGAATCCCGCTCCAGGCGAAAGCGCCCAGCGTCTCGCCCAGAAAGAGCGTGCTCCACAGCGCGATCAGCACCGGGGAGCTGCGCACCAGCGGGTAGACGAAGGCCACCGGCGCATGCTCGTAGGCCAGGCGCAAACCCATGAAATACACCACGTTGGCGCTCGCGGAGATCAGCACCCATTGGACCAGGGCGGGCGTCCATTGCACTTCGTTGACAAGCGCGTAAACGCCCCACGGCCCCAGCAGCACCAAGTGCGCCAGCAGCACCCACCACAGCGGATAGGCGTCGCGCGCCTGGTGCCGGGCAATCAGGTTCCAGGTGACATGCATCACCACCGATGCCGCCACGGCCAGCACAGCGCCGTTCATCATGATCGATTCTCACTTGCTGAAGCCGCATGCAGCTCAAACTGATCACCATCGCTGGCAATGGCGGCGCGGGGGGATGACGCGCCAGTGTCCAGCAGCCAGGCATCGACCTTGTGGCTGAGGTGCATGAGCCAGGCCCGCTCGGGTTTGACCTTGCCGATCACCTCCAGCGCCGTGGTCCAGTCGTTGTGGTTTTTGGGCTCTGGCCGCGGCGGATAGCTGCAATCCAGGGCCAGGCCGTGGGGGTGCCAGTCGGCCAGAAAGGACTCGGTGCGCGGTGGCAGGCCCAGGGTGTCGGTCAGGTAGGCAAAGCGGGCGCCATCGGACGACTCCATTGCATAGCCGAAGGTGACTTTGGAGTGGATCAGGGGCAAGGGCGTCAGCGTCACGTCGCCGAGGGTCATTGGCTCGAATTTGGACAGGGCGTGAAATTCAAGCAGACCGGGGGTTTTGTACAGGTCGGCGCATCCTTCCGGGTCTGGCGGGCCATAGACCGGGATGCGCGTGCCAACACCCCAGCGCAGGTGGAACAGGCCCTGGAGGTGGTCGGGATGAAAGTGGGTGAGCACGATCGCATCGAGATCGCCAGGCGCGAAACGCTCATGCAGGTCCATCAGCCCGGCGTCCAGCAAAATGCGCGTGTTGCCTGATTCGACCAGCGCCGAGCACGGGCGCCGCACGAAGCGGGGGTCGCGACGCGCCCGCTCGCAGGCGATGCAGGCGCAGCCATACAGCGGCACGCCGCCCGCCGCGCCGGTGCCCAGAAAGGTCACGCGCACAGCGCCACCCCGCCGTGGTGCCGGATCAGTTCGACCAGCGCATCACCCGCCACCCGCAGCTCGCCGTCGTTGCGGATGACCTTGCCGATGCGGCTCGGGGACTGGCTCGCGGGCTGGCGCGCCAGCCGCGCTTCGATCTCCTGGGCATTTTCACGGCCGCGGGCTTGCAGCCGTTTTCGCAGCACCTCGGGGGAAACCTCGACCCACACGGGCAACAGTTCCGGATACAGTATTGCCGCTTCGAGCAGGCGTTCGCGTGAGCCATTGACCACCACGGTGATGCCCTTGGCCAGCCATTGGTTCACTTCAATGCCAATGCCATAGGCGTGCCCGTGGCTTTGCCAGTGCAGGGCAAACAAGCCGGCCTGGCGGCGCGACCTGAATTCATCAGCCGTCAAGGCGACGTGGTTTTCACCGCCGGCATCCGCTGCCCGGGTGATGTAGCGGTGGGCAAACACAAGCCGGGTTTCGTTGGCAAGCTGTCCTCTGGCATGCGCCATCAGGCTGTCCTTGCCACTGCCCGAGGCGCCGACGACATAGATAAGACGTGCTTTCATGCGGCCGCTCCTTCAGGCATGATCGAATTGCGCCGACAGGACCGGCGCGCCTGCCACCCAGACCCGATCAGCCTGGGGCAAGCCGCCCAGGTGCTTGATGGCAACCAGATCAGCGCGCTTGCCGACGGCGATTTCACCGCGATCGCTCAAGCCCGCGGCGCGCGCCGGGTTGCGGGTGACCAGGCCAATAGCATCCGCCAGCCCGATGCCGGCGAGTTCAGGCAGCTTCATCACCGAAGGCAGCAGTGCGGCGGCGGAGTAATCGCCGCACAGACAGTCCGCCACCCCTTCCAGCACCGCATCGAGCGCGCGCATGTTGCCGGACTGCGACTTGCCGCGCAGGATGTTCGGGGCGCCGAACAGCGTTGCCATGCCGCGCGCGCGCGCCGCCTGGGCCGCCGCCAGATGGGTCGGAAACTCGGAAACGACGGCGCCCAGGTCGGCCAGGGCGTTCACCTTGTCCTCGCTGTCGTCGTCGTGGCTGGCAATGGCGACGCCACGCGCGCGCGCCAGCGCGGCGAGCTGCGCCATGCGCTCCATCGCGCCTGCCGCCGCGGCCTGTTTGCCCGCGAGCAGGGCATCGAATTGGGCATCGGAGGTTTTGTAGCTGCGCGCAAGGTAGGCGCGGTAGGCGGCCACGTCCTGGAACTGCCCCTGCCCCGGGCTGTGGTCCATGAAGGACAGCAGGTGCGCATGGCCGTTGTGCAGCAGGTCGGCCAGCACGGGCGGCGCGGTCTCGTCCGTGACTTCATAGCGGGCATGCACCCGGTTGTCCACCAGCGCGTGGGCCTGCCAGGCGTGGACCGCGCGGGCAATCTCGGCGGCAAAACCGTTGTTGCGCACGCCCAGTTCATGGTTGGCGAAGGACAGGGCGTGAAACACCGTGGTGATGCCGGCCATCGCATTGCGCTTGTCGGCCTGGGCGCAGGCGAAGTCCAGCGGAAAGTGAACGCCCGGGCGCGGCTCGACTTCTTTTTCCAGCGCATCGCAATGCAGGTCTATCATGCCGGGGATCAGCACGCGCCCGGACAGATCCAGCGTGCGGGTGTCGCCGACGGTTTCGGGGTTGATCGCCGCAATGACGCCGTTGTCGATCAGGATGGCAACGTCGTCACGCACCTCCTGGGCGAAAACGACGCGGGCGTGGGTCAACAGTAAACGGCTCATGATGTACAGGTTTCCAGAATGTCGGATACAGCCACCGGGGGCGTGAGCTCGACCACACGATTGGCCGTGCGCCGAACCAGCTCGGGGTCGTGGAAGATGGCGAGCATGGCGACACCCTCGGCCTTGATGGTGGCTATCAGGTCAATCACCCGTTCCGTGGTGGCGGGGTCCAGGCTGGCGGTGGGTTCATCCAGCAGCAGCAGCCGGGGCCGCGCGATCAGGCCGCGCGCCAGGTTGACGCGCTGCTTTTCCCCGCCCGAAAAGGTGGCGGGCGGCACGCCCCACAGACGTTCGGGCACATTGAGCAGGNNCGGCGCGGCAGGCAGTGCAGGAACTGGGTGACAAAACCGATGTCGCGCTGGCGCAATTCGAGTATGCGGTGCTCGGAGGCTTGCGCCAGGTCGGTGGTGTGGCCTGCCGCATCGCGGTAAAGCATGCGCCCGCCCGATGGCAGGTAAGTGCGGTAAACGCACTTGAGCACCGAGGACTTGCCCGCGCCCGTGGGGCCGATGAGCGCGGTCAGCTGGCCGGCATGGACTTCGAGGTTGACGTTGGCGCACGAGGGAATCAGCTTGTTCTGCTCGTGCAACTGGAAGTGCTTGCTCAAGCCTTCGACTTCAAGAATGGGTTGCATCACGGGATTCCTTACAAGGCCGAGGCCACCAGCCGCTGGGTATAGGCGTGCTGGGGGTCTTCAAGAATTTGATCGGTCAGGCCCGACTCGATCACGCGGCCGTACTTCATGACCAGCGTGCGGCCCGCCAGCAGGCGGATGACGCCCAGGTCGTGGGTGACGACGATCATCGCGGTGTGCAGCTCCTGCTGGATTTCCAGGATCAGGTCCAGGATGCGGGCCTGCACCGACAGGTCCAGCCCGGTCGTCACCTCGTCCAGATACAGCAGCGGTGGCCGTGTGGCGAGGGCCTTGGCAATCTGCACGCGCTGCTGCATGCCGCCCGAGAACTTCTTGGGCGACTCGTCCATGCGGTCGATCAGCACTTCGGTGCGGGCCAGCAGCTGGCGCGCGCGTTCGCGGATTTCGCCGTAGTGGCTGAGGTCGCTCATGAGCAGCCGCTCGGCGATGTTGCCGCCGGCCGACACGTTGAAGTTCAGCCCCAGGTGCGGGTTCTGGTACACCATGCCGAAGCGGTGGTTGCGCAGCCAGCGCTGGCGGGCGGCGTTGAGCGCGAACATGTCCCACTGCTGCCCGCCCTCCTGGCCATCAAAGAAGATCGCCTCGCCAGCCGTGGGCGCATCGTCGAAAAACAGGGTTTTGACCACCGTGGACTTGCCGCTGCCGGACTCGCCCATGATGCCGAGAATCTCGCCGGCGTGCAGGTCCAGGCTGACGTTGTGGGCCGCCACCACCGAGCCGCAGTGCGGGCAGATGTTGGTGTCCGCCTCGGGGCCGGTGCTCTCGACGCACTGCGGACAGCCGCGACCGTGGATTTTGGACAGGCCACGGACTTCCAGAATTTTTTTCATGCGCGCATCTCCGTCGGGCTGGCATGCGCGGCCAGTTGCTGGCCGCAGTAATCGGAGTCCGAACACTGCCAGCTTGTGTGATCGCCTCCGTGGCCATCGCTCTGGATGATTTCGTCCAGAAAGGAGTTGGTGGCGCCGCAGCGCGCGCAGGCGCGGCGCTGGCCATCCGCGTCGCGGAAGTCCTCGACGCGAAACGGCACGTCGTCGAACACCAGCGGCTCGGCCTTGGTGTAGGGCGGCACCGCATAGATCTTTTTTTCACGTCCGGCGCCCAGCAGCACCAGTGCCTTGGACTGGTGCAACTGCGGCACGTCGTAACGCGGGATCGGACTCGGGTCAATCACATAGTGCCCATTGATGCGCGTGGGGTAGCGGTGCGAGATGGTGATCTCGTCGAACTGCACGATGTCTTCGTACAGCTTGGTCAGCAGCCGCGCGTAGTCGCCCTCGCCGTGCATCACCTTGCGCCGGGCTTCCGAGGGCTCGACCACCACCAGCGGGTCCGGGTACGGCACTTGCAGCACCAGCACCTGGGCCTCGGTCAGCGGCGTCTCGGGAATGCGGTGGCGCGACTGGATCAGCGTGGCTTCCTGCGTGCGCTCGGTGGTGTCGACGCCGGGGCAGGTCAGCTCGACAAACTGGCGCAAATTGACCGCGTTGACCGAATCGTCGGCGCCCTGGTCGATCACCTTGAGGCTGTCGTCCGGGCCGATCAGCGACAAGGTGACCTGCAGGCCGCCGGTGCCAAAGCCCCGGCCCATGGGCATCTCGCGCGAGGCGTAGGGCGTCTGGTAGCCGGGGATGCTGATGGCCTTGAGGATGCAGCGGCGCACCTCGCGCTTGGCGTAGTCGTCGAGAAAACCGAAGCTGTAGGCAGCTTCGTCCCGGGGCAGTTCGTAGCCGGGGTTCATGCCGGGGCTCCTTTCGTGCAAGCTGCCGTCGATTGCGCGGCCTGGCCTTGGGCGGCTTTTTCCTGCGTGGTGCGCAGGCGGTCCATGTCGGACTGGAAGGTCACGTAGTGCGGCATCTTGTAGTGGCTGGCAAAACCCATCGAATCGACGCCATCGACGTGCAGCAGCACGAATTCCGGGTCTTCCGAGGGGTTGCTGGGGCCGTCGCGCATGCCTTTTTGCAGCGCGCGGTCGAGAATCGCCATGGCGATTGCCTTGACCTCGTTGTGCCCGAAGCAGGCGCCATAGCCGAGGGTGAAAACCGGCGGTCCGTCGTTGTCGTCGCCTTCGTACATGGCGACCACCTCGCATTCGGTCATCAGCACCTCGCCGGCCTCGATCAACTCACCGGTGACCGGGTGCGGCAGCATCACCGGCAGGTAGCCCACGCGCAGTTCGGCAATGGTCGGGTGCACGTCGCCGTAGCCGCGCATGTTGGAGTACGCAATGGCCAGCAGCGACCCGGTTTCGGCCCGCGCCATGGTGGCCAGCGCCGCCGAGCGCGGCACCGGAAACACCAGCGGCTCGCGGGTGATGTCAAAGGCCTCTGGCGTCCGCGCGGCCAGCGGCGGCAGCAAGCCCTCAGTGCGCAGGGCATCGAGCACTTTGGGGAAGGTGTCGGGCAGGTCCGCCCCCGGGCGCTGCCCCATGAATCGGCTGGCAACGCCGCGAAACGCCTCGGGCGACTCATTCGCCAGGTCCAGCCGCATCAGGCGCAAGGCGTAATCGTAAGTGGCCCCGAGCATCTGGCCGCCCGGAATGTCCTTGAAGGCCGAGGAGATGCGCCGGATCAGGCGCATCTTCGAGGTGTCCTGCACCGGCATCTCCAGCAGGCGCGGCTTGGTCGAGCGGTAGGCGCGCAGGGCAAAAGCGGCTTCGAGCGTGTCGCCCTGCATCTGCTTGATGGCCAGCGCCGCCAGGCGCGGATGGTAGAGCCCGCCCTCGGACACCACGCGCGAGGTCAGCAGGCGCAACTGGTGCTCGATGGCGGACAGCGACAGGGGCGAGCCCGCAGCGCCTTCTGCCGTGCGCAGGGCTTCGACGGCGGCGTGCGAGCCTTCGATGGCGCGCCCGCCGCCTTTGATGGCAACATAGCCCATTATTTTTCTCCTTGTGCGGTGATGCGCGTGGTGCGTGGCAAGGCAAGGACGCGGCTGCGGTCGATCAGGATCAGGTCCACGCCCAGCGGGAAACCTTCGTTCCAGCACCGGCGGCGTTCGATCCAGGCGGGATCCAGCCCGGCGATGGCCAGTGACTGGCTGACGGCGATGCCGGGGCCGGTCAACTGCCATGCGGAACCCTCGCCCAGCTTGGCGACTTGCAGCAGGATCGTGGCGCCCAGCTCGGGCGACTCCAGCGTGCCCAGGCTGGGCTCGAAGGCCGGTGGCAGGCCGCCATCGGCCACGATGAATTGCGCCCGTTCGGCGCCCGCCATGCGGGTTTGCAGGCGCTGGCGCGTCAACGCGTCGATCAGTTGCTGCGGGTCGGCCAGCGTGACCTCGCTGTCCACCAGCGTCGCCAGCGTCTGCGTCAGCGCGGCGTCGCCCGCCAGGGTTTCAATGCGGCCTGGGTAGCTGAAGGCGCGCATCAACTGGCGAAACACGGCTTGCTGGCGCTGCGGGCCCCAGGCTTGCAGGTCTTGATCTGTCACTTCATTCGTCATCGTCTTCCTCTGTTGTGCCCAGCAGCGAAAAATCCACACGCGTGGTCGCCAGCAAGGCTTGGCGCTGCGCTTTTTGTTCGGCCAGGCGCTCCTGTCCAGCGGCCAGCACCGGCAGCGCTTGTTCATGGCCAGGCAACTGGCCCGCCAGCACGGCATCGATCACGGCGATGGCGCGCGCCAGGCTGGCGCGGTCGTCGAGCAACTGCGCAGCGCCTTCGGACAAGGTGCCGTCGGCGCTGGTCACGCGCACGCGGGCCACGGCCAGCGGCACTTCGCCGGGGTAATAGGCATCGCCCTGTGCGCTGTCGCGCAGCTTGAGCAGGGCCAGACCCGATTGGGGCAGTTGAACGTCTTGCACCGCGTGCTGCTCGCACAGGCGGCGTGCCAGGGCGCGCACCGACTCGGGCGGGCAAGCCAGCAACAGACGCGGCCATTGGGCGCGCGTCGGCATGCCCTCGGGCATGGGGTGGGTAAATGTCATGGGTGAGTGCTTTCAGAGAGCGGTTCTTTGCGGTCCAGGTTGATCAGCCGAGTTTCCTGCGCAGCCACGCCGAGGCGTAGTCAATGATCAAAATGGTGGCCAGGATGACCAGGATCAGCGCCGCCGACTTGTCGTAGTCGAACATTCTGACCGTGTCGTGCAAGGCCAGCCCGATGCCGCCGGCGCCGACCAGGCCGAGTACCGAGGCCATGCGCACGTTGCGGTCCAGGATGTAGAGGGTGAAGCCCAGCGCCTCGCGCAGGATCGATGGCCAGCCGGCGTACATGACGAGTTGCGGGAAATTCGCACCGGTTGACGCGACGCCTTCATAGACCCCCTGGTCGACGCGCTCCAGGCTTTCGGCAAAGAACTTGCCGAGGAAGCCGGCGGTATGCACCCCCAGCGCCAAGGCGCCGGGCAGCGGCCCCAGCCCGAGGGCGGCGACGAAGATCAGGGCCAGCAGCAGGTCGGGCATGGCGCGCATGAAATTGAGCAGCTCGCGCCCCGCACGGTAGACCAGCGGATGCGGCGCCAGGTTGCGCGCCGCCAGCGGCGCCAGGAAAAACGCCACGACCAGCGCGAACACCGTGCCCCACAGGGCGGTGGCCAGCGTGGTACTCATCAATACCAGATATCTAGACAAGTCTGAAAAATCAGGCTGGCGGTAACGGCTGAAATATTCGCCCATGTCCGCCACGCCGTAGACCAGTGTCTCGAACGATATCTCCAGGTCGCGCACAATCAGCCACAGCACCGCCAGTGCCGCCGCCAGCCAGACCGGGAACAGGTTGCGCGGCCTGGGCGGCAATGCCTGCGTGGATTGAGTTTCTCGGGTCTGGTTCATGCCCGCGCTCCGTGAATGATGCGGCTGCGCAACTGGTCCGACAAGCGGTCCAACAGCGTCACCACAAGGTAAATCGCCAGCGCGATCAATATCAAGCGGTCATACTGGTACAGGCGCATCGCCATCACCAGGTCGTAGCCGATGCCGCCGGCGCCGACCAGGCCAAGAATGGTGGCGGCGCGCAGGTTATGGTCAAGGATATAC
Organism: Rhodoferax sp. UBA6134; assembly: GCA_002422455.1. Taxonomy (GTDB): domain Bacteria; phylum Pseudomonadota; class Gammaproteobacteria; order Burkholderiales; family Burkholderiaceae_C; genus Rhodoferax. The sequence goes on from DIVK01000118.1 coordinate 8,742, forward strand.
ATCACCGTGCCGACGAAATCGGGCAAGGCCTGCGGCAGCATGGCGAAAACACGTACCTGCAGCCAGCCGGCGCCGTGCGCCCGCACACCTTCCACGGGCTTGTGATCGACCACCTCGATGGCTTCGGCAAAGAACTTGCCCATGAAGCCGACCGTCACCAGCGCCAGCGCCATCACGCCGGGCAGCGGCCCCAGCCCCACGGCCGAGACGAACACCAGCGCCCACACCAGCTCCGGCAGCGCGCGCATCAGGCTCAGCAGATCCCGCACCACGCGGTACACGACGACGTGGGGCGTGGCATTGCGCGCCGCCAGCACGCCCAGCGGCAGGCTCACCACGATCGCAATCGCCGTCGCCAGCACCGTCATCTCGATGGTTTCCAGCATCTTGTCCAGCAACTGGGGGAGATACGCCCAGTCCGGCGTCATGAAGAAGTGGCCGGCAAAGGCCACCATTTTGCCCAGCGAGCCGGCAAGACGGACGAAGTCCACCTCCACCAGCGACGCGGTCAGCCACAGCGCACCGAGCACCGCGCACAGCGAGGCGGCGACGGGCAGCGGCGGCAGGCCGCTAGGCGTAGGCCAGCGCCAGATCGAGACTGTTGTCATGTTTCACCCCCTCGCGTTGGTAAATGGTGCGCAGGGCCTGCGGCGACAGTTCGGCGGGCGGGCCGTCGAACACCACGCGGCCGCTGTTCATGCCGATGATGCGATCGGCGAAACGCTTGGCCAGGTCCACCTGATGCAGGTTGACGACGACGGTGATGCCGTCGCGGTCGCGGATTTCACGCAGCAGGCCCATGATCTCCTCGCTGGACACCGGATCGAGACTGGCCACCGGCTCGTCGGCCAGGATCACTTTCGGCTGCTGCGCCAGCGCACGGGCGATGCCCACGCGCTGCTGCTGCCCGCCGGAGAGCTTGTCGGCCCGGCTCCAGGCCTTGTCGGTGAGTCCGACGCGCGCCAGGGCCTGCTGGGCGACCGCCATGTCCTCGGTACGGAACAGATAAAACACGCTGCCCACCCAGGAGCGGTGCGCCAGACGACCGGTCAGGACATTGGTGACCACCGACAGGCGCTCGACCAGGTTGAACTGCTGGAACACCATGGCGACGCTGGAACGCAGCTTGCGCAAATTGCCCTTGCCCAGCGTTTCCCCGGCAATCCGGACGCTTCCGCCGCTGGGAGTCTCCAGGCCGTTGAGCAGCCGCAGCAAGGTGGACTTGCCGGCGCCGCTCGGCCCCAGAATCACGGTGAAACTCCCCGCGGCGATCTCGGTGCTGATGCCCTTGAGCGCCTCGAAGCCGTTCGGGAAGCGCTTGGTCACGGATTCAATTGAAATGGTAGACATGGTTCTCTTTTTGATGAGACGGGGTGGACAACAAGCGTCGCCCACCCCGCCCGGGTTACTTGAGCATCTGCTCTTTTTTCAGACCGAGTTCCTTCACCATATCGCGCACCGGCTGGTAGTCGGCCGGCGTGATCGCGTCATAGCGGGTGACGGTGCCGAAGCCGGACACCTTGACGCCCTCGTTATGGGCATTGACGATGGCGGCCTGGATATTTTTCTTGAGGTCGGCGGGCAGATCCTTGCGGTAGGTCAGCGGCGGGCCGGGCAACTCCAGACGACTCAGGATGCGCAGGGTGTCGGCGTTGATGAGGCCGGCCTTGAGCATGCGCTCGTAGGTGGCATCGGCGGCGGCGGCCACGTCCACGGTCCCGTTCTTGACCGCCATGATCGAGGCGTCGTGCGTGCCGGCCCAGATGAACTTGCCGAAGAACTGCTCGGGCATCATGCCGCTGCCTTTCTTCACCATGTAGCTCGGCCCAAGGCCGCCGGAGCCGGAGGCCGGATCGACGAAGGCCGCGGCCTTGCCGCGCAGGTCGGACACCGACTTCGCCGGGGAATTCGCCGGAACCAGCAGGTAGCTCCAATAGGTCGGCTTGCCCGAGGAACCGATGCCCACCGCGAAGGCCTCGGCGCCGGCTTCCTGCTCGGCGAGGTAGTAGGACAGCGGGCCGAACCAGGCAATGTCGACCCGTTTTTTCTTCATCGCTTCGATCACGCCGGAATAGTCGGTGGCGGTGAAGACCTTCACCTTTTGTCCGAGCTTTTTCTCAAGGTGCGCGCGCATGGGCTCGAACTTGGCGATCATCTCCTCATTGTTTTCGGCCGGGACCAGGCCCATGATGATGTCGCGTGCCTGGGCGGAGACGGCGGCCAGGGAAAGAGTCAGCGCCAGCGCGCTTGCCATGAGGGTAGGTTTCAAATACATTACAAAGGCTCCTGTGGGGTGGATAATCAAGGTTGATGACGGGTCAGTCACGGGTTGATGCGCAGTTGGATCCGGTCGGCGCGAAACCGGGTGATGGCGTATTCGACCGGGCTTGCATCCCGGTCGTCTACATTCACACTCTTCACCCGCAGCACCGGTCGGTTCTGCGGCATGCCCAGCAACTTTGCGTCGTCTCCCTGCGGGAGCATCGCTGTCACCAGACTTTCTGTCCTTCGTAATCGGCAACCATACGTGGCGGCCAGAAACCGGTGCAGCGACTCACCGGTGTAGCGTGTGTCGAGGCCGGCAAAGCGCTCTGCCGGGATGAAATGCGAGATCACGCACAGGGGCCGCTCGGCGGCAATTCGCAAAGTCTCGATCCAGAAAACCGCGCTGCCGACGGCCAGCCCCAGACGCTCGGCGACCCGCTTGGTCGCCGGCAGCGACTGCAGGCGCAAGATGCGGTTTTCGGATTGCAGACCCAGCGCAGCAAGATTCTCGGTAAACCGGGTGCCCACGCCAATCTGATAATCAAGCTGGCTGTCGAGCACAAACACGCCACGCCCATGGCGGCGCTCAAGCAGGCCGGACTCCACCAGCTCATCGACCGCGCGCC
>DIVK01000118.1:11688-17134 GCA_002422455.1 Rhodoferax sp. UBA6134
CTCATATGGTTGTCTAGATAAGTAGATTTATCACAGAGCTTAATGAGCGAATGTGTCACTTTCGTGACGCAATGCCGGGCGATGTGCCAAAGCCAGCCGCAAAACCAGCGCTGACTTTCAGCGGCTCGTTTGGCGTGAGGTTAACGGGCCGCTTGCGGCGCGTGCGCCCGATACCGGAAGGGCGTCAAAGTTTGAAGTCGTACGCAACCGTGATGGGCGCGTGGTCGGAGAACTTCTCCCCTTTGAAGATGTCAACGCTTCTTGCACCTGCAGCCAGCGCCGGTGTGGCCAGGTGGTAGTCCAGCCGCCAGCCCACGTTCTTGGCATAGGCCTGGCCGCGGTTGCTCCACCAGGTATAGGCTTCGTCGGTGGCCGTGGGCTGCAGTTGCCGGTAGACATCCACCATGCCGGCTTCGCTCAGCAAGCGCGTCATCCAGGCTCGCTCCTCGGGCAAAAAGCCGGAGTTCTTGCGGTTGCCCTTCCAGTTTTTCAAGTCGATTTCCTGGTGTGCGATGTTGACGTCGCCGCACAAAATGAACTCGCGTTGCGCCTTGAGCTGTGCCAGGTGCGGGTAGATCTCGTTGAGAAAACGGAACTTGGCCTGCTGGCGCTCCTCGCCCGAGGAGCCGCTGGGAAAGTAGCAGCTGACGAGCGAGCGTTTGGCCGCGAGCGTATCAAAGCGCAGCTCCACATAGCGGCCCTCGGCGTCGAATTCGGGCGAGCCGTAGCCCGCCAGAACGTCACTGGGCTCGTGCCGAGTGTAGATGCCCACGCCGGAATAGCCCTTTTTCTCGGCAAAATGGAAATGACCTTGCAGGCCGGCGATCTGTTCGAAGCGGCCGGCCACGTCGGCCGCTTGGGCCTTGACCTCTTGCACGCAAATACAATCGGGGACAGTCTGCTCAAGCCAGGCTGGCAGCCCCTTGCTGGTGGCCGAACGGATGCCGTTGAGATTGAGGCTGCTTAATTTGAACAAGGAATTTCCCATGTCGGATGGTGTGAAGGCGATGTCCGGGCAAGACCGGCTGGCCCAGGATTTCGTGCAGTTCGCGGTGGATTGTGGTGTGCTGCGTTTCGGTGAATTCAAAACCAAGGCCGGCCGCATCAGCCCCTATTTTTTCAATGCCGGACTGTTCGACGATGGTGCCAAGCTGGGGCGGCTGGCCGAATTCTATGCCCAGCGCATCATCGAGAGCGGCATCGAATTCGACATGATCTTCGGTCCGGCCTACAAGGGCATCCCCCTCGGGGCCGCGCTGGCGGTGGAACTGGCGCGGCGCGGGCGCAACGTGCCTTTTGCCTACAACCGCAAGGAAGCCAAGGACCACGGCGAGGGCGGCGCCCTGGTGGGTGCGTCGCTCAAGGGCCGGGTGCTGATCGTGGACGACGTGATGTCGGCCGGCACGGCCGTGCGCGAATCCATTGCCATCATCCAGGCCGCCGGGGCCACGGCGCACGCGGTTGTGATCGCGCTGGACCGGCAGGAGATGGCGACCGAAAAACAGGCCGACGGCAGCACGGTTGACGCGTCTTACAGCGCCGTTCAGTACGTGCAAAAGCAGCTCGGACTGCAGGTGTGCGCGATTGCGAAGCTCGCCGACCTGATGCTGTATCTGGAAAAACACAACGGTGCTGGGCTGGCCGCCGACCATCAGCGCGTGCTGGCTTACCGCCAGCGCTATGGCGTGGACGAAGGCTGAGCCGCTCAGCCGAGTTTGGCGCGCAGCAGCTCGTTGACTTGGCTCGGATTGGCCTTGCCCTGGCTGGCCTTCATGATCTGACCGACCAGGGCATTGAGCGCCTTGCTGTTGCCGGCCTTGTATTGCTCGATGTTTTTCGGGTTGGCGGCCAGCACGGCGTCGACGATAGTTTCCAGCGCGCCGGCGTCGTTCATCTGCTTGAGGCCACGTTCTTGGATGATCTGATCAAGAAAGGTAGCCAAGTCGGCAATGTCTTTGTGTAGGCGAAGGCACAGTTCTTGGAAGGCCGTTTTGGCCCCGTTGCCGTTGATTTCACCCCCCGCGATTTTCTTGATGATCTCCCCTACGGCAATCGGATTCGGGACTTCGACGTCATCTATTACGAGGTCGTTCTTGTTGATAAACGCTGATACTTCTCCAAGAACCCAATTTGCTGCGAGTTTCGGCAAGCCGCAAGTTGCGAAAACTGATTCGAAGTAACGTGCGAGTGCCTTGCTTTGTGTCAGTCCGTTCGCGTCGTACTCCGAGAGGCCGTAGTCGGCGACGAAACGCGCCGCCATTACGCGCGGCAGCTCGGTCATCTCCGAGCGCACCCGCTCGATCCATTCCGGTGCAATCACCAGCGGCGGCAGATCCGGGTCGGGGAAATAGCGGTAGTCGGCCGCGTCTTCCTTGCTGCGCATGGCGCGCGTCTCGCCGGTGTCCGGGTTGAACAGCACGGTGGCCTGCTGGATGGCGTGGCCGTCTTCGATCTGCTCGATCTGCCAGCGCACTTCAAAGTCGATGGCCTGCTGCATGAACTTGAAGCTGTTCAGGTTCTTGATCTCGCGCCGGGTGCCCAGCGGCTGGCCGGGCTTCCTCACCGAGACGTTGGCGTCGCAGCGGAAGCTGCCTTCCTGCATGTTGCCATCGCAAATGCCGATCCAGGTCACGATCTTGTGCAATTCCTTGGCATAGGCCACGGCCTCCTCGCCGGAGCGCATGTCGGGCTCGGTCACGATCTCCAGCAGCGGCGTGCCGGCGCGATTGAGGTCGATGCCGGTCTGGCCGATGAAATCCTCGTGCAGCGACTTGCCGGCATCTTCTTCGAGGTGGGCGCGCACCAGGCGCACGGTCTTCTTCTCGTCGCCGAGGAAGAAACTCACCTCGCCCCCCTGCACGACCGGGATCTCGAACTGGCTGATCTGGTAGCCCTTGGGCAGGTCGGGGTAGAAATAATTCTTGCGGGCGAAGATGCTGCGCGGTGCGATGTGCGAGCCGATCGCCAGGCCGAACTGGATGGCGCGCTCCACGGCGCCCTTGTTCATCACCGGCAGCGTGCCCGGAAGGGCCAGGTCGACGGCGCAGGCCTGGGTGTTGGGTTCGGCGCCGAAGGCCGTGGCAGCACGGCTGAAGATCTTGCTCTGGGTGGAGAGCTGGGCATGCGTCTCGAAGCCGATCACGACCTCGTAGCCCTGGACGAGTTTGGGTGCGCTCATGGGTGCGACAGTAACGACGATAAATTTGCTTTTGCGAGAATGTTAATGGCCAGCGCCTTGAAGTCTTTGTAGGCTTGTCCCACGGTGGTTAATTGAGAGCCGCTGACGCCGTCCGCTGTCTTTAACGTAAAAATGGGTTTGCGAGCTTCTTGGCCAATGGGAACGATGCTTTTGTAGTGGCGCAACAAGGCCAAGGCATACGGATCTTCCTCAATGGTGGGCGCTGTCTGTTCGGGCGTTTCCAGGATATAGCGCCGGTAATCGGCAGGAATGCGTTCGACCCATTTTTTATAAGCCTGCACCGGACGATACAGCCGCTCCTGATGCTGCATGGCGACGTAACCTAGTACATGCATTTCACCTTGAGGCAATGTGTAATCTGAAAAAGCCTTTTTTTGTTTGACGCTCCAGGATTGGTGCCATTCTTTAAGGGCTGGGCCAAGGTTTTGCAGACCCTTGAGGGAAAACAGGTCGGCGGCCAGTGGGACGATAACGTGGTCCGTTCCCAAAAGCACGGACCGGTTGATGGCGCCGAGATTGGGACCAATGTCAAAAATAATGACTTGGGCTTGACAGGCTTGTGCTGCTTGTTGAGCGCAACGCCAAAACGCAGTCAGGATGTCGAAGGCCTTGCTGTAAGTGTCAGTATTTTCGTCGTTGGCTTTGCTCCAGTGCTCGGACAAATGGTCCTCAAATGAGGATAGCCCCAAGTCGCCTGCAATCAAATGCAAATTGGCGTTGATGGTTTGAACTTCAACGGGTTGAAAGTCACCTTTGCGAATCATGGGTTGCACTGCCCGGTAAATGGTTCGAGCGGATTCCGTGTCGTCCCACAGGGTTTCAAGAGCTTTGTCGTCCATGAAGGCCGCTGTCAGGTTGGCTTGCGGATCGCAGTCCACCGCTAGCGTGCTCACGCCGAGTTCTGCGAACATGTGTGCGACGTGATAGACCAAGGTGGTTTTGCCCACTCCGCCCTTGTTGTTGAAAAAGGTGAAGACGGGTTTGTTCATGATGACCTCTGACGCATGGTGAACGTAACGAAACCAGGGCCGCACTGGTGTTCCAGCGGGGGGTTGCCATTGTTCAGGAGGGCTTGCCGGGCGTTGGCGATGCCTGCGCCAAACCGCTGAACATAACCGAGATCGCGTAAAGCCGCAGCCAAGTTTGGATTGCGATAGTCGGTCATGTGCGGTTGTCCAAAATTTTGCTCCGTAACCATGCCGTAAGGTCCGCCGGGGCTGGTGATTTCCAGCCGATCCTGATACCAATAAATCCGGATCGGGCTGTGCGTCCCCAAATAGGCGCGGTGCATGACCGCGTTGCGGAACAGCTGCTCGAAGGCGACTTTCGGGTAATACGGTGCGCGCTGCTCCGTTGCCTGACTGATGAAGTCAACGGGTGTCTGGTTGTGCGCCGCGAACTTGGCCTCGGTCTGTCTGATGAGGTCCGCCACATGGCCATGAATTTGCGCCTCATCCAGCACCGGGCTATCCAAATCCGTGCCCGCAACGCGCAAAAACTGAACATACGCTCCCGGCACATTGTCAGCGGGCGACAAGCCCAGACACAACAAGCCGAGCACGGTAGGGTGCGGATCAGTGACGCTGCCGATCATTTTGCTGCTGGCCAATTGCTCCTCGATGGTTCGGCCATTCGCTTCGAGTACATCCCTGGCAATCGCTTGGGGCAAATAGGATGCTTTGAAATAGGCCAAGTCCAGGTCTTCGATCCGGCAATGCGCCAATACTTGGCAATCGTCAGGCTGGTCAAACGCGCGCCGTTTTTCGTTCAGTCGTCGCTCGTCTTCCAAGCTGGCCAATTGCGTCGCATTTCCTGGTCGAACCCAGATCCGGCCTTCGTATTTGACGGGGGGCGAGATGGCGGGATTCACTTCGATCAGCAGAATCGTCTGGCCCTGATACTCAAACCGACGGGTGCTGAAACTAGGCAAGGGCGTAATCTTTCCCTCGCCGCGGATGTTTTGTATTTGAAGTTCCAGCTCGTCCGTGATCGCCAGGCCAGTTGGGCGACCATTCTTGTCTATACCGAGCGCCAGATAGCCCAGCGCTCTCGTGTTGGCGATATCGTTGGCGAACGCGCAGATGGTGCGACAAATTTTCTCCTTGTTGTCTTTGCTGGACAAGTCGCTTTTCCACTCGCAACGCAGTGACTCTCCCGCTTGAATCAGCGTTGTCAAAGACGAAAAGGCTGCATCGCTCATATCAGAGTCCTTCGGGTTCGCGGAGGTGGAAATCGGTGGCCTGCTGG
>DIVK01000117.1:0-6187 GCA_002422455.1 Rhodoferax sp. UBA6134
TGATCCGCGTAGTGGTGGTCACAGCCCTGAGCTACGGCCTGTCGCAGTACGCACTGCAGATGGTGGTGCGCGTGCTGGTGCTGGAACTGATCCCGCTCTCGGCGGCCCTGTTTCTCGCGCTGCGGGCCGGGCTGACGGTCAATGTGGTCGCGCCCGCCACCACCGGGACGGCCGGTGCGCCTTCGGCAGCCCTGGACATGGTGAACCTGCGCCACGAACTGGTGCCACGCGTGCTGGCCAATGTCTTTACCGTGCTGGCACTGGCCACGGTCAGCAGCGTGATCGCACTGGTGCTGGCCTACCTCGCCGTCTACGGCCTGTCACCCTGGGGGCTGCCGGGCTACACGCGCACCGTCGGCCAGGTATTTGATCCGGCCGTGACCCTGGGCTTTGGGCTTAAAACCGTCTTTTTCAGTCTGGCCGTGGCCGTGGTGCCCCTGGCCGCCAGCCTGGAAGCCACACGCCAGGCCACGAGCGCCGACAGCCTGCAACCCGGTGCGGTTCGCCTGTTTCTGGTGCTCCTGCTGATCGAAGCCACGTCCCTGGTCATCAAATACATCTGAACGCCCTCACACCGCATGAAACCTCAATCCGACGCTCCCTCGCCACCGGCCATGGCCCATGTCGAATTCAAGGCCACCTTGCTGCTGGCCCTGATCGCAACGCTGGTCTGCGCTTTTCTGCTCTATGTGATGTACGCGCGCGGCGTATTCGAGCAAACACAGCAGCTGGTGCTGGTGGCGGACGACTCCGAGGGCATCATCGCCGGCATGGACCTGACCTTCTCGGGCTTTCCCATCGGGCGCGTGCGGCGCATCGAACTGGCCGCCGACGGCAAAGCCCGTTTGCTGATTGACGTGCCGCGCAAGGACGCGCACTGGCTGCGCACCTCCAGCATCTTCACCATGGAACGCGGCATGGTGGGAGAAACCCGTCTGCGCGCGTTCAGCGGCATGCTGACCGACCCGCCCCTGCCCGAAGGCTCGGAACGCACCTTGCTGCGCGGCGACACCAACGCCGAAATTCCGCGCATCGTGGCCTCCGCCCGCGCGTTGCTGGAAAACCTGGAAACCATGACCGGCACCGAGTCCAGCCTCAACACCAGCCTGGACCACCTGCGCACCGTAACCGGGCGGCTGAACGGGCGCTACGGCATGCTGACCGGCGTCCTGGGCAGCGAGGACAACGCCAAAAAAATCATCGCCACCCTGGATCGCACCAACGCGCTGCTGGCCCAGGCGGACCAGCGTATCTTCGGCCGCGACGGCGTGATGGACGGCACCCAAGCCGCCGTTGCGCAACTCACCGGCGTGCTGAGCGACGCCCGCGCCAGCCTGCAAAAGGTTGACGCCGTGCTGGCCGAGGCGCAGGCGGTGGGGGCCAACGCCCGTGTCGCCAGCACCGACCTGGGCGCCTTGCGCGCCGAAGTGGAAATCAGCCTGCGCAAAGTCAGCCAGCTGGTGGACGAGGTCAATCGCAAATGGCCTTTTGCCCGCGACACGGAGATCAAGCTGCCATGAAAACCGCCTTCCATCGGCCCCTCCTGGCGAGCGCGGCGGCCTGCGTGCTGCTGTTGAGCGCCTGCGCCAGCAAGCCCGCGCCGCCCGCCTGGCAGACCAACGCCTTTGCCGCGCTCAAAGGCTTTTCAACGGCCTACCTGAGCGGCAACACCCGGCTGGCCGACTTTGAGCTGGCGCGCGCCAGGTCCGAGATTGCCAGCACCGGTCGCGCCGACATACTGGCCCGCGCCGAGTTGACGCGCTGCGCCGTGCGCGTGGCCAGCCTTGAATTTGACGACTGTGCCACCTACCAGCCGCTGGCCGCCGATGCCGCGCCCGCCGAGCGGGCCTATGCCGCCTTCCTGAGCGGACACTGGCGCGGACTGGACGCCGCCCTGCTGCCAGCGCAGCATCGGGCGCTCGTCCTGAGCGCGGCGTCCGAACCGGCCCCGACGCAAAGTATGCTCGAGGCCGTTGACGAGCCGCTGGCGCGTCTGGTCGCAGCCGGCATATTGCTGCAGAACAACCGTCTGACGCCGGCCGACATCGTGCTGGCAACCGAGACCGCGTCCAGCCAGGGCTGGCGACGCCCGCTGCTGGCCTGGCTGGGCGTGCAGCTCAAACGCGCCAACGATGCGGGCGCGCATGACGCAGCGGCGCGCCTCCAGCGCCGCATCGACCTGGTCTTGCAGACCGCCACCAAAAATTAACCGCCTGCGGACAGGCCGGTATGAACGGCGCTTCGGCCGATGGCCGGCCAGTGGTGGTGCAGGTACACCCATGCCGTCAGGCCCACACACATCATGACCAGCGACGCCGCCGCCAGCAGCACCGTGGAATGCATGACCAGCGGCACAATGAGCCCGGCCACCAGACCATTGGCGCTCGAACCAATGAAGGCCTGCAGGGAAGACGCCATGCCGCGTCGCTCGGGGTGGAGGTCCAGCACCAGCAAGGTGATCACCGGCACCATCAAGGCCCAGCCGAAGGCAAAAATGGCAATCGGAAACAACGCCCACAACGCATGCGCCTGGAACAGCAGGTTGGCCACCAGATTGATGATGGCGATCGACAGCATGATTAAAAATCCATACCTGATCTGCTTCTTGGGCGCCAGCTTGCCCGCCACGCGGCCACTGGTCCAGGCGCCGCCCATGATGCCGGCAATGGTGAACATGAAAAACCAGAAAAACTGCGTTGGCGCCAGCCCCAGGTGCCCGCCCAGGAAAGCGGGCGCAGACAAAACGTAGAGAAACATGCCATTGAAGGGCACGCCACTGGCCAGTGCCAGCAGCAAAAAACGCGGATCCAGCCCCAGTTGCCAATAACCCTGCATCAGGTTGCGGGCGTTGAACGGCTGGCGCTGCGTGCGGTGCAGCGTCTCGGGCAGAAATCTGTAATTGGCAAGCCACAAAATGATGCCCACGCCGGTGAGAAACCAGAAAATGCTGTGCCAGCCGAGGTGCACAAACAGCCAGCCACCCACCAGCGGCGCAATGGCCGGCGCCACACCGAAATAAATGGTGATCTGACTCATCACCTGTTGCGCCTGAGCCGGCGCAAACATGTCGCGCACCACTGCCCGCGCCACCACAATGCCGGCCCCGGTGGTCAGCCCCTGCATGGCCCGAAAAAATACCAGTTGACCAATGCTTTGCGACAGCGCACAGCCGGCCGACGCCAACGTGAAGGCGGCCAGCCCCCACAGCACCACGGGCCGCCGCCCCAGGCTGTCAGAAATCGCGCCATGAAACAGACTCATGAAAGCAAACCCGAACAGATAGGCCGACAGGGTCTGCTGCATCTCCACCGGAGTCGCGCCCAGCGAGTGGGCGATGCCCGAAAAAGCGGGCATGTAAGTGTCAATGGAAAACGGCCCCAGCATGCCCAGCACGGCCAGCAACACCGCCAATGCCCAGCGCGGGGCGCGCCAGAGCTGGTGCGCGTTCGGATTCACGGCAGGCGCATCAGCTCGATGCGCCCAGCAAGGTCACCGCCACAATCACCACGCCAATCGCCAGATTGACCGTCACCCAGGTGCGAATGCTCGCCAGCGCAGCGCCTCCCGCCGGCCAGGCGGCCGCCGTCACCGCGCGCGTAAGACGCTTGTAGAGCGCAAACCGGATATGGCCAAAAATGGCCAGCATCACCACCCCCAGCAGGGCCATGACCATCCACTCAATCGGCATGTTGAACTTGACCCCGGATTGCGCCATCTGCCGGGCCAGGCGGCCAATCATCCACGTACCGGTGACCAGGGTCAGTCCCGCCGCGACCAGCACGGCATTGAAAAAGCGGCCCAGCACGTCGTGCATCAGACGTACCCGCTCGGGCGCCTCCAGCGCGGCAACAGCCGGGCGCAAGAAAAAGTGGGCAAACACCATACCGCCAATCCAGACGATGACGGCCAACAGGTGAATGGTTTTAAGCGTGGCGTAGATCATGGGCGGGGTCCGGTTGAGGTTAAGACATGCTCGAAGACATGCGAGTTTGATAATGCCATAGAGCCACCCGTCCGGTTTACAACGCGCACGAGCGAAAGCCGGAAAAAATGTCATCCCGCCCGGGCAGATAGAAATTACGGTACCGTGGGTGCTTCATGCGGGCACGGGTTGCGAACGAGGCGCCGCGCAGCACTTTGTGCGTACCAAACCAGGGTTCGGAGTAGTCGCGGTACGGGTCGGCCGTGAAACCGGGATAGGCACGAAAGGTGGTGCCCATCCATTCCCAGACCTCGCCCCAGCGCAGGCCGCGCCGCGCGGCGGTGTGCGCCGCCACCTCCCACTCCACTTCGGCCGGCAGGCGGCGCCCGGCCCAGCGGCACCATGCGTCCGCCTCCCACCAGCTCACGTGCATGACGGGCTGCGCCCCGGGCACATGCCGGCGCGTGCCAAAACGGGTTTGCAGCACGGCACCGCTGGCCACGCCGATCCGCTCCACGTAGCGGGGACCGCGACGGCCATCGTCCGCCACCCGCGCCTGCAGCCATTGCCAGCCCGGTGGCTGCCATAGCTCGGGGCGGTCGTAGCCACCGTCATCGACAAACTCGACGTACTGCGCCCAGGTCACAGGCTGCGCATCGATCTCGAACTCGGGCACCTGCACCTCGTGCGGCTGGCGCTCGTTGTCAAATGTGAATCCGCCACCTGCGCTGTCCACCTGCCAGCGCGTGGCGGGAACCAGCAGGGGCTCGCGCACCGGCCCCGGTGCCGGCGGGCTCAGCCCCAGAGGCAAGCCCAGCGTCTGCGCCATGTAGATCAATGCTTCACCGTGCATGTCCTCGTGAAACAGGGCCAGGCGGTAAAAATACAGGGCCGCGTCTTCCTCCGGCGCCTTTTCCAGCAACTCCAGGGTGGACTCCAGCGTGTCGAGCAGGTAGCGCCTGATGCGGTCCGGCTCCGGCAGGTCCAGCGTCCAGCGGCGGTCATGCGCCACCCGGGATGAATTCCACCAGCGGTCCGCCCCGGGCTCGATCGAGGCCAGCCGGGCCGCCGCCGGGTCGCAGGCCATGCCCCGCTGGCGCTGCAGATTGCGCCCCAGCCACCACTCCTGGAACCAGCCTATGTGCCCCAGCTCCCACAGGGGGGGATTGAGTTCGGGCACGCATGGCACCGCAAAACGCACGGCGGCCAACGCTTTTTCGTACTGCGCCATCAGGTGCAGCGTATGGTTGCGCGCATCCATCAGCGCCAGCGACAGCAACTCACGCCCGGCCCGGCGCATGTCGGGCGAATCAATGGAGGAGGACAATGTGGCGGGCATGGTGTGTGACCTTTGTTGATCATTATCATCGGCAAACCGACACCGGCAAAGTCCCGGTGCCGCACGCCCCCTGTCGACGCCATGAAAAACGCTGACTACCGTTTCTTACACTTTTTTACACCCTCAAATTGACGAAACTGCCATGCATGCGCTGCTAAAACTCTCGAAAGCGGTCGACTGGCTCAATGGCCAGATTGGCAAACATGTCATCTGGCTGATTCTCGCCTCCGCCATCATCAGTGCCGTCAACGCCGTGGCGCGCAAGGCGTTCAACACGAGTTCCAACGCCTACCTGGAAATGCAGTGGTACCTGTTTGCCGCAACCTTCCTGCTGGCAGCGGGCTACACCCTGCTCAACGATGAGCACGTCCGGATCGACGTGATCTCCAGCCGTCTGTCCCAGCGGACCCGGATCTGGATCGACGTGATCGGCTTCACCTTCTTCCTGCTGCCCTTGTGTGTGGCCCTGCTGTGGTTCAGCGTGCCCTTCTTCCTCAATGGCTTTTACACCGGCGAAATGTCCGCCAACGCCGGCGGCCTGCTGCGCTGGCCGGTGTACGCCATGATGCCGCTGGGCTTTGGCCTGCTGCTGCTGCAGGGTGTGTCCGAGCTGATCAAGCGCCTGGCGTTCCTGCAGGGTCTGATCGAAGACCCCACCCGGAAAAAAACCGAACCGGGCACTGAAGACGAACTGGCCGAGGCGATTCGAAAACTGGCTGATGAAAAAGCCGCCAACAACAACGCCGCCTGAGCCCGGAGAGACGGATGGAATTTTTGATCCACAACATCGCCCCCCTCATGTTCGGGGGGCTCATCGTTTTCCTGCTGCTGGGTTTTCCGGTGGCGTTCAGCCTGGGCGCCTGCGGCCTGTTCTTTGGCTGGGTGGGCATCGCGCTGGGCATCCTGCCCGAGGCACTGCTGCAGGC
>DIVK01000117.1:6346-6676 GCA_002422455.1 Rhodoferax sp. UBA6134
CGCCGGGTCGCCACCGGGGTGATCGCGGCATCGGGTACGCTGGCGCAAATCATTCCCCCCTCGCTGGTGCTGATCGTGCTGGCAGACCAGCTCGGTCGCAGCGTGGGTGAAATGTACAAAGGCGCATTCATCCCCGGTTTTGCCCTGACCGCCCTCTACCTCGCTTATGTCGTCCTGCTGGCGTTCATCCGGCCCGCCTGGGTACCGGCCTTGCCGCCCGAAGCGCGCACCCTGCGTGAAAAAAATGGCCGGAGTGGCCTGCGCTCGCTGCTGGTGCTGACCGCCGTGTCCACGGTGCTGGCGCTGTACCTGGGGCAGCACTACACCCAG
>DIVK01000056.1:0-1166 GCA_002422455.1 Rhodoferax sp. UBA6134
TCATGCTTGTCCGAGCTCTGGCGCAGGTCGACAGTGGCCAGGTGAAAGCCAAACACTTCGACCGCCCGGATCAGCGGGTGCAGGCGTTGCGCTGCCAGCGCGGCGCCATGGTGGGCCAGCAGGGAGGCTTCGATGGTGCGCAGGTCCGTCAGAAATTCTGCCGCGGTTTGGTAGGCGTTTTGCGGGGCGACGGCATGGCGGGCCGCCTCGCCGCCGGTTAGTTCCTTGAGCGTGGCGGCCAGCCGGGCGTAGACGCCGATCAGGGCGCGCCGGTAGGGCTCGTCCTTGCGGTGCTCATTGGTATCGGGCGAGCGTTCGGCCAGGGCCTGCATGGCGGGCAGGCAGTCCACCAGCAGGGCCGAGAGCGACAGTTCACCGCCCAGGTAATGCACTTCGGTCAGGTAGTGGCGCAGTGCCATGTCGGCCTGACGGCGCAGGGCGTGTGTGAGCGTTTGCGCGTTCACGTGGGGGTTGCCGTCGCGGTCGCCGCCAATCCACTGGCCCATGCGCAGAAAGCTGTGAACCGGGTGCGGCCCCAGTTCGCGTTCCAGCTCGGCATAGAGCTTGGGAATTTCGCGCAAAAAGGTGGCTTCGTAATAGCTCAGTGCGTTCTCGATCTCGTCGGCGACGGTGAGTTTGGTAAAGCGCAGGAGCCGGGTTTGCCAGAGCTGCAGCACGCGGGCGCGTATCTGCTCCTCATTGGCGGCCAGCTCGCGCGGGGTCAGTGCGTCCTTGTTGGCGTTGACGCTGGCCGCTCTGACCTTGGTGTCGTCGCGGGCCGTGAGCAGCTGGGCGATGTCGCGTTCGGCATCCAGAATGCTTTTGCGTTGCACTTCGGTGGGATGGGCGGTGAGCACCGGGGAGACGAAGCTGGTGGCCAGGGTGCGGGCGATGGCCGGGGGGGAAATGCCGGCCCAGCGCAGGCGGGCCAGGGCCACTTCAATGCTGCCCTCTTGCGTGTCGCCGGCGCGCTCGTGGATGGCGCGGCGGCGGATGTGGTGCCGGTCTTCCGCCAGGTTGGCCAGGTGGCTGAAATAGGTGAAGGCGCGAATCACGCTGACAGCCCGGTCCCCGCTTAGACTCTTGAGCAGTTTTTTGAGCGTCTTGTCGGCCTCCTGGTCGGCGTCGCGGCGAAACGCCACCGACAGCTTGCGGATTTGCTCGAT
>DIVK01000056.1:1204-10135 GCA_002422455.1 Rhodoferax sp. UBA6134
GGCGCGTTGGGCCATGCTAGCATCCCCCGTTCCCCCAGGATGACCCGCCGGTCACAACTTTGAGCCCCGCGTATGAGCAATTTGACGATCACGATAGCCACCCGAGAGAGCCGCCTGGCGTTGTGGCAGGCCCAACACGTCCAGGCGTTGCTGGAGCAGCGCGGGCACCAGGTGAGCCTGCTGGGCATGACCACCCGGGGCGACCAGATTCTGGACCGCTCCCTGAGCAAGGTCGGCGGCAAGGGGTTGTTCGTGAAAGAACTGGAGGTGGCGCTGGAAGAAGGCCGGGCCGATCTGGCCGTGCACTCGCTCAAGGACGTGCCGATGGCGCTGCCCGAGGGCTTCAGCCTGGCGTGCGTGATGGAGCGGGAGGACCCGCGCGATGCTTTTGTCTCCAACCACCATGCGACGCTGGCCAGTCTGCCGCCGGGTGCCGTGGTGGGCACCTCCAGCCTGCGGCGCATGGTCCTGTTGCGCGCCCGGCGTCCGGACCTGAGGATCGAGCCGTTGCGGGGCAACCTGGATACGCGACTGCGCAAGCTCGATGACGGACTGTACGATGCCATCGTGCTGGCGGCGGCCGGGCTGAAGCGCTTGGGTCTGGGCTCGCGCATCCGTGATGTTTTCGAGCCGGCGGTGATGTTGCCGGCGGCGGGTCAGGGCGCGCTGGGGATTGAGGTTCGCACTGACCGCCCGGAGGTGATCGCCGCGCTGGCGCCGCTGGCGCACCACACCACCTGGCTGGCGGTGGCGGCCGAGCGGGCGGTGAGCCGGGCCATGGGTGGCAGTTGTTCCATGCCGCTGGCCGCGTTTGCCACACTCGACGCCGGTACGCTGACCATCGATGCGGCCTGGGGCGACCCGCAGGGCGTGCTGGCGCTGGCGGCTGTACGGATGAGCGCACCCGCCGCCGATCTGGCCAGTGCCGCAGCGCTGGGCGCACGTGCTGCGGCCGCTTTGCGGGCCGACATTGCGGCCAAGGGGGGAGTCGTCCCGGTGCCGGACGAGCCCCAGGGCCCGGTTTGACCATGCGCGTCATCGTCACCCGTCCTGAGCGCGAGGCGCAAGGATGGGTGCTTGACTTGTCCGCGGCGGGTTTTGATGCCGTGGCGCTCCCCCTGATCAAGGTAGGCCCGGTGGCTGATGCGGCCGGCTTGGCACGGGCCTGGCAGCGATTGGCTGAGTACGCGGGAGTGATGTTTGTCAGTGGCAACGCGGTGGAACAGTTTTTCGCCTCAAAACCAGCTTTGGCCCCTGGTTTTGGTTCGCAGGAAGCCATGAAAACCAGAGCCTGGGCGGTCGGTCCCGGCACCGCCCGGGCCTTGTTGCGGGCAGGCGTTGCGCCGAACCGATTGGATGCGCCACCCCAGGACGCCGGTCAATTTGATTCCGAAACCTTGTGGCAAGGGGTGAGTGCGCAGGTGCGACCGGGGGATCGGGTGCTGATCGTGCGCGGTGGCGACGCAGCGGGCGGTGCCGACGCCGGTGCCGGGCCAGGTGCCGGGCCAGGTGCCGGGCGCGAGTGGTTTGCCACCCGCGTGGTGCAGGCGGGCGGCCGGGTGGAGTTTGTGGTGGCTTACCAGCGCGGCGCACCTGAATTCAGTTCCGGGGCGCGTCAGCTGGCCGGCGCGGCGGCGACTGACGGGTCCGTCTGGCTGTTCAGCAGCACGCAGGCGCTCGCCAACCTGAGTGCCTGGCTGCCTGGGAAAAGCTGGGCCCAGGCGCGCGCGGTGGCGACGCACCCGCGGATTGCCGCGGCGGCAAAAAGAACCGGTTTTGGTGAGGTCTTTGAAACACGTCCGACGCTGCCCGACGTGGTGGCCACACTCCGGCGACTGGCATCAGCCGGGGTGCGGTCTACCGACCAGTGCTGCCCCCCGACACTTTAGAATCGGGCGATGAATTCTGATCCCGCCGTCGAAATAACCGTCCCCACGGGCGGGGACGCGCCCTTGCCGGGGCCGGCAGAGTCCGGCGCCCGAACGCCGTCGCGCGGGCTCATCGTGAGCCTGGGTGTCGTGGCAGTGGCCGCCTTGCTGGGCAGTGGCTTGTTGTGGCAAAAGCTGTCCTCCATTCAGGAACAACTGGCGCGCCAGAGTGCCGATGCCGGCGCCCAGTCGGTCGAGGCGCGCGCCGTGGCCCGGCAGGCGCAGGAGCTGGCGCGCGAGACGGCGGCGCGGGTGGCTGTTTTTGAGGCGCGCCTGAGCGAAATCACGTTGCAGCGTACGCAGTTGGAAGAGCTGATGCAGAGCCTGTCGCGCTCACGGGATGAAAATCTGGTGGTGGACATTGAATCCTCCATTCGTCTGGCTCAGCAGCAGGCCCAACTCACCGGCAGTGTGGAGCCCCTGCTGGCGGCGCTGAAAAGTGCGGAGCAGCGGGTGGCGAGGGCGGCACAGCCTCGCCTGGCGCCCCTGCAGAGGGCGATGGCGCGGGACATCGAGCGTGTCAGGTCGGCGGCTGTCAGTGACACGCCGGACCTGTTGATGAAACTGGATGAACTGGTGCGTCTGGCGGATGAGCTGGTGCTGGCCAACGCGGTGGCGCCAACGGCCGTCCCGGCCGCCACCTGGCATCAGAGTGACGATGCTGCGTCCACCTGGTGGCAGCGCGGTTGGCTGCTGCTGCGCGACGAAGCACACCGTTTGCTGCGGGTCAGCCGCATTGAGCAGCCCGAGGCGGCATTGCTGTCGCCGGAGCAGTCTTTTTTCCTGCGCGAAAATTTCAAACTCAAGTTGCTCAATGCCCGGCTGGGGCTGCTGGCCCGGCAACTGGAGTCGGCACGGGCAGACTTGATGGCGGCCGCGATGTCGCTCAACAAATATTTCGACGCAACTTCACGCAAGACACAAACCGCCGCTGCCTTGTTGCAGCAGGTGCAGGGTCAGATGAAGACGCTGCAATTGCCCCGCGTGGATGAAACACTTGCAGCCCTCGCGACCGCGGCCGCCGGAAGGTAGACATGCGGGCCGCCCTGTGGTTTCTGGCATTGTTTGGCGTGGCGGTGGCGGTCGCGCTTTTTGTCGGCAATAACCAGGGCAGCATCACGGTATTCTGGCCGCCGTACCGGGTGGATTTGTCCCTCAACCTGGTGCTGCTGCTGCTGGCCTTGTTGTTTTTGATTCTGCACGTGGCCTGGCGTGCGCTGGCGGCTCTGTTCGCCATGCCGGGCCATGCGCGTTCCTGGCGGATTCAGCATCAGGAACGTGCCATGTACGCTGCCTTGCTGGATGCCCTGTCGCATTTGCTGGCCGGGCGTTTCATCCGGGCCCGAAAAGCCGCCGAGGTGGTGCTGGCGCGGGAGAGCGCCATGACGCGCAGCGGTGAAACATTGCCCTGTTCGGGACGCCTGCGTGCCTTGTCGCACCTGCTGGCGGCCGAGAGCGCCCACGTGTTGCAGGACAAAACGGCGCGGGAGGAACATTTCCGTCTGGCGCTGGAGCAGGCTTCACGGCGTGGTGCGCAGGAGGTCCGTGAGGGGCTGCAGTTGGGCGCGGCCCGTTGGGCGCTTCAAGACCATGACACCCAGGGTGCGCTGCAGTGGCTCGATGATCTGCCGCAGGGCGCCGCCCGGCGAACCCTTGCGCTACGCATGCGCCTGAAGGCCGCACGAATGGCACGTCAGACACGCTCGGCGCTGGAAACAGCGCGTTTGCTGGCCAAGCACCGTGCTTTTTCCGAGGTGGCCGCGCAGGGAATTTTGCGTGGCCTGGCCCGGGAACTGATTTTGACAGCCCACGATCTGGATCAGTTGCAAGCCGTGTGGAACCAGTTGGACGGGGTGGAACGCGTCATGCCCGAAGTGGCCGTTGAGGCTGCCCAAAGATGGTTAAGTCTGGGTGGCGATGCCAACGTCGCCCGTACCTGGCTGCTGCCGGTCTGGGAGCGGATGGTGGCGCAGCCAGGCGCTCTGACGGACACGCAACGCATCGGTCTCGTTCGGGTTCTTGAGGGTGGTTTCAAGCTGGCGTCCGGTGCGCCGGAAGCGGTGTGGCTGACCCGGATCGAACAGGCGCAGATGGCCAGTCCAGGTGACGCCGCCCTGCAGTATCTGGCAGGCATTGCCTGCATGCAACTCCAGTTGTGGGGCAAGGCGCAACAGTTGTTGATGCGTTCACTGCCGCGGCTGCAGGATGCCGGCCTGGAGCGCAGTGCCTGGCAGGCGTTGGCCGAACTGGCCGAGCGGCGGAACGACGCTGTCGCCGCAGCGCAGGCCTGGCAAAACGCGGCAAGGGCGGCCGCCGCGTGACCGGCCTGAAATTCAGGGCTATCATGTCGGGCATATGACTACCCTGATCGACCATGTCCTGAAGTTGTCCGACCATCGTGATCGGGACCTTCTGGAACTCACGCTGTCCAAGGCTGTGATTGATCTGCTTCCCGTTCAGCGCATTGTGATTGCACGGGTCATGACCGAAGAGGGTGAGCAGCGCTGGCTCGAAGTCGTCCGTCTGGATGCGAAAGGCGGCGGCAAGGTCGTTGACCCCTTGCGGGTTGAATTCTCGACCCTGCCGCGCCTGGACGATGCGCCGGACCGGTTGCGTTGTCTGCAAAGCCGTGCCATGGTTGAGGTTGCCTGGGCCGGGGAGGAGGGTCCGCGCATCAGCCTGCTGCCCTTGTTTTCCGATTCACGCAAGGATGACGAAGGCGTGATCGAGGTGCATTCGGAAGCGGCACTGACTGCCGATGCACTGTTGACGATCGAGCAGTTGCGGCGCATTTACCGCAACATGTATTTTCTGCTGGAGTACAGCGACCGCGATGCCCTGACCGGCCTGCTCAACCGTAAGTCACTGGACGACGCGTTTTACAGCGCGGTTCTGGAAGAGCTCGCCGGCGTCACCGGCGAGTCCGTGATTGCGGGCCAGCCTGCGGGGCTGGAGCCGGAACGCCGTCACCGCGTGCCGGCCAATTACTGGCTGGGTTCGGTGGGTATTGACGACTTTGACCTGCTCAATGACAAGCATGGACATCTGATTGCGGAAGAATTGTTGTTGCTGGTAGCGCGCGTGATGAACAACACGTTTCGCACTTATGACCGCATTTACCGTTTCGGTGGTGAGCATTTCGGGGTGCTGATGCATTGCCCGGATGAAGCGCAGGTGCTGGCTACGTTCGAGCGTTTTCGCAGCAATGTCGAAAAATTCAATTTCCCGCAGGTGGGACGGGCGACGGTCAGTTGCGGTTTTACCCCCGTGACGGCAGATGATTCACCCAGCAGTGCGCTCGAAAAAACAGAGCGGACACTCGATTTTGCCCGCAGGGACGGGAAAAACAGGGCGTATAGCCATCTTGACCTGATGCGGCGGGGGGTTTTGGGAGAAGCTGTCAAATTCGGGGATGCTGATCTCTTCTGAACGGGGTGGCACCCATGAAAAAGGGCACTTGACGTGCCCTTTTTCATGGGTGCCACGAGGGCACCTGTTCATGATTTACTGCGCTTCTTTTTCCTCGAAAGGCAGTGTCATGTTGCGCAAGTCGCGTTTGGTTTCCACCAGCACCAGCGGACCCGTGTCAATTTGAACGACCGGCGGGCGTTCACGCGGTACGTGAATGGTTTTGGGCTCAATGGCGATCGCAGCCTGAACCGAGGCAACTTTTTCAGTGTCCGAGTTCACCCAGCTCAGGCCGGAGTTTTGCGCCACCTGGGTCAATTCGGTCACGGGGAGTTCAAACGGCTGCAGTTTGGGCATGCCGGTTGCGGTTGCGACCGGCGTCTGCGCAGCGGACATTGGCGCTGGCGTGGTGGCGGTCGGTGCCGCGGCGGCGATGGGTGTTGTAGCCGGTGCTTCGACCGCAGTGGCCACGGGCGCCGTGACGGTGGTCTGCGGTGCAGCGGGTTCCGGGCTCGGAGTGAAGTAGGAGCGGTGGGGCTCTTCCGTTGCATCTTCCGGTATCGGCTGCATGTCGCGCGCGGGCCGTTCCTGTCGCTCACCCTGCTCGGCACGGTCACCACGGGGGCCACGGTCGCGGCCATGGCGATTACGTGAGCGTTTTTCACGTGCCTCTGTGTCCTCTGGACGTACTGTCGATTCAGCTTCACCCAGACCATGGTCAACGCCGGGTACGGCACTCTGCGCAGCAGCGCTGTTTGCCGGAGTCATTTCACCATCGGCAGCGCTGCTTCGGGGGGGGGCGTCCGGGCGACGGTTGCGCTCTGGCCGGCGTTCATTGCGTCCTTCTGCCCGCGGTTCGCCGCGTTCGTCCATTGCGCCCTGTTCCGCATTGTTGTCGCCGCGCGGCTCGCCACGGCTGCGGCCACCCCTGCCACCGCGCTCACCCCGTCCGCCGCGCTCCGCATCGCGCTCGGGACGGTCTGATACGGGTTCCGTTCGCAGCGTATCCGGGCCCGGCCCTTGCATTGCTGCTTGCACGGTGCTGGCATTCGTGCCGGTCGAGATGGCCTTGCCTTCGGCATCGAAACGCTCGCGCTGGCTTTGCGCCGGACGTTCGCCGCGGCCGCCACGACCACCCCGTCCGCCGTTACGGCCGCCATTGCGTTCATCGCTCCGACCTTCACTGCGACCGGCACGGCTACCCCGGCCATCTTCCCGGCCTTCAGTGCGACTCTCGCCACGGGGTTCATTGCGGCGAGCAGCATCACGGCCGCCGCGACCTTCATGTTTCTCGTCCTTGCCGGTTTCTGCCGCCGGTTTGGCCTGCGGTGCCGGTGTGGGAGCCAGCAGTTGTCTGATCCAGCCAAAGAAGCCTTTTTCGGGCGGGGCTGATGTTGCCGTGACATGGGCGGCCCGCGGCGCGGCCGTCGCGGGCTTGGCCGGTGGTTCCGGCCTGGGGGGAGCGAGCGGTGCTGGTGCATCGGGCAATACGCCCTTGATGATCGGGGTCTGCTTGTTGGTCGGCTCCTGCGAGCGTCGCGTCACTGCGGTGGCGTCTTCCATTTCATCAGCCATTTTGTAGCTGGCTTCAATGTTGTCCAGGCGCGGGTCGTCGTGCTTGAGACGCTCCAGTTTGTAGTTCGGGGTCTCCAGCGTCTTGTTGGGAACCATCAGCACGTTGATGCGCTGCTTGAGTTCGATCTTGGCGATTTCGGCGCGTTTTTCGTTGAGAAGGAAGGAGGCGACTTCAACCGGAACCTGACACAGCACTGACGCCGTGTTGTCCTTTAGGGACTCCTCCTGAATGATGCGCAGGATTTGCAGTGCGCTGGATTCGGTGTCACGGATGTGGCCGGCGCCGCCGCAGCGCGGGCAGGGGATGGAGGCGCCTTCGGAGAGAGCCGGGCGCAGCCGTTGCCGGCTCATTTCCATCAGACCGAACTTGCTGATGGTGCCGAATTGCACGCGGGCGCGGTCCTGGCGCAATGCGTCACGCAGGCGACTTTCGACTTCACGGCGGTTGCGGCTTTCTTCCATGTCGATGAAGTCGATCACGATCAGGCCGCCCAGGTCGCGCAGGCGCATCTGGCGCGCCACTTCGTCGGCGGCTTCCAGGTTGGTGCGGGTGGCGGTTTCCTCGATGTCGCCACCCTTGATGGCGCGCGCCGAGTTCACGTCCACCGAAACCAGCGCTTCGGTGTGGTCGATCACGATGGCGCCGCCGCTGGGCAACTGCACCGTGCGGGCGTAGGCCGACTCGATCTGGTGTTCGATCTGGAAGCGCGAGAACAGCGGTGCATCATCGCGGTAACGCTTGACGCGGGCGGCGTGTTCCGGCATCACGTGCGCCATGAACTGCTGGGCTTGCTCGTACACGTCGTCGGTGTCGATCAGGATGTCGCCGATGTCGTGGTTGAAGTAGTCGCGGATGGCGCGGATGACCAGGCTCGATTCCTGGTAGATCAGGTAAGCACCCTTGCCACCCTTGGCGGCGCCGTCGATGGCGCTCCACAATTTGAGCAGGTAGTTCAGGTCCCACTGCAGCTCGGGCGCGCTGCGGCCGATGCCGGCAGTGCGCGCAATGATGCTCATGCCGTTGGGGTATTCGAGCTGGTCCAGTGCTTCCTTGAGTTCGGCGCGGTCTTCGCCCTCGATGCGGCGCGAGACGCCGCCGCCGCGCGGGTTGTTGGGCATCAGCACCACGTAGCGCCCGGCCAGCGAGACGAAGGTGGTCAGCGCCGCGCCCTTGTTGCCGCGCTCTTCTTTTTCCACCTGCACCAGCAGTTCCTGGCCTTCCTTGATGGCGTCCTGGATGCGCGCCTGGCTGACCGGGATGCCCTGCTGGAAATACTGGCGGGAGATTTCCTTGAAAGGCAGGAAGCCGTGGCGGTCCTCGCCGTAGTCCACGAAGCAGGCTTCGAGCGAGGGTTCGACGCGGGTGACGATGGCCTTGTAGATGTTGCCCTTGCGCTGTTCGCGCCCTTCAATCTCGATTTCGTAGTCGAGCAGTTTTTGTCCGTCAACAATCGCCAGGCGGCGTTCTTCTGCCTGCGTGGCGTTAATCAGCATCCGTTTCATGGGCGCATTCCTTCAATTCAAATAACCAACATGCTCTTGACGAGCTTTGACACCGGAATCGACGCTTTGAATTGAGGAGGAATTGCCGGAGAACCGGGACTCAAATAATGAGTCTCGGCATAGGCGCGTGGAGGGGAGCGAGGAGCCTGGGTTGTGGAAGTGCTACTGAATTGGTAGCTATTTGCGCCCGTCGTACAGGCGCTGATGGCCGATCCATGCCAAAGAACGGGACGAAAACGCACCGCAGGCATAGGTGGATCAGGCTCATTAACACAAACATCTCGCTTCATTCCGTTCACAGACAGACTGTCTGTGAAGTTGGGGTATTCCGTATCAGTGGTTCAAATACGTCGCTTTAACCGGTCGCTTTTGGCAGACCACCGCAGGCATCTGGCTTGCGGTTTGCGTGCATTGCGCCCGGCGGTATCGACCTGCCAGCGGGGCTGGGGATGGAAGGTGAACTAGACTTCACCTCAATTACGAGTTAACTTGTCGTTAAATCAACCACTTACAGCGC
>DIVK01000056.1:10254-47626 GCA_002422455.1 Rhodoferax sp. UBA6134
GAGCACCTGCTCGCCATTGACAAACCGGCGGGGGTGGCCGTGCATGGCGGCTCGGGCGTGAGTTTTGGCGTGATCGAGCAACTGCGCATGGCCAGGCCGCAGGCCAGATTTCTGGAGCTGGTGC
Source organism: Rhodoferax sp. UBA6134 (assembly GCA_002422455.1). GTDB lineage: Bacteria > Pseudomonadota > Gammaproteobacteria > Burkholderiales > Burkholderiaceae_C > Rhodoferax. The sequence goes on from DIVK01000056.1 coordinate 10,379, forward strand.
ATCGGTTGGACCGTGAAACCAGTGGCATCTTGCTGATTGCCAAAAAGAGAAGTGCCCTGAAGCACCTGCAAGATCAGTTTCGCGAGCGCGAAACCGGCAAGACCTACCTGGCGCTGGTGGCCGGACGCTGGCCTGCCAATAAAAAAGTGCTGGACAAGCCACTGCACAAATACCTGTTGCCCGATGGCGAGCGGCGCGTCAAGGTGGTATCCAGGGACGATCCTGACGGCATGCCTTCCGTTACTCTGGTGAAAGTCAGGGAGACGTCCGGCACTGGTTTTACCCTGCTCGAAGTGACCATCAAGACCGGGCGCACCCATCAGATCCGGGTTCATCTGGCCAGCGAAGGTTTTCCGATTGCGGGCGATGACAAATACGGTGATTTCGACCTGAACAAAGCGCTGCTGCGGGCGGGGAAGTTACCATCCCTCAAACGGATGTTCCTGCATGCGTGGCGCTTGCAGTTCAACCACCCGGCCAGCGGCGAGCGTATGGAGTTGCTGGCCCATTTGCCCTTTGAACTTGAAACCTTTGCACACCATGCCGCACCCTCTTCGACCTGATAGACCAGGCCTGCGCCAGTTTGACTTGATCGCCTTTGACTGGGACGGCACGCTGTTCGATTCGACCGCCATCATTACCCGCTGCATTCAAAACGCGGTGCGTGACGTGGGCGGGGCGGTGCCGAGTGAGCGGGACGCGGCGTTCGTCATCGGCATGAGCCTGACGCAGGCGCTGGCGCATGCCGCGCCCGATGTGCCGTCTGAACGCTACCCCGAACTCGGGGCCCGATACCAGCATCATTACCTTGCCCACCAGAATGATCTCAGCCTGTTTGACGGGGTATTGGCCATGCTGGAAGACTTGAAGTTGCGCCAGCACTGGCTGACCGTGGCCACCGGCAAAAGCCGCCGTGGCCTGGATGAGGCCATGCAGGCGGCGGCGTTGAAAGGTCTGTTCGATGGGTCTCGCACCGCAGATGAGACAGCGGGCAAACCGCAGCCGCGCATGCTGCAGGAGTTGATGCGCGAGTTTGGCGTGGCGCCCGCGCGCACGCTGATGATCGGCGACACCACGCATGACCTGCAGATGGCCCTCAACGCGGGCTGTCCCAGCGTGGGCGTGAGCTACGGTGCCCACGAGCCTGATGCGTTCCATGTCCTGAACCCCCGCTACGTGGCCCATTCCGTGCGCGACCTGCACGACTGGCTGCTGGCCAATGCCTGAAGGAGCGCGACCGCCATGACGCAAAGGGTTCCCTTGTGTAACTCGGCTGACCTGGTCAACAGCGGTAAAGCGGTTCCGCTGGACGTGGTCTACGGCGGTCAGACCTGTCGTGCCTTCGCCATCCGTTACCTGGGCCAGGTGCAGGCTTACCTGAACCGTTGCTCTCACGTGGCGATGGAGCTGGATTACCGGGCGGACCATTTTTTTGACAGTACTGGCCACTGGCTGATGTGCGCGACACATGGGGCTGTTTACCAGCCGCAGACCGGTGCCTGTCGCGGTGGTCCGTGCCGGGGCGGCCTGATCAAGATCGAGACGTCCGAGCAGGATGGCGTCGTCTACTGGCATACTGCCCATAATCTGAAACCCCCAGAATTTTGACATGACCGACCCCCACATTCCCGAGCAGGCGGACACAATCCCCGGCGCCGATGTTTCATCAAAGCAGGCGTCAGCCCCCGTTGGCAGTGCGTCAGGAGCTGTAAGGAAAGCAGCAAAAGAAAGTTTGTCTGACAGTCCGGGCTGGGAGCGTGCGACGCTGGAAAAACTGGCTTTTGCCTCGTTGAACGAGCAACGGCTGGCGCGCCGCTGGCGCACTTTTGTGCGACTGGCCTGGCTGGGATTTTTCATGCTCATTACCTGGGTGGTGGTCAGTCGCAATGACCAGCTCCAGGATGCGTCGGCGCCCCATACGGCGATGGTGGAGATCAAGGGTGAAATTGCATCCGGGGCCGAGGCCAGTGCGGAGTTGATTGTGGCCGCCTTGCGTGGTGCATTTGAAGATGCAGGCGCCCAGGCGGTGGTTTTGCTGATCAATTCGCCGGGCGGCAGTCCGGTGCAGGCGGGCATCATCAACGACGAGATCAGACGCCTCAAGGCCGAGTACAGGAAGCCGGTGTATGCCGTGGTCGAAGAATCCTGCGCTTCGGCCGCCTATTACATCGCGGTGGCGGCCGACAAGATTTTCGTCGACAAGGCCAGCATCGTGGGCAGTATCGGTGTGCTGATGGACGGTTTCGGCTTCACTGGTCTGATGGAAAAGCTGGGGGTGGAGCGCCGGCTTATGACGGCGGGCGAGAACAAGGGTTTTCTGGACCCGTTCAGTCCGCAAACCGAGAGTCAGCGGGCCTTCGCCCAAGGCTTGCTGAACCAGATTCACAAGCAGTTCATCGACGTGGTCAAGGCCGGACGCGGCAGTCGGCTGAAGGAAACTCCCGAGACGTTCAGCGGCCTGTTCTGGAGTGGCCAGCAGGCGATTGAACTTGGCTTGGCCGATCAGTTCGGCAGCCTTGACTTCGTGGCGCGCGAAGTGGTCAAGGCGGAAGACATCATTGATTACACCCGGCGTGACAATGTGGCCGAGCGTTTGGTCAAGCGTTTTGGCGCTGCCATTGGCGCGGGCGCGGTACACGCCCTCCAGTCGCTTCCCGCGCTGCGCTGATCCGCATTGACTAAAAAAGGGGGGGCTACGCTCAGCACTGCGTGTTGTCGCTGCTCTCCCCAAAAAGGTGCCGTGGTCGCCTTGGGGCGGCCCGGCGGCGACTGAAAACTAGCGACCCAGGGCGAACACGGCCGGGGTTGCGTTGTTCAGCGGCGATGTTTTTTGCCGCCAGTTTTTGATGCTGTCGCTGTGGCAGACGCCTTGGGTCAGGGTCAGGCCGCTGCACACGGCCAGCCGGGTGTTGTGCTGCAGTGTCTGCAGTAGCGTTTGCAACATGGCGGCGTTGCGATAGGGCGTCTCGATGAACAGCTGGGTCTGGCCGGTTTTCAGGGCCAGTGACTCCAGTTCCCGCAGGCGCCGGGCGCGTTCGACGCCATCTTGCGGCAGGTAGCCGGCAAACGCAAAATTCTGACCGTTGAGCCCGCTGGCGGCCAGCGCCAGCAAGAGCGAGACCGGGCCGGTCAGCGGAATCACCTCGATTCCCAAGTCATGGGCCGCGCGCACCACAGACGAGCCCGGGTCGGCCACGGCGGGCATGCCGGCTTCGCTGACCAGGCCCACGTCCTGACCTTGCAGCGCGGGTGCCAGCAGGTAGCGCGCATCAAAGTTGCCGGCATGATCCCCCTTCTTATGTACTTCGCGCGGCAACTCCTGAAGGTTCAGGTTCTGCAGCGGGTTCTGCAGCGGGATGATTTCGTTCACCCGCTTCAGGTAAGCGCGCGTTGACTTGGCGTTTTCGCAGATCCAATACTGCAGTCGTGCCGCCACGCGCAGGGTGCCCTGTGGCATCGTGTCCTGCAGGTCTGCCGGGCTGTCGCAACCAAAATCCAGCGGCGCGGGAACCAGGTAGAGTTTGCCACCGGCGGACGGCGCGGCACGGGGGGGTGTTGCAGCCATGGTCACAGTATCCGGATGCCGGCGGCCTGAATCATGCGGCAGGTCCGGATCAGTGGCAGGCCGACCAGCGCGGTCGGGTCATCGTTGTCAATGGCCTGCAGCAAGGCGATGCCCAGTCCTTCGCTTTTGGCGCTGCCGGCACAATCGTAAGGCGTCTCGGCGCGCAGGTAGGTGTCTATTTCCGCGTCGGTGAGATCGCGAAACTTCACCCTGACCTGGGCCAGGTCCACTTGGGAGAACCCGGTTTCAAGGCATACCACCGCCACGGCAGTCTGGAAAATTACGGTGTTGCCGCGCATTTGCTGCAACTGTGTCACCGCGCGCGCATGGTTGCCCGGCTTGCCAAGGGCCCGGCCGTCCAGGTCTGCCACCTGGTCCGAGCCGATCACCACAGCGGCCGGAAATTGTGCCGCCACGGCGCGGGCCTTGGCCAGGGCCAGCCGGCAGGCCAGTTGCTGTGGCGTCTCGGTGACCAGGGGGGTTTCATCAACTCCGGGGTCGGCGATTTCGAAGGGAGTGCGTAACCGCTCCAGCAGTTCACGGCGATAGCGCGAAGTGGAGCCCAGGACAAGTTTTCGGTGGACAGGTTCAGACATGCCTTGATTCTCTTACACTGCGGGCATGAAACAAGAGTTTGCTCCCACCCGTCTGGACGTTAAGGCGTTTGCCCACTCCGCCGGCGAAATCGCGGGCCATGATTTGCTATCGAAATATGATCGACTGATGAAGGAAGCACAGGGGCTGGCGTCTGATCGAATGCTCAAGTGGTCTGCGCGTGGCGAACTGCGCACCGATGAGGCGGGCGCGCAGCAGGTCTGGCTGCATTTGACGGTCGATACCCGTTTGCCTTTGACGTGCCAGCGCTGCATGGGTCCGGTGGACATTGAGGTGGCCCTCAACCAGTCGTTCCGCTTTGTTGGCAGCGAAAAAGAGGCCGCGGTGCAGGATGAAGCGGCTGAAGAGGACGTGTTGGCGCTGGATCGGGACTTCAGCCTGTTTGACCTGATCGAGGATGAGGTGCTGATGGCGTTGCCGCTGGTTCCCCGACATGAGACCTGCCCCGTTGATGTCAGGCTGGTCGTGGTAGACCCGAGTTTTGACACCGCAGTGGCTGAAAAACGCAATCCTTTTGCGGTGCTGGCCAAATTGCAGGACGGTAAATCCGGCTGAGGCAGGCAGGCTGCGCTATAATCAGAGGCTTCGCGTGGCTTGAAGAGTTGCGTGTCCCACTAATCCAAGATGTTGCGGCCTGCGCGACATACACGTCAAGGAGCAGATCATGGCTGTCCAGCAGAATAAAAAATCACCGTCCAAGCGCGGTATGCACCGTTCGCACAATGCACTGGTCGTGCCGGGCATTGCGGTGGAGTCCACTACGGGTGAAACCCACCTGCGCCACCATATCAGCCCGACCGGTTTTTACCGTGGCCGTAAGGTGCTCAAGACCAAGTCTGAAGCCTGATATTCTTCATCAGGTCAGGGCCCGGGGCTACTGGTTCTGTAGTAGTCGGGCCTTTGTTTTGACGTGTTCCCTGCCCGCATGTCATTTGCCGGGTTGTATTGATTTTCCATGATCACTATCGCTGTCGATTGCATGGGGGGCGACCATGGTCCTCGTGTCACGCTTCCTGCCTGTCGCAATTTTCTGGATCGGCACGTCGACGCGCAGTTGCTTCTGGTGGGGTTGCCGGACAGTCTGCGCATGTTTTCTCATCCACGTGCTACCGTCGTGGCTGCCAGCGAGATGGTCAGTATGGATGATCCGCTTGAAGTGGCCCTGCGGCGAAAAAAAGACTCTTCCATGCGCGTCGCGGTCCAGCAGGTGAAGGAGGGCGTTGCGCAGGCGGCGGTGTCAGCCGGCAACACGGCTGCGCTGATGGCTATTTCACGTTACCTGCTCAAAACGCTGGACGGTATTGATCGCCCTGCCATCGCCGGGCAAATCCCGAATGCGAAGGGGCAGGCGACCACGGTGCTGGACATGGGCGCCAATGTGGACTGTTCGGCTGAACACCTGTTGCAATTTGCGATGATGGGCTCGGCCCTGGTGTCTGTGCTCAGTGGCAATGACAATCCCTCGGTGGGGCTGCTAAATATTGGTGAAGAAGCCATTAAGGGCAATGAAGTCATCAAAAAAGCAGGTGAGTTGCTTCGATCTGCTTCCAAGGCCGGTGATTTTAATTTTTATGGCAATGTCGAGGGAAATGACATTTTCAAAGGAACGGTCGAGATCGTCGTTTGCGACGGCTTTGTCGGCAACGTTGCCCTGAAGGCCAGCGAAGGTCTGGCGACCATGATTGTCGATTTTTTGAAGATGGAGTTTTCTCGCAATATCTTGACAAAGATGGCGGCAATTGCGGCTTATCCTGTCATATCTGCTCTTAAAAAGCGTATGGATCATCGTCGTTACAATGGCGGTGCCTTGCTGGGATTACGTGGTTTGGTATTCAAAAGCCATGGCTCGGCCGATTCGCTGGCATTCGAATATGCTTTGGCGCGGGCGTATGATGCAGCCCGAAACAACTTGCTTGACCGTGTTCAGGTCCGGATTGCTCATGCCGCGCCCCTGCTGGCCGCCATGGGTTCGGCTGGACAGCCCGATACGGTCGTACTCGCCTGATCAATGAAACTTTATTCACGTATTACTGGCACCGGCAGCTATCTTCCGCCGCGTCGGCTGAGCAATGCCGATCTGACGGCCGAGCTTGCAGCCCAGGGGGTTGAAACATCGGATGACTGGATCGTTGAACGCACGGGCATCCGGGCGCGGCATTTTGCGGCGCCCGATGTTTGCAGCAGCGACCTGGGTCTGGAAGCCGCGCGCCAGGCCCTGCAGGCTGCTGGTGTTCTGGCCTCGGATATTGACCTGATCATCGTTGCCACCTCCACGCCCGATATGGTGTTTCCCTCGACCGCCTGCATTTTGCAGAACAAGCTGGGAGCCAACGGTTGCGCGGCGTTCGACGTGCAGGCCGTGTGCAGTGGCTTTATCTACGCGCTGACCGTGGCTGACGCGATGATCAAGTCGGGTGCCGCCCGGAAGGCGCTGGTGATTGGTGCGGAAGTTTTTTCGCGCATTCTTGATTTCAAGGATCGGACCACCTGCGTGCTGTTTGGTGACGGTGCGGGGGCTGTGGTGCTGGAAGCGTCCGACACGCCCGGCATTCTCGCCAGCGATTTGCATGCGGACGGCAGGCATGTTGGCATTTTGTGCGTGCCGGGTCATGTGTCGGGCGGCAATGTGCTGGGCGACCCGGTGTTGAAGATGGATGGTCAGGCCGTGTTCAAGCTGGCGGTGGGCTTGCTTGATGAGGCGGCACGTGTCACCCTGACCAAGGCCGGCAAGACGGCGGCCGATATCGACTGGCTGGTGCCGCACCAGGCCAACATTCGCATCATGCAGAGCACCGCCCGGAAGCTCAAGCTGCCAATGGACAAAGTCATTGTGACGGTGGATCAGCATGGCAACACCTCGGCGGCCTCGATTCCGCTGGCGCTGGATTCTGCCGTGCGCAGCGGCAGGATCAAACCCGGTGACCTGCTGCTGCTCGAAGGCGTGGGCGGCGGCTTCACCTGGGGTGCCGTGCTTCTTAATTTGTAGCGTTCGGCGCTTTTTCGTCAAGGCCTGGTGCCTGATTTATCCAATAATCACCATTTGTTCAAGATGAAACCGTTTGCTTTTGTCTTTCCTGGTCAGGGTTCGCAATCCGTGGGCATGCTGGACGCATGGGGTGACCATGCCGTGGTGCGCGAAACGCTGCAGGAAGCTTCGGCCGCCCTGGGCGAAGATGTTGCCGAACTCATCAGACAGGGGCCCAGGGAGGCGCTGGCGCTGACGACGAATACCCAGCCCGTGATGCTGGTGGCGGCGGTGGCAGCGTACCGCGTCTGGATGGCGGAGACCGGCGTGGCACCGTCGGCCGTGGCCGGCCACTCGCTGGGTGAATACTCGGCATTGGTGGCCGCTGGCGTGCTGACGCTGGCCCAGGCCGCGCCGCTGGTGCGTTTTCGGGCCCAGGCCATGCAGGAGGCGGTGCCGGTGGGCGTCGGTGCCATGGCCGCCATTCTGGGTATGGATGCTGCCAGAGTCATGGCGGGCTGCGTCGAGGCGACGGCGACATTCGGGCCAGATTCGGTGGAGGTGGTGGAAGCCGTCAATTTCAACGACCCGGCCCAGACCGTCATTGCCGGCAGCAAGGCGGCGGTCGAAAAGGCCTGCGAAATGCTGAAGGCCAATGGCGCCAAGCGCGCCTTGCCGTTGCCGGTGTCGGCGCCTTTTCATTCGAGTCTGATGCAACCGGCAGCCGAAAGACTGCGCGAGAAACTGGAGTCGGTCGAGTTTTTGCCCCCCCGGATTGTGTTGATCAACAACGTTGACGTTGTGGTGGAAGTGGAGGCTGAGCGGATGCGTGACGCGTTGTACCGCCAGGCCTTCAGGCCGGTGCGTTGGGTGGAGTGTGTGCAGGCAATCAAGGCGCGCGGTATGACTACGATAGTCGAATGCGGTCCAGGCAAGGTTCTGGCTGGCATGGTCAAGCGCATTGACCCGGAATTGAACGGCATGGCGCTGCTGGATCCGGCGAGCCTGGCGGACGTAAAAAACGCTCTTTTGGGGTCTTGAGCATGAGTGAAGTTAAATTTGAAGGACAGGTCGCCCTGGTGACGGGGGCCTCGCGCGGCATTGGCGCGGCCATTGCCCTGGCGCTGGCAACGCGGGGGTTGAAGGTCATCGGGACGGCCACGACCGACGGCGGGGCGGCAAAAATCAGTCAAACCCTAGAGGTCTTCCCTGGTTGCAGCGGCCGGACTCTGGATGTCAATGATGAGCAGGCGGCCGAAGCCTTGATTGACGCGATTGTCAAAGAGCATGGCGGACTGCATGTGCTGGTGAACAACGCCGGCATCACGCGCGACAACCTGGCCATGCGCATGAAAAACGATGAGTGGGATGCCGTGCTGGACACCAATCTCAAGGCCGTGTTTTGCATGAGCCGCGCTGTCATGCGTACCATGATGAAGCAGCGTTATGGCCGCATCATCAGCATCACGTCCGTGGTGGGCGCCTCGGGCAACCCCGGTCAGGCCAACTACGCTGCGGCCAAGGCCGGTGTGGCGGGCATGACCCGTGCGCTGGCGCGCGAGCTTGGCTCGCGTCATATCACGGTCAACTGCGTGGCGCCAGGTTTTATTGAAACCGACATGACCGCCAGCCTGCCGCAGGATCAGCACAAGGCATTGTTGAGTCAGATTCCGCTGGGGCGCTTGGGCCAGCCGTCGGACATTGCCCACGCGGTGGCCTACCTGGCCTCGCCCCAGGCAGCCTACGTGACGGGGCAGGAATTGCACGTCAATGGCGGCATGCACATGGCCTAGCCGGGTTGCGGGCAGAACGGGTTGCCATCTGCCTGCGGTCTGCCCCGCCAAATTGCAGTTTCGACAAAAAACGGCCGATTCATCCGTTCGGCAGCCAGATTGGGGAATTGCCCCGAAGCACGGCTAAAATCACGGATTAATTTACAACCCTCAGAGTGAACCCATGAGCGATATTGAAGCCCGCGTGAAAAAAATTATTGCCGAACAACTCGGTGTGGAAGAGTCACAAGTCACCAACGAAAAAGCCTTTGTGGCCGATCTGGGTGCCGATTCGCTCGACACGGTGGAGTTGGTGATGGCGCTGGAGGATGAGTTTGGAATTGAAATTCCGGACGAAGATGCCGAAAAAATAACGTCGGTGCAAAACGCAATCGACTACGCCAATACGCATAAAAAAGCGTAAGGTCCGCGGTGGGCGCCGCAGCGTCCAGCGCGCTGGCCAGGGCTAACGGTGACGGGCTGCGCACGTAAAGGGTAGCCGGGGGCCGCCCGTAAACCCGGTTTCATGCCGCTCAAAGCGGCTTTCTTCAGACGAACTACTGACTGCAAATTTCTATGTCCCGTCGTCGCGTTGTTGTAACTGGTTTGGGTTGTATCAGTCCCGTGGGCAACACGGTGGCCGATGCCTGGGCCAACCTGCTTGCCGGAAAATCCGGCGTCGACCTGATCACCAAATTCGATGCATCGGGTTTCACCTGCAAAATTGCGGGTGAAGTCAAGGGCTTCGACCTGGAGTCCTACATCAGCGCCAAAGAAGCGCGCACGATGGACACCTTCATCCACTATGGTATCGCAGCAGCCAGTCAAGCGGTGGCCGATGCCGGCTTGCCGACAGGCGAAGCACTGGGGGATGAGTTGGCCGCCCGCATCGGTTGCATGATCGGCTCGGGCATTGGCGGCTTGCCGTTGATCGAAGAGACCCATGCCGAATTGATCAACCGCGGCCCGCGCCGGATTTCCCCTTTTTTCGTGCCGGCCACCATCATCAACATGATCTCGGGTCATGTTTCGATGCGCTTCGGCTTCAAGGGGCCGAATCTCGCCATCGTGACCGCCTGCACTACCGGCTTGCACAACATTGGCGACGCCGGTCGCATGATTGAGTACGGCGATGCCGACGTGATGATCGCCGGCGGCGCCGAAGCCACCGTTTCGCCGCTGGGCGTGGGCGGCTTTGCTTCCATGCGTGCCCTGTCCACCCGCAACGACGACCCGCAGACCGCCTCCCGTCCCTGGGACAAGGATCGCGACGGCTTCGTGCTGGGCGAGGGTGCGGGTGTGATGGTGCTCGAAGAATACGAACATGCCAAGGCGCGCGGCGCCAGAATTTACGCCGAATTGGCGGGGTTCGGCATGAGTGCGGATGCCGGTCACATGACTGCTCCCAATATGGATGGCCCGCGCCGCGCCATGCTGGGTGCCATGCGCAATGCGGGTGTGAACGCCGATCAAATTGATTATCTGAATGCGCACGGCACCTCGACACCGCTGGGGGACCTGAACGAAACCAATGCCATCAAGGCGGCATTGGGATCGCATGCGAAGAAGACGGTGGTCAACTCCACCAAGTCCATGACCGGGCATCTGCTCGGTGGCGCGGGCGGCATCGAGTCGGTGTTTACCGTGCTGGCGATTCATCACCAGAAGAGCCCGCCCACCATCAACATCTTCAACCAGGATGCGGAGTGCGATCTGGATTACTGCGCCAACACGGCGCGCGACATGAGGATTGATGTGGCCTTGAAAAACAATTTCGGTTTTGGTGGCACCAACGGTTCGCTGGTTTTCAGGCGTGCATCGTAATATTTTTCCTGACCACTGATTCCGACTTGATCATTCCAGCCTGTTTGGTTTCAACATGCACAGCGCCCCAGCGGTCAGGTATCCGGTGGGGCGTTCGCGTTTTCAGGCCTGGCTGATAGGTTTGACGGCCTCGGGGGGCGCGGTGACTGGTTTGTTGTGGTACGCGACGGCAAGTGCGGCCGACTGGCGCCCCTGGCTGTTGTTCATGACCCTGTTGGGCAGCTGTGTGGCTGCGGGCCGAGCCTGGCATCGGACCTTGCCGGGCAGTCTGCACTGGGACGGGCAAACCTGGTGCTGGCATACCGCTGATGCGGCGACCTGCGGGGTATTGACCGCTCATCTTGATTTCCAGTTTTGTCTGGTGTTGAGTCTGCGCCCCGATACCGGTGTCCGGCTCTGGCTTTGGCCCGAGCGCACGGCTGAGGTGACACGCTGGAACGCTTTGCGTCGGGCGGTGTTTTCTCGTGGCGGCACGGGCCAGACACAGGGGGCTTGAGTGGACCAAGTAAAGTCCCATATATTCGCGAGATATTGCGCGGACGGTCTGAAGCGTGGCGAAGCTTTGTCCGCAGTGAGTTGCTCATTTGTTTTGCAAAGAAAGGTCGATGATGATCCGCATTGATTGGAAGAAGTTAAATGCATGCGTTCTGACCGGGGCTTTGGCCGTGACGGTTTCGGTTGCGCTGCTGCCTCTTACGCCGGCAGCGGCCCAGGTGCGGACCTTGCCGGATTTCACGGACCTGGTGGAGCAGGTGGGGCCGTCGGTGGTGAATATCCGCACACTTGAAAAAGTGGCTCCGCGCAATGCTCCAGCCGCTCCCGGTGAGGATGAGATGCTGGAGTTCTTCCGGCGCTTCGGCCTGCCAATGCCCAACGTTCCGCGCCAGGCGCCGCGCCAGAATCGTCCTCAGCCACCGGAGGAGGAGGAGCAGCCGCGCGGTGTCGGTTCCGGCTTTATTTTTTCGGCCAATGGCCTCATCATGACCAACGCCCATGTCGTCGATGGCGCTGACGAGGTGATTGTGACGCTGACCGACAAGCGCGAGTTCAAGGCCAAAATTATCGGCGCGGACAAGCGCAGCGACGTGGCGGTGGTCAAAATCGAAGCCAGCGGTCTGCCGGCGGTGAAGATTGGCGACGTGGGCCGGCTTAAAGTGGGCGAATGGGTCATAGCCATCGGCTCGCCGTTTGGCCTGGACAATACCGTGACGGCCGGCATTGTGAGTGCCAAGCAGCGGGACACCGGCGACTATCTGCCTTTTATCCAGACCGACGTGGCCATCAATCCCGGCAATTCGGGCGGTCCCCTGATCAATATGCGAGGCGAAGTGGTGGGTATCAACAGCCAGATTTATTCGCGCTCGGGTGGCTCCATGGGCATCTCGTTTGCCATTCCGGTGGACGAAGCGGTCCGGGTGAGCGAGCAGTTGCGTGTGTCTGGCCGGGTGTCGCGTGGGCGCATTGGCGTGCAGATTGACCAGGTTACCAAAGAGGTGGCGGAGTCCATTGGACTCGGTAAAGCCCAGGGTGCCCTGGTGCGCAGCGTTGAGGCCGGTTCGCCGGCAGAGAAGGCGGGCGTTGAGGCTGGTGACATCATCGTCAAGTTTGAAGGCAGAGTGGTTGAAAAGTCCAGTGATTTGCCGCGCATGGTGGGCGGCACCAAGCCTGGTACCCGTAGCGCGCTGACCGTGTTTCGGCGTGGCGGCCATAAAGAATTGATGGTCACGATCGCCGAGATCGAGGCTGACAAGCCGGTCAGGAAAGCGGCGGACAAGGATGACAAGTCCAGGACCTCCGCTGCCGGGCAAGCGCTGGGTCTGGCGGTCAGCGAGTTGACGGAGGCCCTGAAGAAAGAACTTAAGGTTCGGGGTGGGGTGAGGGTTGATGCCGTTGCCGACGCGGCGGCCCGGGCTGGGGTGCGCGAGGGTGACGTGATTGTTGCGATCGCCAATGTCCAGGTGGGCAATGTCAGGGAGTTCGAGCTGGCGTTGGCCAAACTGGATAAAAACAAGCCGGTCAGCATCTTGTTTCGGCGTGGTGAATGGGCGCAATATGCCGTGATCCGGCCGGCACGCTAGGGCAGGGCAAGACCCCGATCCGAACTCGGGTTTAGGGGGGGGGCGGGTGACTTGCCACGGGGGTGTAAAAAATATTTTTTGCCGGTTTGTGGCGCTTGAATATGTTTGCGGCTGCTAACTTTTAATTCTGGCAATTACTGTTTTAGTTAGAATGCACACGGGGCGTTGCGAACTCCGGGTATATGAAGATGACCAAAGTCCACGATACGGAATAGATTGAGTGGGTCCACGGGTGCTCCACAGTTCGCTCACAAGTTATCCAGTCGTTGATTTCTCAAAATTGTGAATAAGATGTGTGCAAGGTTCTTGTTGCTGAACTGCAACGACGCATGGTGATTGTTTTCTGGCTGTACGTTTCTGGCTTTTTGCCTACAATGACCTCCCAACCTTCGCAGTTGCCAATGATTGTTGGTTCAGGGCGCGTCAGAACTCGACGCGCCCTTTTTTCTTGGCCTTCCGTTTCAATTCAATCACTTAAGTGTTCTCGTTGATGAATCACATCAGAAATTTTTCGATCATTGCGCACATTGATCACGGTAAATCAACACTGGCAGACCGTCTGATTCAGCGCTGTGGCGGTTTGCAGGAGCGCGAGATGGAGGCGCAGGTGCTGGACTCGATGGACATCGAAAAGGAACGTGGGATAACCATCAAGGCGCAGACGGCAGCGCTTAAATACAAAGCACTCGATGGCAAGGTTTACAACCTCAATTTGATCGACACGCCTGGCCACGTGGACTTCTCCTATGAGGTGAGCCGTTCACTCTCGGCCTGCGAAGGTGCCCTGCTGGTGGTGGATGCAAGCCAGGGCGTGGAGGCGCAAACGGTGGCCAATTGCTATACCGCGCTGGAGCTTGGTGTGGAAGTGGTGCCGGTGCTCAACAAAATGGACTTGCCCAACGCGGATCCTGATAATGCCCGGGCTGAGATTGAGGACGTGATCGGTATTGATGCTACGGATGCCATTGCGTGTTCGGCCAAAACCGGCATGGGCATTGATGACATTCTTGAAGCCGTGGTCGCCAGAATTCCGGCCCCCAAGGGCGACCCCGCCGGGCCTTTGCGGGCCATGATCATCGACAGCTGGTTTGACAGTTATGTTGGCGTGGTGATGCTGGTGCGCGTGGTCGATGGCCGCCTGGCCAAGGGTGAGCGCATCAAGATGATGGCCACGGGCACCACTTACAACGCTGACAACCTGGGTGTGTTTACGCCTCACAACGAACCGCGTGAGTCATTGGAAGCCGGTGAGGTGGGTTACATCATTGCCGGTATTCGTGAATTGCAGGCTGCCAAGGTGGGCGACACCATCACCCTGATCAAGCCCGGCACCGGCGGCGCAGCGCTCACAGCAACGGAGCCGCTGCCGGGCTTCAAGGAAATTCAGCCGCAGGTGTTTGCGGGGTTGTATCCAACCGAGGCCAACCAGTACGAGGGCCTGCGCGACAGCCTGGAGAAACTCAAGCTCAACGATGCCTCGCTGCACTATGAGCCGGAGGTGTCGCAGGCGCTGGGGTTTGGTTTTCGCTGCGGTTTTCTGGGCTTGCTGCACATGGAGATCGTGCAGGAGCGGCTGGAGCGCGAGTTTGACCAGGACCTGATCACTACCGCACCCAGCGTGGTGTACCAGGTGGTGCAGGCCGACGGTGAAGTCAAGATGGTCGAGAACCCGTCCAAGATGCCGGACCAGGGCCGTCTGGACGAGATCCGTGAGCCCATCGTCACCGTGCATTTGTACATGCCGCAGGATTACGTGGGTGCCGTGATGACGCTGGCCAACCAGAAGCGTGGTGTGCAGATGAACATGGCGTACCACGGACGTCAGGTGATGCTCACCTACGAGATGCCGCTGGCTGAAATCGTTCTGGATTTTTTCGACAAGCTCAAGTCGGTGTCGCGTGGCTATGCTTCCATGGACTATGAGTTCAAGGAGTACCGCACGGCTGACGTGGTGAAGGTTGATATTCTGCTCAACGGCGACAAGGTGGATGCCCTGTCGATCATCGTGCACCGCTCGCAGTCGCAATACCGCGGCCGGGCGGTGGTTGCCAAGATGCGCGAGGTCATTTCCCGGCAGATGTACGACGTGGCGATTCAGGCCGCCATCGGGGCCAACATCATCGCGCGTGAGACAATCAAGGCCCTGCGCAAGAACGTGATCGCCAAGTGCTACGGCGGCGATATTTCACGCAAGCGCAAGCTCCTGGACAAGCAAAAAGAAGGCAAGAAACGCATGAAGCAGATTGGATCGGTTGAAGTGCCGCAGGAAGCATTTCTGGCTATTTTGCAGGTGGACGGCTGATGCAGGTTTTAACTTCTTTCATTCTGGCCGCCTTCGTGGGCTACGCCGGTGCCTGGTACTTTGGCCTGTTGGAAGGCAACTTTGCGCTGCTGCTGTTTTTGGCAACCGTCGTGACCGGTGTTTACTGGTTGGCCGAGCGGTTTTACTTTTTGCCGAAACGACGGAAAGCGGCCGCGTTGCTGGAGGCCGAGGCCGTGCGGCGGCGCGAAGAGCTGGGCAGGATGGGTATCAGCCAGGTGGACGGGGACATCGTTGCGGCCCGTAACCGCATCCTGGCACAGCCTTGGTGGCTGGACTGGACCGCCGGTCTCTTTCCGGTGATTATTGCGGTGTTTCTCCTGCGCTCATTCCTGTTCGAGCCGTTCAAGATTCCTTCGGGCTCCATGATCCCGACTCTGCTGGTGGGCGACCTCATCCTGGTCAACAAGTTCCACTACGGTGTGCGTCTGCCGGTGATCAACACCAAGATCACCGAGGGCGTGCCCCCGCAACGTGGCGACGTGATGGTGTTTCGCTACCCGCCCAGGCCCAGCCTGGATTACATCAAGCGTGTGGTAGGCATACCGGGTGACGAGGTGGCCTACCTCAACAAGCGCCTGACCATCAACGGCAAAGTGATCGAGACGGTGGCATTGCCGGAGTTTTTCGATGAAGATGCGATGCGCTATTTCAAACAGTACGAAGAATCGCTGGGCCAGCACCGGCACCGGATGCTCAATGACGATAACCGTCCCGCATTTGTTCCGGGCGCGGACGATTTTGTTTTCAAGCAAAACTGCCGTTACAGTGTCGAAGGCGTGGTGTGCAAAGTGCCGCCCGGTCACTATTTCATGATGGGCGATAACCGGGATAATTCGCTGGATTCGCGTTACTGGGGTTTTGTGCCGGACAAAAACATTGTGGGCAAGGCATTTTTTGTCTGGATGAATTTCAGCAGTTTGAAGCGGATCGGGTCGTTCAATTGAAATTTCTTTTACCGGTAAGGGGAGAACGTATGATGGTTCAGCTCAGGTCCCGCCAGCGTGGGGTGTCTTTTTTGGGGCTTCTGTTTTTTGGTGGATTGATCGCCGTGACGGGTGTGATTGCTGCACAAATTTTGCCAACGGCCATTGAATATCAGGCTGTTTTCAAAGCGGTCAACAAGGCGCGTGAGGGCAATTCGGTGGCAGAGGTGCGCAGTATCTTTGACAAGGCCGCCGCAATTGACAACATCAATTCCATCACCGGCCGGGACCTTGAGGTGACCAAGGAAGGCGACAAAATCGTCGTCAGTTTTGCCTACCAGCGTGAAATCCACCTGGCGGGTCCCGGTTACCTGACGCTCAAATACGCCGGACGTTCCAAGTGATGCGCCGACGTCTGGATTTCGGCACGTGACCGAAGGTTTGATGGCGCTGCAACGCCGCTTGCAGCATGAATTTTCGAATACCCAGCTGTTGATGCGGGCGCTGACGCACCGCAGTTTTTCCGTCGATCACAATGAACGGCTGGAGTTTTTGGGCGACTCGGTACTGAATCTGGCGGTGGCCGATTTGCTGTTTGAGCGTCTGAGCGCTTTGCCCGAGGGCGACTTGTCGCGCGTGCGTGCCAATCTGGTCAAGCAAGATACCTTGCACCAGCTGGCGGTCGAACTCGGCTTGCCCGAGGTCATTCGTCTGGGTGAGGGCGAGGCGCGCTCCGGGGGGCAAAAGCGCCCCTCCATCCTGGCTGACACGCTGGAAGCCGTGATCGGGGCTGTTTATCTGGACGCCGGTTTTGCTGCGGCGCAAAGTCTGGTGCAGCGTCTGTTCAAGGCGGTGGAAATCAACCCGGACATGGAAGCCATCGGCAAAGACCCCAAGACCGAGTTGCAGGAGTGGTTGCAGGGGCGCAAAATGAAGCTGCCGCTGTACCGGGTGGTCGGGACGCAGGGCGCGGCGCACCGGCAGACGTTTGACGTCGAATGTGAAATTCCAGAATTCAATTTTTCAGAACGGGGCATTGGCGGATCGCGCCGTGCTGGTGAACAGGCCGCAGCGGCCGCGATGCTGCAAACACTCAAGGCGAAGATCCGGCAATGACCGCAAAAAAATCCAAAGACGCTACTGAATCAATCGCGGTTCATGCCGATCCCATTGAGCCTGAAGGTCAAAGTGATCTGGAGAGCATGCTCAAAGGCCTGCGCGTGGCGGCACCGGCGGACACTCCCGTTGCCGGTCAGCGTTGCGGCCTGGTCGCCATCGTGGGCAAGCCCAATGTCGGCAAGTCCACCCTGCTCAATGCCCTGGTCGGCCAGAAGATCAGCATCACTTCGCGCAAGGCGCAAACCACGCGCCATCGCATCACCGGCATGCACACCCAGGGCGCAACCCAGTTCGTGTTTGTCGACACGCCGGGTTTTCAGACGCGTCACAACAACGCGCTGAACCGCTCGCTCAACAAAACTGTGTTGGGCGCGGTGGGCGATGTCGACCTGATCCTGTTCGTGGTGGAGGCGGGCATGTTCAACCAGGCCGATGCCAGGGTGCTGGCGCTGCTGAGCAAAGAGGTGCCCACTCTGCTGGTGGCCAACAAGCTGGACCAGGTTACGCGCCGGGTTGACATTGCCCCCTGGTTGCAGGACATGCAGCAGCGCCACGCCTTTGCCGAGTTCGTGCCGATGTCGGCCAAGAACGCCAAAGACATTGAACGTCTGCTCACGATTTGTGAAAAATACCTGCCGCAGCAGCCTTGGTGGTACGCCGAAGACGAACTGACCGATCGCAGCGAGAAATTCCTGGCCAGTGAGACCGTGCGTGAAAAATTGTTTCGCCTCACTGGCGATGAGTTGCCGTACACGTCCACGGTGGTGATCGACAAGTTCGAAGAAGAACCGCCTGCGCGCAAGGGTCACAAGCGCCTGCTCAAGATTGCGGCCACCATCGTGGTGGAGCGCGACACCCATAAAGCAATGGTGATTGGCGACAAGGGCGAGCGCATCAAGCGCATCGGTACCGAAACCCGGGTCGAGCTGGAAAAGCTGATGGATGCCAAAGTTTTTATCGAGTTGTGGGTCAAGGTGCGCTCCGGCTGGGCGGATGATGAAGCGCGGGTGCGGTCATTCGGTTATGAGTGACATGCTGAATGGCGACCAAGCGCATCAGCGATGAGCCAGCTTATGTTCTGCACCGCTACGACTGGAGCGAGTCCAGCCTGATCCTGGAAGTCTTTACCCGTCACCACGGCCGCATTGCCCTGGTGGCCAAGGGTGTCAAGCGACCCAGCTCCAGTTTTCGCCCGATTCTTTTGCCCCTGCAGCCGCTGCACCTGGCTTTTGGTGGTGATGCCGAAATCCGTACGCTCAAGGGGGCGGAGTGGCAGGGTGGCCACGTGATGCCGACCGGTGACGCGCTGATGTCCGGCTATTACCTCAATGAGCTGTTGCTGACCTTGCTGGCGCGCGATGATCCGCATCCGAAGCTGTTTGACGTCTACGCCAGTGTGGTGCAGGTGATTGCTTCCGGGCATGGCGAGGTACTGCAGTCCGCCCTGCGGGCGTTCGAGTTGCTGTTGTTGCGCGAGATCGGGCTGTTGCCTTTGCTGGACACCCAGACCATGACCTTGCTGCAGCTGGAGTACCAGGCTCGTTACAGTCTGGTGCCCGAGGGTGGTTTGCGGCAGACGAATGCGGCGGATCGGGCCAGTCTGAGTGGCGCGCAGTGGCTCGCGTTGCAGCAGTCGCTGGTGAAGGACGCTCCGTTCACCGCGACCTTGCGAGCCTGTGCGGAAGTGATGGCGGAACTCAAGCCGCAACTGCGCACCCTGCTGAATTACCATTGCGGGGTGAGTACCCTGCGCACGCGGCAAATAATGATCGATCTGCAATCCTTACAGCCATGACCTCCATGCCTTCCACGACGTGCAAGACGGTTGCACCCAGGGTGCGGACCGCCTTGTCGGTCAATCTCAACAAAGTGGCGCTGGTGCGCAATACACGCCATCTGGGCATTCCCGGCGTTACGCGTGCGGCTACTTTGTGCCTGCAGGCCGGGGCCGGCGGCATCACGGTGCATCCGCGTCCGGACGGGCGTCACATTCGGGCGGATGATGTACGCGATTTGGCGACGCTGATGACTGCCTGGCCTGCAGCCGAGTTCAATATTGAAGGCAACCCGTTTCAGAATCTGATGGGTTTTGTGCGTGAATACCGGCCGCACCAATGTACGTTTGTGCCGGATTCCGAAGGCCAGTTCACCAGCGACCATGGCTGGAATCTGGCGCATGATGCAGACCGTCTGCGCCCGCTCATTGCCGAAGCGCAAAGTCTGGGCGTGCGCGTCAGCCTGTTCATGGACGCCGACGCCCCCGCCATGGCCGCCGCCATGGCCGTCGGTGCCGACCGGGTCGAGCTCTACACCGAACCCTACGCCGCGGCCTGGGGATCTCCGCAGCAAGATGCGCAACTGGCGCGTTTTGCCGCGGCGGCGCAGGCGGCGCTGGACGCGGGGCTGGGTGTCAACGCCGGTCACGACCTGAACCGCGACAATCTCGGCCTCTTTTTGAGGCAGGTGCCAGGCGTGCAGGAAGTGTCCATCGGCCACGCCCTGATCGCCGACGCCCTGGAGTTGGGCTACAGCGCCACCGTTCAGGCCTATCTGCGTTGCATCAATGAAGGTCTGCCATGATTTACGGCATCGGCACTGATATTTGCGACGTGCGCCGCATCCGTGCCAGCCTGGACAAGTACGGCGATCGCTTTGCCGCCAAGGTGCTCAGCGATGGCGAATTCAGAACCTGGCAGGCCCGCAGCGCCCGTTGGCCCGAGCGTGGTGTACGTTACCTGGCGACCCGCTTCAGTGCCAAGGAAGCCTTCAGCAAGGCCATCGGACTGGGCATGACCATGCCCATGAGCTGGCGCCTGTGCGAGGTGGACAAGCGCCCAGGTGGCCAGCCCGTCATCGTGCTGCATGGCGCTCTGAAAGAATGGTTTGAAACCCGAGGCTTGAGCGCCCATGTGAGCGTGACCGATGAAACCGATTACGCTGCCAGTTTTTGCGTTGTCGAGTTTTTAGATAAAAAGGAACTGTAGCCCCATGACACAACACGCCCCCCTCATCATCGACATCGCCGGCCTTGCCCTTACCAAGGTGGACCGCCAACGCCTGCGTCACCCGCTGGTGGGCGGCCTCATCCTGTTTGCCCGCAACTGGCAGGACCGGGCGCAACTCACGCAACTGTGTCGCGAGATCAAGAAAGTACGGCGCGACTTGCTGATCTGCGTCGACCATGAAGGCGGCCGCGTGCAGCGCTTCAAGACCGACGGTTTTACCCACCTGCCGCCGATGCGCGCCCTGGGCGACATGTGGCTGCGCGATGGCAAGCAGGGCGAGGGCAGTGGCGCCATGCAGGCCAGCAACGCGGCCACCGCTTGCGGCTTCGTGCTGGGGGCGGAGCTGCGCGCCTGCGGCGTGGACTTCAGCTTCACGCCGGTGCTCGATCTGGACTTTGGCGAAAGCAGCGTCATTGGCGACCGGGCTTTCGCGCGGGATGCGCGCGTGGTCAGCCTGCTGGCCAAGAGCCTGATGCATGGCCTCTTGCAAAGTGGCATGACCAATTGCGGCAAGCACTTTCCCGGTCATGGCTTTGTCAAGGCCGACTCGCATTACGACATCCCGGTGGACCGGCGCAGCCTGAAGGTCATTTTGGCCGATGACGCAGCCCCCTACGGTTGGCTCAACACCACGCTCAGCAGCGTCATGCCCGCGCATGTGATCTACCCCAAGGTGGATGCCCGCCCCGCCGGTTTTTCATCCCGCTGGCTGAACGACATCCTGCGCGGCCAGCTCGGCTTTGGCGGCGCCATTTTCAGCGACGACCTTTCCATGGCCGGGGCACGTTTGCTCGATGGCCAGGAGGTGAGTTACACGCAAGCGGCTGTCGCCGCTCTCAACGCCGGTTGCGACCTGGTGCTGTTGTGCAACCAGTGCTTGCCCGACAGTGAAGGCGGGGGCCGGGCGGTGGACGAATTGATTGCAGGCCTGACCGAGGCGCAGCTCAAGGGCGGGTGGCCGCCGCTGGAGGCCAGCGAAGAGCGCCGTCGCGCCCTGTTGCCGCATACCGTAGCTCCGGATTGGGATGAGCTGATGGTGCAGCCGGATTACATGCACGCCTTGAGTCTGCTGCCCTGATCCGCCTCGGGGACAGGCTGTTCATCCACCGTTCGGGCGGAGCCTGTCGAAGCCTTTCCACCCAACAACCATGCTCAGGGTGAACGGTGCAGCCGGGGCGACGACAAGGCCGCGATCATGTCCTGGGTCACGCTATCAATATTGGGGTGGCGCGCGAGCAGCTTTGTCGCCATCAGGATGGCACGCAGGTCCTTCAGGTCTTTGACCGTAGGCGCCACCTTGATCTGGGCCAGCGCGGCGTCGCTGTTGCCGCCTTGAATCAGGGCGGCAACCTTGGTGGCCCAGGCACTGTGACGTGACATGATGGTATTCCTGACAAGGAGTTCGAGGGCCGGCCATTGTGGCACATGGCCCCCGAATCATCCCCGACAATCGGGCATGACTTCGCACAGCTTTCTTCACCCATGAAATCCAGACTCGCCAGTGGTGGCCTGGTTTATTCCACCGACAGTGGGCGCATGTGCCCGGTGTGCCGCCAGCCGGTGGCCAGTTGCCGCTGCGGTGCCGCCCCGGTGCGGCCAGCGTCCGATGGCGTGGTGCGCGTGTCGCGCGAAACCAAGGGCCGTGCCGGCAAGGGTGTGACCCTGGTGCGCGGATTGGTGCTGGAGCCGCTGGCGCTGGCCGCGCTGGGCAAGCAACTCAAGACCGCCTGCGGCTCGGGCGGCACCGTCAAGGACGGCGTGATTGAAGTGCAGGGCGATCACTGCGACCGGGTCATGGAGGCGCTCAAGGCCCAGGGCTTTACCGTCAAGCGCTCGGGTGGGTAGCCGCCGCGCCGCCCCAGGCAGGGCGAGCCCTCTCGGGGGCAGCGCAGTACACGAAGTGACAGGCGTGGGGGTCTTTAGTGCAGCCTGACGACCTGCAATTGCTGGTGACCCGCACCATGCCGTTTGGCAAATACAAAGGGCGGATCGTGGCCGATTTGCCGGGTGACTACCTGCGCTGGTTTGTGCGCGCAGGCGTCCCGAAAGGCGAGATCGGGCGGCTGCTGGCGCTGATGCACGAGATCGATCACAACGGGCTGTCGGACTTGCTCAAGCCGCTGCGCGGCCTGTGTCCATAGGGGCTCTGCCATGTCGATGTTCAGCATACCTGATGGGCGCATGAACGATTTCCGAGATGGCTTGATCCGCAGCTTGTGTGGCCACCTGCAGGTCAGAAGCTCGTGGCAAACATCAACACCACGGCAATCGCCATGACCACAGTGGCGGCCCAGCCAAAGAAGCGGTGGCGCGGGCTGATGGTGTATGTTCCCATCAGTCGCTCCGACTGGCCAATCCACATGAGCGCCGCCATGATGGGCACCGAAATAACACCGTTGACGATGGCGCTCCAGACCAAGGCTTTGATGGGGTCAACTTCAAGGTAGCCCAGTAGCGTGCCAATGCCGGTGGCGGCCGTGATGATGAGGTAAAAACCTTTCGCTTCGTGAAAGTTGTTGGAGAGCCCGGCCTTCCAGCCGTAGAGTTCGCTCACGGCGTAAGCCGCGGAACCGGCAAGTACCGGAACTGCGAGCAGCCCCGTTCCGACAATGCCCAGTGCAAAGACTGCAAACGCAAATTCGCCGGCAATCGGCTTGAGGGCTTGCGCCGCCTGGGAGGAGGTCTGAATGTCCGTGATGCCCTGCATGTTCAGGGTCACCGCCGTTGCCATGACGATGCACAAGGCAATGACATTGGAGAATGTCATGCCGACAAAGGTGTCCTGCTTGATCCGGAACAAGTGCTCGGCGGCGTACTCCGGGTGGAGGCGCAGCGCTTGCGATTCCGGCCGGCGGTTGTTGTCTTCCACTTCTTGCGCTGCTTGCCAAAAGAAAAGGTAGGGGCTGATGGTGGTTCCCAGCACGGCCACCACCATCGCGGCGTACGCCTTGAGCGAGACGTCCTTCGGGAAAAATGACCAGGGCTGCAACGACTCCGAGATGGCCTGGCGCCATGGAACTTGCACCGTCAAAATCACGGCCACATAGGCAAACAGGACCAGGGTCAGCCACTTCAGGACGCGAACGGTTCGCTCATACGAGAAGAACACCTGCGTGGCGATGCACAATCCGCCAAAACCCAGCACATACAGGGCCAGAGGCCCTCCGGCCAGCAGCCGCACCGCCTCACCCATGGCGCCGATGTCTGCGGCGATGTTGATGGTGTTGGCGACGACCAGCGAGCCGACCAGGGTTGTGGTCAACCACCGCGGAAACAGCTTGTTGATGTTGGCCGCCAGCCCCTCCCGGGTCACCCAGCCGATGCGGGCGGACAGCATCTGGATGCCAATCATGAGTGGCGTGGTGAGCAACAGTGTCCAGACCAGCGCGAACCGAAACTGGGAACCGGCCTGCGAGTAGGTGGCGATGCCGCTGGGGTCATCGTCGGCAGCACCGGTGATGAGGCCCGGTCCGAGCCGTTGCACAAATTCTTTTGCACTGTCTTTATTCATCATCGCCAATTCACCTTGTGCCAGCCCAAATGCGCGCAGGCGTCAGGCGGTCGCGTGTCCCCACAAGCGCGCCCCCGACATGTCCAGATGCGTCAGGTACATGCGCACTTCAAACTCCAGTTGGTGGTAGCGGGGTTCCATGTGGCTGCAGAGCTGGTAGAAGGCTTTGTCATGGGAGCGTTCCTTGAGGTGAGCCAGTTCATGCACGGTGATCATTTTCAGGAACTCCGCCGGTGCCTCCTTGAACAGGGTGGCAATGCGGATTTCGCGCTTGGACTTGAGTTTGCTGCCCTGCACGCGCGAGATGGTGGTGTGGGTGCCCAGGGCATGCTGCACGACATGCAGCTTGTTGTCAAAGGCCACCTTGGCCAGGGGATCGGCACCGCGCAGGTAGGTTTGCTTGAGCGTTTGCACGTACTCGAACAAAGCCTTGTCGGTGCGGACTTGATGGCCGCCGGGGTATTTGTTTTGCAGCCACTCGCCCAGGCGCTGGCTGGCCAGCAGTTGCCGGACCTGCGCCAGCGTGTCCGGAGCGTAGCCTTGCAGGTATTTCAGCGGTTCGGTTGCGATGGATGTCATGGCGGCGTGCGCAATATCCCCTCGGGTTGGAGGCCTGTCGGATTCAAACTTCGCGGCGCAGGGCCGGGAACAGAATCACGTCGCGGATGCTGGCGCTGTCGGTCAGCAGCATCATCAGGCGGTCGATGCCGATGCCGCAGCCGCCGGCCGGGGGCATGCCGTATTCCAGGGCACGCACGAAGTCGTGGTCGAAGTACATGGCTTCGTCATCGCCACTGTCTTTGGCATCCACTTGCGCGTGGAAGCGGGAGGCCTGCTCTTCGGCGTCGTTGAGCTCACTGAAACCGTTGCCGAATTCGCGCCCGGTGATGTAGAGTTCGAAGCGCTCGGTCACGCCGGGCTTGTGATCGCTGGCGCGCGCCAGTGGGGAGATTTCAACCGGGTGTTCGCAGATGAAGGTCGGTTGCCACAACTTTTCTTCCACGGTTTCTTCAAAGTACAGCACCTGCAGACTGGCCAGCGAGCGGGTGGAGAGCCTGTGTTTGCCTTCGGTCAGGCCCAGTTTGCGCAGGGCGCTGATGAGCCAGGCCTCGTTGTCGACCTTCAGGCCGGCCTCGGCTGGCAGGGCTTCCCCGGCCTCGGTGTGTTTGATGATGGCTTCACGAATCGTCAGACGCTCAAAGGGTTGTGCGAGGTCCACCGGCCTGCCGCCGTAGCTCAGTTGCAGGGTGTCCACCGCCTTGTGCGCGGCGTCGCGGATCAGGGCTTCGGTGAAGGTCATCAGGTCCTGGTAGTCCCAGTAGGCCGCGTAGAACTCCATCATGGTGAACTCGGGGTTGTGGCGCACCGAGATGCCTTCATTGCGGAAGTTGCGGTTGATCTCGAACACGCGCTCGAAGCCGCCCACCAGCAGGCGTTTGAGGTAGAGCTCGGGCGCGATGCGCAGGAACATCTGCTGGTCCAGTGCGTTGTGGTGCGTGGTGAAGGGCTTGGCATTGGCGCCGCCCGGAATCGGGTGCAGCATGGGCGTCTCCACCTCCAGGAAATTGTGCGCCACCATGAACTCGCGGATGCCGCTGACGGCCCTGGATCGCGCCACAAAGCGCTTGCGGGCGGTCTCGTCGGTCATCAGGTCCACATAGCGCTGGCGATACTTGACCTCCTGGTCGTTCATGCCGTGAAACTTGTCCGGCATGGGGCGCAGGCTCTTGGTCAGCAGGCGCACGCTGCTGGCGTGGATGGACAGCTCGCCGGTTTTGGTCTTGAACATGCGGCCTTCGGCGGCCACGATGTCGCCCAGGTCCCAGTGCTTGAAGTTCTCGTACAGTGCCTCGCCCACGTCCTCGCCCTTGATGTAGATCTGGATGCGACCGGTGCTGTCCTGCAAGGTGGCAAAACTGGCCTTGCCCATGACGCGCTTGAGCATCATGCGCCCGGCCACCTTGGCGATGGCACCTTGCTCAATCAAGCCTTCCGGGGTCTGCCCGGCGTGGGCCGCAAACAGGTCGGCGGCACGGTCGGCGGGTTTGAAATCGTTGGGGAAGGCCGCGCCCCGGCCCTCGGCTTGTTGCTGGCGGATGGCCTTGAGCTTTTCGCGCCGCTCCAGGATGAGCTGGTTTTCGTCCTGGGGAGCGGGGGATGTGGTGTGGTCAGACATGAGGGGCGCAATGGTTGGGGCAGCGAAAGAAGGGCCGTGAATGGCCATTTTTGGAGCGAAAGGGGTGATTTTAAGTTGACTGCGCAGGCATCGTTATGATGCAGTGGGATTTACACTCAACGGTTGGTTGGGGCCGCTGTGGTCTGTCCCGCAAATTTTCATGCTTTATCAAATCATTTCCCTGTTGCTTGAGGTCGCTGCCGGTGTGCTGGGGGGCGCCAGTTTGTTGCGGCTATACATGCAGTACCAGCGCATTCCCATGTCAACCCGCTCGGGCAATCCGCTGGGGCGCTTTGTCTTTGCCCTGACCGACTGGCTGGTGCTGCCCCTGCGCCGGGTGGTGCCCGCGCTGGGGCGTTGGGACCTGGCCAGCCTGGTCGCCGCCTATCTGGTGGAACTGACCCAGTTTCTTTTGTTGTGGCTGTTGACGGGGTTCGATGGCGGTTTGTTCGCTGTTCCCATCCTGGCTGTTTTTGGCCTGCTGCGACTGGCCCTCTCCGGGCTGACCGGTCTGGTGATCATTTATGCCGTTTTGTCCTGGGTGCAGACGCAATCGGTATTGGCCGACGTGATCGAGCGCCTGTGCGCGCCGCCCCTGATGCCGATCCGGCGTTTTTTGCCGTTGGTCGGTGGTATTGACCTGTCGCCCCTGGTGCTGCTGGTGTTGCTCCAGGTGGCCGCCATCTTGTTGGGCCACCTGCAGGGGCTGGCATTGCTCGCTACCTGACCTGTCAGCCAGGGCGCACCGGGTTTTCGCCCGCGCGGCGGTGGCAGACCGGATCGTTCAGGTTACCGCGTCAGCGGGTTGGCGCTGCAGCATGGCCAGCGTGCTGGCAATGGTTTTGCGCAGTTCCCGGCGATCGCAGATAAAGTCGATGGCGCCTTTGGTCTGTAAAAATTCGGCGCGTTGAAAGCCCTCGGGCAAGGTGACTCGCACGGTGGACTCAATGACACGGGGACCGGCAAACCCAATCAGCGCCTTGGGTTCGGCAATCACCACGTCGCCCAGAAAGGCAAATCCGGCGCTGACGCCACCCATGGTCGGGTCGGTCAGCACGCTGATGTAAGGCAGCCCTTTTTTGGCCAGTCTGGTGAGTGATGCATTGGTTTTGGCCATTTGCATCAGCGAGAGCAGACCTTCCTGCATGCGCGCGCCGCCGGTGGCGGTAAAGCAGATGAACGGCACTTTTTGTTCGATGGCGGTTTCCACACCGCGCGCGAAGCGTTCGCCCACCACCGAGCCCATGCTGCCGCCCATGAATTCAAATTCAAAGCAGGCCGCCACCACGCCGATGCCATGCACCGCACCGCCCATGACCACCAGTGCGTCGGTTTCACCGGTGTTTTCCAGCGCCTCTTTCAAACGCTCCGGGTATTTGCGGCTGTCCTTGAACTTGAGTGCGTCCACCGGCAACACTTCCTGCCCGATCTCGAACCGGCCCTCGTTGTCCAGAAACACATTGAGCCGGGCCCGCGCGCCGATGCGATGGTGGTGGCTGCAAGTCGGACAGACGTTCTGGTTCTGTTCCAGATCTGTTTTGTAGAGCACGGATTCGCAACTGGGACATTTGATCCACAGCCCTTCGGGAACGCTGCGCCGGTCGGCCGGGTTGGTGCGCTGAATTTTCGGGGGGAGAAGTTTTTCGAGCCAGCTCATGGGGCCTCCTTGATTGATTGCGGGACCGGGCTGGCTCGCTACGCGTTGCTACAGCTCGTCCCGCAAGGTTTCAGTTCATGGGTGGATTATGAGTCCAGTGCGGTCCGGATCTCATGCAGGAAGTTTTGGGCGACCGGGGCGACCTGGTCGCGGGCCTGTGTCTCGATCAACTGGATGATTTTGCTGCCGATCACCACCGCATCGGCCACCTTGCCGATGGTGCGTGCGGTGGCGGCATCGCGGATGCCAAAACCGACGCCCACCGGCACGCTCACGTGCTGGCGAATGCGGGGCAGCATGGCCTCCACCGCCGTGGTGTCCAGCGTACCCGCGCCGGTAACGCCTTTGAGCGAGACGTAATACACATAGCCGCTGGCCACGCGGGCCACTTGCTGCATGCGCTCGTCCGTGCTGGTGGGGGCCAGCAAAAAGATCAGGTCCAGTCCGTGATTTTTAAGTTCGGTCGCAAAGTCTTTGCACTCCTCGGGTGGGTAGTCGACGATCAGTACGCCATCCACGCCGGCTGCGGCGGCGTCAACGACAAAGGCGTTCTTGCCATCGTGGCGGTCGTGCTTCTGGTTGTAGCGTTCCACCGGGTTGGCGTAGCCCATCAGCACCACCGGTGTGGTGGTATTGCGGGTGCGAAAGGCGCGCACCATGGCCAGCACCTGAACCATGCCGATGCCCAGGGCCAGCGCCTTGTCGCCGGCCTGTTGAATGACGGGGCCATCGGCGCTGGGGTCGGAAAAAGGCACGCCGAGTTCGATCACGTCGGCGCCACCCGCCACAAAAGCGTGCATCAATTCAGGCGTGATGTCGGCAAACGGAAAGCCGGCGGTTACATAGGGAATGAGCGCCTTTTTGTCCTGCGCTTTCAGGTTGGCGAAGGTGGCGGCGATGCGGCTCATTTGAGCACCTGCACGATCTGCTCTGCGGCGTGGGTGGTGGCGCTGGCGCCGCCCTTGACGGATTGACCGGTGCAACTTGGGCGGCAAAAGAAGTCGGCGTGACTCAGGTCGGCCACGGTGCCGATGTCCTTGTCGCCGCGGCCGGACAGATTGACCAGGATCGATTGGTCGGACCGCATGGTTTTGGCCAGTTTCATGGCATAGGCCACCGCGTGGCTCGATTCAAGTGCGGGAATGATGCCTTCGGTGCGGCACAGGTAGTGAAAGGCTTGCAGCGCTTCCTGGTCGGTGATGCCGACGTATTCGGCGCGGCCGATGTCCTTGAGGAAGGCGTGCTCGGGGCCGACGCCGGGGTAGTCCAGCCCGGCGCTGATGCTGTGCGTCTCGGTCACCTGGCCGTCGTCGTTTTGCAGCACGTAGGTACGGTTGCCGTGCAGCACGCCGGGGCTGCCACGCTGCAGCGAGGCCGAGTGGCGGTTGGAGTCCATGCCCTCGCCGGCCGCTTCCACACCGATCAGGCGCGTGCCCTCATGCTGGATGTAGGGGTGGAAAATTCCCATGGCGTTGCTGCCGCCACCGACACAGGCCACGACGGCGTCGGGCTGCGGATGCTTGCAGCCCTGGTGCGCCAGCATCTCCGGCATTTGCAGCAAACACTCCTTGCCAATCACGCTCTGGAAGTCGCGCACCATCATCGGATAGGGGTGCGGGCCGGCTACGGTGCCGATGATGTAGAAGGTATTGTCCACATTGGCAACCCAGTCGCGCATGGCCTCGTTCAGGGCGTCCTTCAGCGTCTTGCTGCCGCTCTCCACCGGCACCACCGTGGCACCCAGTAGCTTCATGCGGTAGACGTTGGGGCTCTGGCGTTTGACGTCTTCGCTGCCCATGTACACCACGCATTCCAGGCCGTAGCGCGCGCAGATGGTGGCGGTGGCCACGCCATGCTGGCCGGCACCGGTCTCGGCAATGATGCGCGGCTTGCCCATGCGCCGGGCCAGCATGGCCTGGCCGATGGTGTTGTTGATCTTGTGGGCGCCGGTGTGGTTGAGGTCTTCGCGTTTGAGGAAAATCTGCGCGCCCCCCATCTCGCGGCTCATGCGCGCGGCATGGTAAACCGGCGACGGGCGACCCACGAAGTGAGCCAGTTCGTAGTTGAATTCCGCGATAAACGCCGGGTCGTGCTGGTATCTGGCGTAGGCCGCCTTGAGCTCGTTGATGGCATGGGTCAGCGTCTCGGAGACGAAGCTGCCGCCATAAATTCCGAAGTGACCCAGCGGGTCCGGTTGTTGATAGTGGTACATGTTGTAGGGGTTGGAGGCAGGGCTGGTTCGCTTCATGTCACTGCGGCCTGGCTCGCAATGCTTTCGAAATGTTGGTCGGCGGCGCGAACGGCGGCAACAAACTGTCTGATTTTTTCGGGATCCTTGATGCCTTTGTTGCCGGGGCCGGACCTCTCCACCCCGGAGCTCACGTCAACGGCCAGTGTTTTGCATCGGGGCCGCAGTTGCAAGATACCGTCGGCCACGTTTGCACCACTCAGTCCACCACTCAGGACGAGATGAGCGTTGACGCTCGGGGGCAGCAGTGACCAATCGAAGGCGTGCCCACCGCCACCATACCCGGCGACGTACGCGTCGAGCAAAATGGCCTGGGCTTGCGAGTAATCGTGCGCGTATTTTACGAGATCGAAGTGGCGGGCGCCGTCGCCCAGCGGGATGCGCGCGGCTCGCAAAAATGGGCGGGAATCGTGTTGGCTTGCCAGCAGGCACTGGGCCGGTGTTTCATCGCCATGAAACTGAAGCGTGGCGCCGGCGATGCTGGCGCAGGCGGCGGCTATTTTCGTTGCGGTTTCATTCACGAACAACAACACGGGGGTGACAAACGGCGGCAGCCTGCGCGCCAGCTCGGCGGCCCGCTCAGGCGACACGTGGCGCGGGCTTTTGTCGTACAGCACAAAACCGATGGCATCCGCACCGGCGGCCACCGCTGCGTCCACGTCTGCTTCGCGTGTCAGGCCGCAGATCTTGATTCGGGTGCGCTGGCCCGGCAGAGTCACCACCTTGGTTGCTGCGGGTATTGCGCTGTCTCCCAATGCCGACTGGTTGTTGAATATTGGATTCATGGCAGTCCATCATAGGCCGGTGTGCGATCCGGCAAGCCCCACTGCGGGGCATAGCGGGGGCCAAGGAAATAAAGCCCGTCGGGTGAAAACGTCGGCGCTGCGGCATCGCGGTTGCGGGCGAGCAGTACCTCTTTCATCCAGTCGGGGGGCTGTTTGTGTTGACCCACGGCAATCAGGCAACCCATGATGTTGCGGATCATGTGGTGCAAAAAGGCGTCGGCCTCAAATTCAAACCGCCAGTAGGCGCCGCGCCGTGAAATATCGATGCGCTGGATTGTCTTGACGGGCGTCAAGGCCTGGCAGGAGGAGGCGCGAAATGAGCTGAAGTCGTGCTCATCCAGCAGGTGTGCCGCCGCCAGTTTCATGGCGTCCATGTCAAGGGGGCGGTATACCCAGCCGATGCGGCCAGTGTCCACACTGGGGCGCACCACGGACTCCCGCAAAACGTAGGCATAGCGGCGCGACAGCGCGCTGGCGCGACAGTGAAACGTCTCGGGTACCACCTGCGCCCATTCCACCGCAATGTCGCGCGGTAAAAAAGCGTTGGTGCCACGGACCCAGGAAGACGTGGCACGGTCAATCGGAGTGTCGAAGTGGACGACCTGCATCAGGCCATGCACGCCAGCATCCGTGCGGCCCGCGCACAGGGTTGAAACCTTTCGTGTGGTGAACTTGCCCAACGCCGCTTCCAGTTGATCCTGCACGGTCTGGCCGGAGGGTTGGCTTTGCCAGCCTTGGTAGGCCTGGCCGTTGTAGCTGATTCCGAGTGCCAACCTCATCGCGGCAGAGTCAGGCCGTCGTCATCGGTAAGGGATGACGGCACGTTTGATCAGAGTTTTCCCAGGGCGCGCTGCGCCTTGAGTTTCATGTCGCCCGACGCTTCCGAGATGACCTCCTCGATCAGCGCCCGGGCGCCGTCGTCGTCACCAATGGCGCTGAACTCTTCCGCCAGTGCCAGTTTGGTTGCGAGTGGATCTTCGTGCGTGTCCGGTGTGGTACCGGTATCCTCTGCGGCGGGTGTATCCCCCAGGTCAAGTGACAGGGTGCCCAGGTCAAACTCCAGCATGCTCAAGTCCGGGGCAGGAGTCGCGTCAGGCGCCGAGCCGGGCAGTGGTGCCGGCTGGACGGCGCCAGAACCGCCAGTCGCCTGTGACTCGTGCTCCATGCTGTCGGCCGGTGGCAAAGGCAAATCAATGTTGGCGGTTTCCAGGTCGGGCAGGGAGAATTCGAAAGTGTCCGTCGTGGCTGCTGGCTGTGGTGGCTCAACGGGCGGCACGGCTTGCGTGGCCAATCCGAAATCCAGGTCGATAGCAGGTGGAGCGGCGGATTCGTCAGCGCGCGGGCCAGCCTTTGATGCTGCGGTGTCGGCCATTGTCTCGCTGGCGGTGCTGGCGGACTCTTCGTCGAACGAAAAGTCGAGATCCAGGTCCATTGCCCCGCTGTCCGGGGCGGGTGTGGTTTGGGGTGCTGGGGTATCGGCGTTGTCCGCCGGAGTGGGGGTGTCGTCAGTAGATGCCGCACGTGGCGGTGTCCGGTCTTGCATGCCGGGCTGTCCGCCGGGTTGATACAGGGTGTTGCCGGGGTCAACATTCAGACCAAGTTCGCAAATGCGTGCCCAGTCCGCCCCTTCACCACCGGTTAGTTTGAAGGCCTGCGTGGCGATTTTTTCAAAATTGCTGGCGTCACGTCGCTTGGAAAAGATGTCAAGCAATTTTTG
Organism: Rhodoferax sp. UBA6134; assembly: GCA_002422455.1. Taxonomy (GTDB): domain Bacteria; phylum Pseudomonadota; class Gammaproteobacteria; order Burkholderiales; family Burkholderiaceae_C; genus Rhodoferax. The sequence goes on from DIVK01000056.1 coordinate 42,662, forward strand.
ATGGATGGCGATCCGTTCCGGATTGTTGATCAGGGCATCCCTCAAAATCTCCTCGGCCTGCAGATCACGGCCATAGGCGAGGTAAACATCGGCTTCGGCGACGGGGTCGACGTCGTTTTCTGCATCCAGCTGGCTAGGTGAGTACAGCACGGAGGAGTCGGTCGCGGCACCGTCACTGGTGTCGACACTTTGCCCGCCACTGGCAGCAAAAAAAGAGTCGGGCTGTACCCGGCTTTCCAGAAAGGTGCTGTCGAGTTGGGCAGCGTTTTTCTTGCGCTGCCTGACCCGGTAGAGTCCGAAGACCGCCAGCAGGGCAATCGAGCTAACGGCGCCGGCGGGGAGCAATGGATTTTCGATCAATTCATCAACCAGACTGGTTGTCCCCGGCAATTGCGAGGCCGCTGCCGGACGATGCACCGCTGCTGAGACGGTGGGCCGGGGTGCCGATGCGACAACTTCAACCGGTGACGCGGCTGCGCTTGCTGCCGGAGCCGCTGCAACAGCACTCGATGTCGCCCCCAGCTTGTTCAGGTCGCTGATGTTCCTGGCGATTTCGGCAGCTCGTTCGGTGGCCTCATTGGCACGGCGTTCCCTGGCTAACTGGTCTTCCGCGGGTGATTCCTGAAGGGCTCCTTTGGACAGGGTGAGTTTGTCGGGTGTCGTTGCGATGGGCCTCTTGTCCTCCACCTTGGCATGCACACTGCCGTTGGCCTGGCGGTCGGCAGTGGCCACCTGAGCGCTGGGTGCGCTGGCCGCCAGTTGTCTGCGAAAAGCGTTGAAGTCCTTGCTTTGCGCCGTAATGATCCGGGTTGCCTCAGCCGCCGGGGTCGCTTCAGCCTGTTCCGCTGCAGGGATGCTGAGAACTGCACCGGCTCTGACGCGATTGATGTTGCCGTTCATGAACGCCGTCGGGTTGGTGCGTAGCAGGGCTACCAGCATCTGGTCGAGGGAGACATTGACGGGTTTTGTGGCTGCGGCTATTTTGCCGGCGGTGTCACCGGACTTGACGGTCACCCTCTCGCTCCCTGCGTCTGATGTCTCGGGTGCAGTGGCTCTGGCTGTGGTTTTAGCGATGCCCTTTCGTGGCTCGATAACTTGCGTTGTTGCCGGCAACGGTAACGTTGACGGGACCGGGCGGGGGGGGGTGACGCTGCTGACCTGTGCCTGAGTCGGGACTTGCGCAGGAGTTGGCGCGGCCGAGGCGGTCTGCCGCAGGCTGGGCGGATCAAACAGCATGGTGTAGTCGCGGACAATGCGCCCCGACGCCCAACTGACTTCAAGAAGCATGTCCACGAAAGGGTCGTTGACGCTCCGGTCACTGCTCAGACGAAGATAGGCTCGTCCGTCAGCGCGCCTTTGAAGTGTGGCTTGCAGGCCTGACAGGGCCGGGCTGTAATCCAGTCCGGCGGCCTGAAACGTTTCCGGCAGAGCGACGGTTGCCTTCAGCGAGGCAGCTTCCTCCGCATTGATGTCCGGAACATCTATTTCCGCACGCAAAGGCTCCCCCAGAGCGGACTGAACCACGATGCGACCCAGTGAAAGCGCTGCCGCGTTCGACCCCCATAGGCCGAAAAACGCAGTAGTTGCAATCGCCATGGCAGTTTTTCGCCAGCGACGTGACTTAGCAATCAATTTGTGGACTCCGATATTCGGGCGACTGGAAAACAGGGCTCATTATGCGAGCAAACGCCTCGGTGCTTAAAATCTGAAAAGTACCTTAACATCAATGGGTTAGCCTGACAAGCTGAGAAACCTTTTAGCTTTGGATTGCCGGGTGCATGTTTTGATTCGCCTGATTCTACGTTGCCGGGTGACAACGGTCTGACGCGCCATGTGCAAGGCAGGTCAGGCCATTGGCATGCGATCGCGCTGTTCGTTCAAGCGCTCAACAAAATGCGCAACATGCGGCGCAGTGGCTCGGCAGCACCCCACAACAACTGGTCTCCGATGGTGAATGCGCCAACGTACTCCGGACCCATGGCGAGCTTTCGGATGCGTCCCACCGGAATGTCCAGCGTCCCCGTGACGGCCACCGGCGTCAGGTCGCGAATGCTGGCTTCCCGCGTATTGGGCACTACTTTGACCCAGGCGTTGTCGGCCGCAATCAGGGCTTCGAGGTCGGCGGTGGGTACATTCTTCTTCAGCTTGAAGGTCAGGGCCTGACTGTGACAGCGCATGGCGCCAATGCGCACACAGAAGCCATCGACAGGCGTCTCCACCGTGCCAAAAGCAGCGCCTTGACCCAGAATCTTGTTGGTTTCGGCGCCGCCCTTCCATTCTTCACGACTCATGCCGTCGCCTAGATCCTTGTCGATCCAGGGAATCAGGCTACCGCCCAGGGGTACGCCAAAGTTGGCAGTCTCCATGTTTGTCAGCGTTCGCTGTTTGTGCAGCACCTTGCGATCAATCTCCAGGATGGCCGATTTGGGGTCGTCCAGCAGAGTTTTGACTTCTGTGTTCAGGGTGCCGAATTGCGTCAGCAGTTCCCGCATGTGCTGGGCGCCACCGCCCGACGCCGCCTGGTAGGTCATGCTGGTCATCCACTCCACCAGCCCGGCCTTGTACAGGGCGCCCACGCCCATCAGCATGCAGCTGACCGTGCAATTGCCGCCAATCCAGTTGTTGCCACCTTTGGCCAGCGCCTTCTGGATCACCGGCAGGTTGACCGGGTCCAGCACGATGACCGCATCGTCGTTCATGCGCAGGGTGGAGGCGGCGTCAATCCAGTGACCGGTCCAGCCCATAGCGCGCAGTTTGGGAAACACCTCGGTGGTGTAATCGCCACCCTGGGCGCTGACGATGATGTCGCACTTCTTCAGGGTGTCGATGTCGAACGCGTCTTTCAGAGTGGTTTCGTTCTTTGCCTGTGTCGGGGCCTTGCCGCCGGCATTGGAGGTTGAAAAGAACACCGGCTCGATCAGGTCGAAGTCGCCCTCCGCCTGCATCCGGTCCATCAACACGGAGCCCACCATGCCGCGCCAGCCGACCAGTCCTACCAGATTGCCAATTTTCATCACATTGCTCTTTAGTTGATTTGGAATACGGGAATATCGCCGTTACGACAGCGCCCTGACCACTGCTGCGCCCATCTCCTGGGTGCTGACGCGGGTCGTACCCTCGCTGAAGATGTCTGCCGTGCGCAGCCCTTGCGCCAGAACTTTTTGAACGGCAGCTTCGATGCGCTGGGCGGCCGCTTCCTGGTTCAGGCTGAAGCGCAGCATCATGGCCGCACTCAGAATGGTTGCCAGCGGGTTGGCGATACCTTTGCCGGCGATGTCCGGTGCGCTGCCGTGGCTGGGTTCGTACAGGCCCTGACTGCCTGCATTCAAACTGGCTGAGGGCAGCATGCCGATGGAGCCGGTCAGCATGGAGGCCTCGTCGCTCAAAATGTCGCCAAATAAGTTGCCGGTGACGATCACGTCAAATTTTTTCGGTGCACGCACCAGTTGCATGGCGGCGTTGTCCACGTACATGTGGTCAAGCGTCACGTCGGGATATTCCTTGCCCACTTCGGTGACTACCTCTTTCCAGAACTGGAAGGTCTCCAGCACATTGGCTTTGTCCACACTGGTGACGTGCTTGCTGCGCTTGCGGGCGGCCTGGAAGGCGACGTGGGCGATACGCTCGATTTCGGGGCGGCTGTAGCGCATGGTGTCGAACGCTTCTTCGGCGCCGGGGAAATGCCCGTCGGTGGCAATGCGGCGACCGCGCGGTTGACCGAAATAGACGTCACCCGTCAACTCGCGAATGATCAGGATGTCGAGGCCGGCAACCAGCTCGGGCTTCAGGCTGGAGGCGCCTACCAGTTGCTCGTAGCAAATGGCTGGCCGGAAGTTGGCGAACAGGCCCAGGTTCCTGCGCAGGCCCAGAATTGCCTGCTCGGGGCGCAGTGAGCGCTCAAGCTTGTCGTATTTCCAGTCACCGACCGCGCCAAACAAAATGGCATCCGCCTCGCGGGCCAGCTTGAGCGTGGCCTCTGGCAGGGGGTGACCATGCGCTTCGTAGGCGGCACCGCCGATCAGTGCGGTTTCCATTTCAAATTTCAGGTCGAGTGTGTTCAAAACCTTGACGGCCTCAGCCACAATTTCGGTACCAATGCCGTCACCCGGCAATATTGCAATCTTCATGATGGATTTGACTCACTCGTGTTGTGTGGCTGTCTGCGCAATCAGTGTGCGGGCCAGCCATGGTTTCTGTGCAAGGCGCCGGGCTTCAAAGGCCTTGATCTTGTCGGCCTGGCGCAAGGTCAGACCAATGTCATCAAAGCCATTGAGCAGGCAGTACTTGCGAAATGCCTGCACCTCGAAAGGCAGTTCTTCGCCGTTCGGCTTGATGATGAGCTGGCGCTCCAGATCGACGGTCAGCGAATAGCCGGGGAAAGCCTGAACTTCGTCAAACAGTTGTGCCACTTGTGATTCGGGTAAGACAATGGGGAGCAGGCCGTTTTTGAAGCAGTTGTTGAAGAAGATGTCGGCAAAGCTCGGTGCAATGATGGCTCGCAAGCCGTACTGGTCGATGGCCCACGGCGCGTGTTCGCGCGAGGAGCCGCAGCCGAAGTTCTTGCGCGCCAGCAGGATGGATGCGCCGGCGTAGCGAGGCTGGTTCAGCACGAAGTCGGGATTCGGTTTGCGTGAGNNGACTTCAGGAACTGTTTGGGAATGATGGCGTCGGTGTCGACGTTTTCCCGATCCAGTGGGACCACCACGCCTTTGTGTAAAGTGAAAGTTTTCATTATTTTGGGGTCGCTTTCTCGTCGATTTTCCCACCCAGTTTCTGCAAATCCTGTCCAAAGCCTTTGACAGTATTGCATCCGGTGACCATGGCGGCAAGGCACAGCAGCATGAGAAAAGTCAATTTTTTCATTGTGGATTCCTTGGTAAAGGTTTAGGCGAACCTGCGAACGTCGACAAAATGACCATGCACGGCAGCGGCGGCGGCCATTGCCGGGCTCACCAGGTGGGTACG
>DIVK01000056.1:47701-48219 GCA_002422455.1 Rhodoferax sp. UBA6134
GCCAGCTTGACGTTTTTCGCCACTTTTTGCCCCAGTTGCTTGATCAGGGCGGCAGCTTCACGGATATCTTCAATCCGGCTGTTGGTGCAGGAGCCGATGAAGACCTTGTCAACATACAGTTCATCGAGCGCCTTGCCAGGCGCCAGTCCCATGTAGGCCAGTGCCCGCTCAATGGCACCGCGTTTGTTGGCGTCTTTCTCCTTGTCGGGGTCGGGCACGCGCTCGTCAATGCCCAGCACCATCTCGGGTGAGGTGCCCCATGTGACTTGCGGCACGATCCGTTCGGCATCCAGTTCAACGACGGTGTCGAAGCGGGCATCGGCGTCAGAGTGCAGGGTCTTCCAGTAGGTCACGGCCTGGTCCCATTCGTCGACCGCTGCCGCGTCGTTGGCGCCGCCGTGTCCCGGTGCCAGCGGACGGCCTTTGACGTAGGCGATGGTTTTTTCATCCACGGCGACCAGTCCGGCGCGGGCGCCGGCCTCAATGGCCATGTTGCACACGGTCATGCGGCCTTCCAT
>DIVK01000119.1:0-2662 GCA_002422455.1 Rhodoferax sp. UBA6134
GAGGCCAGCAGCACGATCGGCTTGTCGCTGTCCTCGCGCAAAAAGAAGCTGCCAAAGGGCCCTTCCACCCGCAGGATTTCCTTTGTTTGCATGGCGTTGAACACGTGGTCGGTAAATTTGCCGCCGGGCATGTGCCGGATGTGCAGCTCCAGCCCGCCGCTTGCGGCCAGCGTGTGGGGCGCGTTGGCCATGGAGTAGCTGCGGCGCGCGCCATCGCGCAGGATGAACTCCACATACTGGCCCGCGTGGTAAGTAAAACTGTCGTTGGCTGGCAACTGCAGCTTGAGCAGCATCACGTCGTCGGATTTCTTGTCCATCAAGCTCACCCGTGTCGGAATTTTCTTGATGGGAAACGCGCCGGCCTGCGTCACCTGGCGCGACTCCAGCACCACGTCGCTGTGAGCGACGCCACAGCAGGTGAGGATAAAACCACTGGCTTCTTCCGCCTCGCTCAGGGCCTTGCTCTGGTGCGCACTGTGTACGACGATGCCTTCGAGTTTTTTGCATTTGCAGGAGCCGCAGGCACCGTCCTTGCAGCCGTAGGGCAAGCCCACCTCGGTGCGAATCCCTGCGGCCAGAATTGTTTCACCGGGGCTGGCCGTGAACGAGCGGCCGCTGGGCTGAATGGTGATCTGGAATCCTTGGGCTCCGGTGTCACGGTGTGTCATGTTGTCTGTATCCTTAGGCAAGTTGTATTGTTCCACTGGATCTTGATTTTGCCTTCAAACCAAAGCTCCCCATCCAGCCCCTGCGCCAGCCTGTACGCGACCCGCCCGGGTGCCTTGCCAGCCCGTTTTCGTCGTCCGCGGATCTTGATCGTGGGGTGTGGCGACGTTGGCCTGCGGGTGGCGCAGGCCCTGTCGGGGCGGGTACGTCTGCTGGCGCTCACCTCCAGCGTGGCGCGCATCGACGTGCTGCGCGCCCGTGGCATCACGCCCTTGCAGGGCAATCTGGACGAACCGGCCTCGTTNNCCGATACCCGCACCCTGGCACTGATTCGCGCCTTGCGTTTGCGCCGCTTGCCGCAGGCCATGGTTTATGCCTCCACCAGTGGCGTGTATGGTGACTGCCAGGGCGAACTGGCGCTTGAAACGAGAGCCGTACACCCGGGTACGCCGAGGGCCAGCAGGCGAGTTGAGGCGGAAGACATGATTCGTTTCCTGGGGCGCGCCACGCCGGTGCGCAGCAGTATCCTGCGCATTCCCGGCATCTATGCCCCAGATCGCGTGGGTGGCACACCGCGCCCGCGCCTGCTCAAGGGCACGCCGGTGCTGCAGGCGGCGGATGATGTTTATACCAATCACATTCATGCCGACGATCTGGCGCGCGCCTGCCTTGCCGCGCTATGGCGNNCCCGCCGCGCGTGCCGCGCAGCACGGCCAGGGAGCAGTTGCCCTTGCTGTTGTTGAGTTTCATGAGCGAGTCGCGCCGCATGGACAACACGCGCATGAAGCGTGAGCTGCGGCTGCAATTGCGCTACCCGACGGTGGAGGCCGGTTTGTAACCGGCGGTCAGGGCCAAAGACCTGGTATGCGGGCGCAGGACACTGTCGACCGGTCAGTTGGAAAGCGTTGACGCTGCAGACCTGGAGGGATGGTGCCGTTCTTATGGCGGCGGCTCAAAAGTGGCGCGAAATGTGAAATAAAGCGACGTGAAAAACATGGCTGTCATGAGCAGCAGGAGCGGAAACAGAATGTTGCTGACCAGCGGGTTGCCCAGCAGGGCTCCCGCCAGGGTGACGCTGGCGACCGCCAGGATCAGCAGTGCCAGCCAGGTTAATCCGAAAACCACAAACGCCCGGAAATTGCGTAAACAGGCCACGAGGCTGAAAAACAGGCTTTTGAGCGGCGGCAGGCCATGCCAGTGGACCAGCGCAGGTGCATGCCAGAACAGCAGTGACAGCGGCAGGTGCAGGCCGATGAACACCCACATGGCGGCCTGAAAGTCCGGCTCCTGCATCAACTCGCGGGTGGGTGCGGCTCCCAGGTAAACACGGGCAAAGCCGCCGCCGTCCACCAGCCAGGACAGCCCCAGGACGCCAAGAAAACCCAGGGCGTAGAGGCCGCCCAGCACCAGCATGGCGCGCGTTTGTTGCCGCCCGGCGCGAAATGCCGCCAGCAAGACGATGGGCAGGGGGAATCGGCCATCGGCCGCCTCCCGCGTGGCGGCCATCAGACCCAGGGTGGCGGCGGGTAGCAGCACCATGGACAGGAGGGGGCCCAGGTAAGGCACCAGGCTGGCAATGGTCATCACCGCCATGAACATGAAAAAAAGACCGGCAAGCGCCAGCGGTTGTTTGAAAAACGTTCGCATGCCGAGCTTGACCCAGGTGGTGCCGGCGCGGGCAGGAACAAGGTTCAGTTTCATGGGCAGACTGCCATCGCGTCTGCCGGGACAGGGTGGGTGGCACGTTCGCGCAGCACCCGCTCGAAGTGGCCCGGATCGTGCGCCTGCAGCATGCTGGCTTCGCGCGGCAGGTGGTAGTCCCACAGGCGTGAAATCCAGAAGCGCAGGGCCCCGGCGCGCAGCATGGCCGGCAGCAGTTCACGCTCTGCCGCCGTGAGCGGGCGCACCGCGTTGTAGGCGGCCATGAAGCTGTCGGTGCGCCCGGCATGGTGGGCCCCTGTGGTCAGGTCGATGCACCAGTCGTTCAGGCAGACGG
>DIVK01000119.1:2795-4315 GCA_002422455.1 Rhodoferax sp. UBA6134
CCGGCCAGGTGCATTTTGGCCAGCATGTCGCCCACCGCCGCGCAATGCGTTGCGCCGGGGGCGAGTTCGCTTTTGCCGCGCAGCCGGTTCACGATGGCGGCCGGTTTGCCCTTGAGTTCGAACACCAGATCACCGTCGCGGTTGGCGCTGGGGTCTGGCACCGGTATGCCGCGATGGGCCAGGTGCTTCATCAGGCGCAGGTAGAACGGCAATTGCGTGAAGTTCAGCCGCTCGAACAGGGTGAGCACGTAGTCGCGGGTTTCGCTGTCAATCTGCGTTGTCACGAAGTAGTTGGTGTTCTCGATGCCACCGGCACAGCCTTGCAGGGCCTTGAGTTCACCCAGCTTGAGTTGCCGCAGCAGGGCGCCAGCCTCCCGGGCCGAGACCTCGGTGTAAACCGCCATGGCTCAGAACCCCAGAATTTTCCAGCTGCGTTCGCCGCTGGCGGGTGCAACCTGGTACGCCGGCATGCCGCCCTTGGGTTGCACCTCGATGGTTTTGGTTTCGCCTCCGACGCGCAGCTCGTCAATGCGCGCGCCGCTGTCTTCAATGTGAATGCGCTCGGTGCGCTTCTCTACCGCGCCGGCCGCGCGGGAGGCAGGTGCTTTGCTGGCGTCGGCAGCCGCCGGGGGCTGTGCCAGGCCAACACCGGCGCAAGAGAAGAAAAGAGAAACGGCAGAGGTGAGAAGGGAGGTGGCGCGCATGGCCTGATTGTAGAACCAGTGCCGCGCTTGCCGGCGCAGGCAAAATGGGCGCATGAACGACTCCCCGACCCTGCCCAAAACCCTGCTGCTGGTGGATGGCTCCAGCTACCTGTACCGCGCCTTTCACGCCATGCCGGATTTGCGTGCCGTGCCAGGGGATCCGGCAAGCAGCCCGACGGGCGCCATTCGCGGCATGATCAACATGTTGCAAAAGCTGCGCCGTGACGTGCCGGCCGACTACGCCGCCTGCGTCTTCGACGCCAAGGGGCCGACCTTTCGCGACGCGCTCTATCCCGAGTACAAGGCGCATCGTTCGCCCATGCCGGACGACTTGCGGGCCCAGATCGAGCCGATTCATGAGGTGGTGCGCCTGATGGGCTGGAAGGTGTTGGACGTGCCCGGCGTGGAGGCCGACGACGTGATCGGCACGCTGGCGGTGACGGCGGCAGGACAGGGCGTTGAAGTGGTGGTGAGCAGCGGCGACAAGGACCTGGCGCAGCTGGTCAATGCCCACGTCACCGTCATCGACACCATGAACGGCAAGCGGCGCGACGTGGCCGGCGTGACGGCCGAGTTTGGCGTGCCGCCGCAGCTGATGGTGGATTTTCAGACCCTGGTGGGCGATGTCATTGACAATGTGCCGGGTGTGTCCAAAGTGGGGCCCAAGACCGCCGCCAAGTGGCTGCAGCAATACGGCTCGCTCGACGGTGTGGTGGCCAACGCCGACGCCATCAAGGGCGCGGCGGGCGAGAACCTGAAGCAGGCCTTGGACTGGCTGCCGATCGGGCGTCAGTTGCTGACCATCAAGACCGACTG
>DIVK01000084.1:0-979 GCA_002422455.1 Rhodoferax sp. UBA6134
CTGCAGCACGCGGCCAATGTAGATACCGTATTGCACCAGCACCGGGCGGTCCAGGCCATAGGCCTTAAGCAGTTCGGCATGGCGCACCGGGACAATGCCGCGCTCGCCGGCCAAGGTCTCGATGGGGTCACCCGGCACCATGCGGATCAGGAAGAACGCGACCAGCGTCATGCCGATGAAGGTGGGAATGATCAGACTGAAACGGGTCAGTAGAAAACGGAGCATCGGTGAGCAACTCTTGGTGTTGGTGAGAATGATGCCACAACAAAAAGGCCGACTTGCGCCGGCCCTTGAAAAACGAATGCTGAAATGATTATTTCAGGTGCTTGCCAATCAGGCCAGCCATCTCGAACATGGTGACTTGCGCCTTGCCGAACACTTCTTTCAGTTTGGCGTCGGCGTTGATCAGGCGTTTGTTGATGGCGTCCTGCAGCTTGTTGTTCTTGATGTAGACCCACAGTTGCTTGACGACTTCGGTGCGTGGCAGCGGCTTGCCACCGACGATGGCAGCCAGTGCCGCGCTGGGTGTCATGGCCTTCATGAAAGCGGCATTGACGGTGCGTTTGGCAGCAGGGGCTTTCTTGGCAGCGACCTTCTTGGCGGGAGCAGCTTTTTTGGCTGGTGCGGCTTTCTTGGCGGGGGCTGCTGCTTTTTTGGCAGGAGCCGCGGCNNGCCGGAGCGGCTTTGGTGACAGGAGCAGCTTTTTTAGCCGTTGCTTTCTTTGCAGTTGCCATGAGAAGGTCCTTTTCGTAGTTGATCAAATACCAGCAAAAGAAAGATCGGCTGGTTGGAGTCGAATCCTACTGGAGAAAGCTGCGCTTTCATAGGGGGAAGACGCTAATTCTGCTGGGAAAAAGTCATTTATGTTGCGTTTTTTACCGATTTACAATTTCCAAAACCGATCAACCCAGCCAGGACAATTTTGATGAGCTCTTCTTTTGCCACTTGTGATTTGTGGGACGCCCATAAAAATGCCGCG
>DIVK01000084.1:990-5069 GCA_002422455.1 Rhodoferax sp. UBA6134
GACAACTCGCTGGTCAAGGCCGCGGTGGAGTCGGCCGGTTTTGAGGAAACCCCTGACGGGCGCATTGGCAAGGTGCTGGTGGTGGATGGTGCGGGCTCACTGCGCCGCGCCTTGCTGGGCGGCAACTTGGGCGCGGCCGCGGCCCGGAATGGCTGGGCCGGCGTGGTGATCGACGGCTGCGTGCGTGACGTGGCGGAACTGGCTGTGCTGGACGTGGGCATTCGCGCGCTGGCGTCCATCCCCATGGCGACCGAAAGAAAGAACCAGGGCTTGCAGGACCTTGCCGTGCAGATTCAGGGTGTCTGGGTGCACCCGGGTGATTGGCTGTATGCCGATGCGGATGGCATCGTGATCAGCGCAACGCAGCTCATGCGTTGATGACGCGCCGGGTGAATCTTTCCAGGTAGTCCATCAGCTCGCTGGCGGCGGCGGCGGCCTGGGCTTCATGGCCGGAGGCGATCGCTTCGGCCAACACCATGTGGAAGCGGGCGCCCTCCGTGATCTCGCCAGCGGCCTGGTAGCGGTACCAGAACCGCCGGCATTGCACCACCAGCGGCACCACCGCCTTGACGGCCGAGAAGTTGCAACAGGCTTCGTGATTGACGTTGTCCAACTCCTGGTCGGCCGTCATGTAGTCGTCGAGATGGTCACGCTCGCTGGCGATGATCATTTTTTCGGCACAGGTGACCAGGGCCTTGCGCTGCGCCAAGGTGGCGCGTCGGGCCGAGCAGGTGGCGATCAGGGTCTCCAGCCCGCGGCGGGTTTCAATCAGATCAAGGTGGTCGACCACATCGATGTTGGAGACCCGCAGTCCGCGGCGGGGCTGTTGCTCGATCAGGCCGCTCGACACCATGCGCATGAGCGCTTCGCGCACGGGGGTGCGTCCGAGCTGGGTCATCTCGGCCAACTCGGCTTCGACAATGAGCGATCCTGGCGCGATGACCAGTTTGGAAATCATGGCCTCGATCCGGTCGTAGGCCAGGTCGGCCACGCGACGCTTGGGCGCGGGCGGTTTCCGGAGCTTGCTGATGGGCATGGTGGGTCGTGGATTGGCGGAGTTCGTACAACTGCGATTATTGTGTGTCTGGGGACGCATCGGCCAGTTCACCGACCAGCGTCGAGATGCGTGCGGGTGACAGCGGCGGCCGCGGTACCGGTGGCGTCCAACCGTACAAAAACTGGGCCGCTGCACCACAGACCCGGCCCTGGCAGGCGCCCATGCCACAGCGGCTGTGCAGCTTGGCGTCAGTCCAGCCGCTACACCCGGACAGGCTGGCGTGGCTGACATCTTCACAACGGCAGACCAGGGTGTCGGCCCGCGGCATGTGCCGCAAGTCCGGGTCAAGCGCAAAGTGGCGATGGAGCTGGCTCGCGAAGGCCTCCCAGCGCGCGCGCTCCGGCCAGAGGGCGCGTGCCGCATCGAGTTGGTTGACGGCCGCCAGTCCGGCAATTTTGCCCTGGGCCAGCGCACGCTCGGCGCCACCAAAACCGGTGCATTCGCCGGCCGCATAAACACCAGGCACACTGGTGGCTTGCATGGCATCGACTTTGAGTGCTGACATGCCCCCGGGTGATGTGCTCAGGGCGCAGCCCAGCAATTGTCCCAACTGGGTGTTGGGCACCAGCCCGAAGCCGCTGGCCACACGCTCGCAGGGAAGGGTGCTGGTACGGCCCGCCTGGCGCAGCTGGACCGATTCGACCTGGTGTTGGCCTTGCACAGCCATCAGTTGCGTGCCGGCGCGGTAGCTGGGGTCGGCCAGCGTCAGCGCCTGCAATGCCTTGGCAGGCCAGCGCCCGAGCTGTGCAGCAAAAGCGGCCACGCTGCCCAGGCTGGCTTGCTCGGCAACACGCAAAACCCGGGCGCCGGCCTTGCGCGCGGTGGCGGCCGCCGCCAGCAGCAGCGGGCCACTGCCGGCAATCACAATGCGCTCACCCCGTACCAGCAAACCGGCCTTGATCAGGGCTTGCAGGCCGCCGGCACCGGTGACACCTGGCAGTGTCCAGCCCGGAAACGGCAGCAGCAATTCGCGGCCACCGGTGCACAGAATCAGGGTGTCAAAGTGCTGGGTCCAGCCGCGCTCGGCGTCTTCCAGCAGCAAAGCGTGCGTGCCCATGGCGGAGATCACGCGCGTGCCGCAAAGCAGGTGCACGTTGGGGCAGCGTGCCACGGCCTCGCGCAGGCGCAGGGCCTGGGTGGGCAGCGCAGCAGCAGGGCCGTCGCGCCAGATCTGACCGCCTGGGGCGATGTTGTCATCAATCACCATGATGCGGGCCCCGCTGGGGGCCGCGGCCAGAGCCGCCGCCAGCCCGGCCGGACCGGCACCGATGATCAGCAGGTCGGTGTTGGAGAGCGTGCTCTTTGGATTCATCCCTTGTGCCCCGTGCGGGTTCCGGTGTCGACCACCATGCCGTTCTGGCACAGGGTCTGGCAGGCCAGGCGCCGTTTGCCGTCCACCAGCACCCGGCATTCCTGGCAGATACCCATGCCGCACAGGGGCGCCCGCGCCTCGCCACTGACCGAGGTGCGTGCAAACCCCGGGCGGTGCATCGCCAGCGCGGCGGCCAGACTGGTGCCGGCCGGCATCCGCAGTGCCCGGCCATCGAGGGTCAATTCAATGTTAGCAGCGGTGCTCATGCTGTTTCCTGAAAACGGCTGGGCAAGTAGGGGACCGCATCGAACGGCAACGCAGCGCCGGTCATCTGCGCCACCAGCAGGCGCGCCGTGCCGGGCGCGTTGGTGACACCCAGGCCTTCATGCCCGGCCGCCAGCCAAAGGCCTTCGCGCGTGGGGTGGCGGCCAATGAGTGGCAGGCTGTCGGGTGTGGCGGCACGAAAACCGGTCCAGGTGCGGATCACGGTGAGGTCGTCCAGGCCCGGCAGGTAGTCGACGGCGCGGCGCAGCATGCGGGCCAGCATGTCGGGCTCGATCTTGGGGTCGGTGGTGTCGAACTGGCGCGACGAGCCGATCATCAGCTGACCCGTGGGACGGGGCTGCACGTTGAACGCCACTGACGGCCCGGTGCTGTGGTGCGAGCTTTTGATATAGCCCAGTTCCACCAACTGGTGATGGACCATGGCAGGGTAGCGGTCGGTGATGGCGATGTGACCTTTCTTGGGCCGAATCGGCAGCTCCGGACAAAATCGGGTCGACTGGATGCCGGCCGCCAGCAGCACCGCCCCGGCGTTGCGCTGGCTGCCGTCGGCCAGGCGCACGCNNGCGGCATTGGGCGCATACACCATGCTGTCGTTGCTGACCTTGAGGGCACCTGCCAGGCCGGGCCGCAAGGCCGGCTCGGCGGCGGCCAGCGCTCGGGCATCGAGCAATTCGCAGGGCACCCCGTGCGCTTCAAGTCGCACCAGCTTTTCCTCGGCAGCCTGCATTTCTTCGGCATCGGCAGCGATCCAGAGCGTGCCGCAGTGCTTAAAACCACACTCGTCGCCCATGCGCGGGGCCCATTCGCGCCACAGCGCCAGCGAGGCCAGACCCAAGCTCAGTTCGGCAGGGTTGTCGTCCATCAGCACCAGATGGCCCATGCCGGCGTTGGTGGCACCGCCCAGGTGCGCGTCGAGTACCAACACCTTGAGGCCATGCTGCGCGAGTTCATGGGCGCAGGCCGCACCGACGATGCCGGCGCCGATGATGATGACGTCAAAACTCATGGCAGGGTTCAACTGGCAAACCAGGTGTCGTTGAGGCGGTAACCCTCGGGGAACGGGTCCTCGGGGTCAGCACCGTAGTAGGACAAGCCGGTGATCCAGGCGCGCCCGCTGATGTTGGGCAACACGGCCGCCTGCCCGGCTACTTGGGCGAGCCCGTCAATGCGGCAGTTGAAGCGGGTGTCCATGATCGACAGGTGCGTGAAGGGCTCACCCACCGCCAGCTCACCGCGCGCATGCATCAGCGCCATGCGCGCCGAACTGCCGGTGCCGCAGGGGCTGCGGTCGAGCCGGCCCGGCGACACCACCACCGCGTTTTTGGCGGTCTTGACGCCATCCACCAGACTCAGCGGCCCGGCAAACTGGGCGATGTCGATGGTGTGAATGCCCGGGTTTTCCGGATGCACGCTGGGGATTTGTGC
>DIVK01000084.1:5087-8813 GCA_002422455.1 Rhodoferax sp. UBA6134
GCCGCGTCCAGGATCACATAAATCATGCCGCCGTAAGCCACGTCCACCTGCACCGTGCCCATGCCGGGCACTTCCACCGAACGGTTCTGGTGCATGACAAACGAGGGCACATTCTGGAAGGAAACACGCCGGCATTTGCCGTCTTCGCACTCGGCGCGCACCCGCACCAGGCCGGCCGGGGTGTCCACGCACAATTCTGTGACCGGGCTGCTCATGGGCAACATGCCGCTCTCGAGCACGACCGTCACGGTGCACATCAGGTTGGAGCCCGACATCGGCGGGTAACTGTCGGCCTCGATCACAATCATGCCGAAATCGGCCTCGGGTGCGATCGCCGGGGTCACCAGATTGACCGCGGCATTGACGCTGCCGCGCGGGTCGGACAACAGCAGGGTACGCAACCAGTCCTGCTTTTGCAGCAGCAGCTGCTGGCGCTCGAACATCGACGCCGCGCGCGGGGCCAGAACGCCGCCGGTGATGACACGACCCACTTCACCCTCGGCGTGTGCGCCGATGACGGTGATGATATTTTTCAAATTCATGAAGGCTCCGGTGTTGCTGGATGAACGAAGACGCTGGCTTTAGGCCAGCAGCGCCAGGATGTCATCGTGCAGTGCGCGCGGAATGGACACGCCGTGGGTCAGGCTGCGCGCGCGCGCCTCAAAACGGCGTTGCGAGGGCAGGCGTGCACCCTGGCCTGTGATGGCCTCGAACAGATGCTCGGCGCGCGTCTGGTCAGCACCGGGCGCGTTGGCAGAAAAGAAACTGGGGTCAAAGGCCAAAATCAGCTCGCCATGACGCGGCGTGCCGCCAATGGCGCCATCGACCGCCAGCGACTCCAGGCTGGTCAGGTCGCCCAGCAGGGGGCCGGCCAGCAATTCGATCATGGTGGCCAGGGCTGACCCTTTGTGGCCGCCAAAGGTCAGCATGGCGCCCTGCTGCAGCACCGTGGCGGCATCCGTGGTGGGTGCGCCATCGGCGTCGATGCCCCAACCCAGGGGCAAGGCGCGCCCGCTGCGGCGGTACAACTCGATCTCGCCGCGCGCCACCGCGCTGGTGGCAAAGTCAAATACATAGGGGTTGCCGTTCGGGCGCGGCCAGCTGAAGGCGATCGGGTTGGTGCCGAACACGGCCCGCTTGCCACCGGCCGGCGCCACACAGGCGTGGGCGGGCGTGATCGCCAGCGCGCAGATGTTGTGCGCCGCCAGGCTTTCCACCTCCGGCCAGAGGGCGGAGAAATGGAAGCAGTTGTTGATCACCAGCGCGGCAATGCCGGTGCGGCGCACCTTGTCCACCAGATGCTGGCTGCCGACCTCAAACGCCAGTGGCGAAAACCCCAGTTGGGCATCGACCGCCACCACCGCCGCTGAGCGCTGGCTGACCACCGGCTCGGCATGGCACGCCACCTTGCCCTCGCGCAGGGTGCGGGTACACATCAACAGCCGATAGAGGCCGTGCGAATGGCATTCGTCACGCTCGCCCGCCACCATGACGCGGGCCATGGCCGTGGCCTGTGCGCTTGAGAGGCCGTGGTGCGTCAGCACCTGCAGCGCCAACGCTTCGGCCTCGGCCAGCGACAGTGAAACGGTGTCGGTCATGGCCGGATGCCCCAGGCAAAAGGGTCTTGCGGGTCAAGCAGCAGGGTGGCTTCACTGCTCATGTGGGCACGCCCGCGCAGGGTGGGAATGATGTCGCCGTCTTGCAGCGTGTAGCTGGTCTCGAAGCGGCTGCCGATCACGCTGGACTGGACCCAGCTTTCGCCCGGCGCCAGTTTGCCATCGGCCGCCAGGCAGGCTATCTTGGCGCTGGTGCCAGTGCCGCAGGGCGAGCGATCATAGGCGTTGCCCGGACACAGCACAAAATTGCGGCTGTCGGCGCCCTCGGGGTCATCGGCGAAAAGCTCGATGTGGTCGACCTCGGCCCCGTCGCTGCCGGTGATGCCTTGCGCGGCGAGCGCCTGTCGCACTGCGGCACCGTAAGCCGTGAGCGCAGCGATGTTGTCGCTGGCCACGCGTTGACCATGCTGGCTGACCAGAAAAAACCAGTTACCGCCCCAGGCGACGTCGCCCAGCACCCGGCCCTGGCCCGGCACCTCGACGGCCACCTGGCGCAGGTGGCGCCAGGAAGGCACGTTGCAGACGCTGACCGAGCCGTCCTCGTGCAGGGTGGCTATGACGGTGCCGACCGGGGTTTCGATGCGGTGCACGCCCGCCTGGATGCGCCCCAGGTAGGCTAGCGAGGCCACCAAGCCGATGGTGCCGTGGCCACACATGCCGAGGTAGCCGGTGTTGTTGAAGAAAATGACGCCCGCCGTGTTGGCCGGGTCGAGCGGCGGGCACAGCAGCGCGCCCACAATGACCTCGCTGCCACGCGGCTCCAGCACGGTCGCGGTGCGCCAGTGGTCATGGTGCTGTTTCAGCAGTTCGCGCCGTTGTGCCATGCTGCCCGTGCCCAAGTCGGGGAAACCGTCCAGCACCAGACGTGTCGGCTCACCGCCCGTATGGGAATCGATGATTTTGATTTTTTTCATGATGAGAGATTTCAAGACGGCATTCAATGCGTCTTCTTCAAAAATTCAATGGTCTCGGGTAATTGTGGATGATCGATAACCTGGTCGGGTGTGCCAATTTCGTGAATTACACCATTGCGAAAAAAAGCCACCCGGTCTGACACATCGCGGGCAAAGCGGATTTCGTGGGTCACCAGGATCATGGTCATGCCTTCGTCCGACAGCATGCGCATGGTATCCAGCACTTCACCCACCAGTTGCGGGTCAAGCGCCGAGGTGACTTCGTCGAACAACATGTAGTCGGGCGACATGGCCAGCGCGCGCGCAATCGCCATGCGTTGTAGCTGGCCACCCGAGAGTTTGCCCGGAAAGACCTTGAGTTTTTCACCGAGGCCGACGTGGCCGAGTTGGCGCGCCGCGATGTCTTCGGCTTCAGCCTTGCTTTTGCCCAGCACCTTGCGTGGCGCCAGCATCACGTTTTCCATCACCGTCAGGTGCGGGAAGGCGTTCCACTGCTGAAACACGATGCCGATACGCTGACGCAGCTTGTTCAGGTCGGTGCCCTTGGCATGCACCGGGATGCCGTCGACCTTGATCACGCCTTGCTGGATCGGCTCCAGGCCGTTGATACACATCAGCAAGGTGGATTTGCCCGAGCCCGAGCCGCCGATGATCGAGATCACCTCGCCCTTCTTGACGGTCATGCTGACACCCTTGATGACTTCGAGCTTGCCGAAAGACTTGTGCACGTTGTCAATCTCAATCATTTTCCTGCCACCTTTTTTCGACCATGTTCCCGAGCCGTGCTACGCCCCAGCTCATCACGTAATAAATGAATCCGGCAATACACAACACCAAAATCGGCTCCTGAATGCGGGTCACAATGGTTTGTGAGGCACGCAGCAGTTCGATGATGCCGATCCACAGCACCAGCGAGGTGTCCTTGATCACGCCCAGCGTGAGATTGATCCAACCCGGAAACGACACCCGTGCTGCCATCGGCAACACGATGTGGCGCAGGGTCTGGAAAAATGTCAGGCCCAGTGAGCGCGCCGCCCGGATCACGGTGGCGGGCACGGCCAGCACGCCGCCGCGGATGATCTCCGTGCAGTACGACGCGCAGTAAATGCCCAGCACCACGCAGCCCACGGCAAAGGCCGTCCAGTTGAGGCCGGCGATGCTGTTGAAGGAGTTGAACAGCACAAACTGGATCAGCA
>DIVK01000084.1:8913-13098 GCA_002422455.1 Rhodoferax sp. UBA6134
CCTTCAATACCGGAACAGACGCCAGGCCATCAGCCTGGCCGTGAGGATGATGATTTTGGCGATGAGGTAATAAATGACCGCCGCAATCGCAAAGTACTCGAAGGTGCGGAAGGTCAGCACGTTGTAGGCTTGGGTGACGCCGGTCAGGTCGTTGTTGAGACCCACCACGATGCCCAGCGAGGTCATCAACACGGCCCAGACCATCTGGTTGGTCAGCGGGTAAAAAACGATGCGCAACAACTGCGGCACCACGATCAGGCGGTAGGTCTGGAAGGCGCTCATGCCCAGCGAGCGGGCCGCCTTGATTTGGGTTTCGGGCACCGCCTTGAGGCCGCCGCGGAAGTTTTCAGCCAGGTAACCCGCGTTGTTGAAGGTGATGCCCGCCACCAGGGCGAACCAGGAACTCACATGCAGGCCGAACGCGCCCAGACCGAAATACAGGATATAGATCTGAAACAGCGCAGGCGTGTTGCGCGCAATGGACACCCAGGCGCTGGAAAAGCCGCGTAAGAGCGGGTTGCGCGTGGTCCGCATGGCGGTCAGACTCAGCGCGATCAGCGTGCCGAAAATCATCGACAACACAGCCGTTTCCACGGTCACCCAGCTGCCCGCCAGCATGTCGGGCAGGGCCTTGAAGGCGGTATTCCAGCGAAAGTTGTAGTCAAAGTCAAACATCGTGGGTCAGCTCCTTGCGCAAGCGTTTTCCGGTTCAGTGACCAGCCAGTCGGGCAGCCGGCCGCTGGCCTGGCCGGTGCAGGCGGCCTCGGCGCAAGCAGCCAGCGAGCCAAAGTGCACCTGACGGCCGGTCAGGCCTGGGGCGTAATGCGCATATTTGCCTGAATTGGTCATGATGACGCGTGCGCTCAAGGGCACCACGGGTTCCTCCAACATGCACCAGCAGGTGTCGGTGATCAGCGTGACGCCAAAATCTGCGAGCACGGCCAGGTCGCCCTGGCGTTCCGCTCTGGCACTGACAGCGCGCCCGAGGGTGAGCACGATGGCGGTGGCTGGGTGGCGCTGGCGGCCTTTCAGGAGCTTGGCCAGCGCATGGCATTCGGTCTCGGAAAAATGCGGGTTGCCCAGGGCTACCAGATCAACGTCGGGAACCGGGGCACTGTCCAGTTCGTGCCAGGCTTGCCGGAGTTCATCCAGTGTCAGGTGGTGCTCAAGTTCAGCCGGCCTACCGGCCAGGGCGGCCTGTGCGCTGGGCGCCTCGGGCGTGACATTGACAATGTGGAACATCGGAGCGGCACTGGTGGTGGCAAACGCCGCACCGAAGGCCTTGAGATCATCCAGACTGGGCCGGGCTGACTCGAGCCCGCAAATGACCGGGATCCGCGCGCCGGCCAGCAGGCCGACCAGGTAACCCAGCAGCGGGTAAAAAGCGTCGTCGGGTGTCGTGGGCAGCACCGGCAGTTGCACCCGCAGGGTGGCGCGCCGGTTCTCAATCAGGTGGCAGCCAGCCTTGGGCGCGCGCCCGATCAGGGCAATACAAATATCCAGAAAATCGGCGTATTTGGCGGTGTGTGCCCCCAGCACACTGTTGGCATATACCACTGCATTGGACTCGGCCCACACAATGTCCTCGCCGGCCTTGGGGGCGCTGTCGAGCAGGTAGGGCGCGCAGGTAAAACTGGCTTGGGAACCCATGTCGACATAGGCCTGCGCCAGGGCGCTGGCGGGTTCGCCAAAGGCCGGGTCGATGCCCAGTGCACGCCAGCGCCGCTGGTCGACCGAGATCGAATTCAGTGTGGTCGGAACCTTGACCTGGCCACCCCAATCACGCAACTGGGCGGCAAAACGCAGGCTGGCGGAACCGGTGTAAATGCAGCCGTCAATGTGCGCTTGCACCACGTCAATCAACTCGGTGGCACCTTGCAGACTGGCCATGCGCAAGACGATTTGCAGGGCCACCTGGCGCGCCCGGCCTTCCTGGCCATCGAGAATCGCCAGGTCGGTGGGGCTCAGGTGAATGCCAAAGGTGGCATCGCTTGAAGCCGACGCGGTGACGGGCGCGGCCGAAGGCAAGACGCTGATGGGGGAGGCTTCGCTGGAGGCGGTCAATTGCCCGTTGGCGTGCAGGCTGACCCAGCGCGCATTGCGCAACTGCGCAAAACCCTCAGGCCCCACGCTGACTACCGGCAGTTGCTGGCCAAAGACCAGCTCAGCCACGATCGCGCCCAGCGCCAGAATTTCATCGGGTTGCTCCAGCAGCAGCGCAGCGGGTCCGTGACCATTGAGAATGATCTCCATCAGCACGCTGCTGCCGGTGCAGGAGCCGCGGCCACTCGGAATGGCCAGCACCTGGCCGGCGATGACTTGACCGCTCAAGGGGTGGTGGCGGTCGATCACCTCGCCGGTGGCTGGGTGGACACCGCCCCAGAAACTCAAAGGGGTGTCGCTGAAAAGCAGGCGCCCTTGCGCGGATCCAGCCGTGAGTTGACAAGCGGTCATGGTATGGCTGCTCATGCGAAGTCCCGGGTGTTCAAGGCGCAAGGGTGGTGACACAAAACGCTCAGGTTTCGATAGGGCCTTGATCAGTAATAGACGTTCGGCACCAGCAGGGTGGGCGGTGTGCCACCGACCCATTTTTGATACAGCTCGTTGTAGCGGCCGGTACGCACCTGCTGGTTGACGAACAGGTTCAAGTAGTTGATCAGACCGTATTCACTGCGCTTGGCCACCAGCGACACGTAGTCAATGGTGTAGGGCGCATCACCGGCCACTTTCAGACCTTTGTATTTGCCCGACTTGATGGACGCAAAGGCGACGGTAGACGTGACCACCGTGGCGTCGATATGGCCCTGGCTGACGGCGAGGATGGTGTCAGCCTGGGTCTGGTAGGCGCGGAAGCTGCCCTTGGGGTCTTTCCAGGCTTTCACATCTTTTTCCAGGGCCAGGGCTTCATAGGAACTGACCGTGTTGCCAACAGGGCGGCCCTTGAGGTCTTTGTAGCTGTTGATTTTCTTGTCGTCCCGCGTCAGCACCACCATGGTGAAGGCGAAGTAGGGAATCGACATGCCCACGGTCTTGGCGCGCTCCAGCGTGTCGGAGGTGGAACCCACCACCACATCGACCCGGTTGGACACCAGCGCCGGAATGCGGTCGGCAAACGGGGTTTCCACCACCTCGGGCTTGACGCCCAGCACCTTGGCCAGGTCGCTGCAATAGTCCACGTCGAAACCGATCGGGTTGTTGCTGGCATCACGTGAACCCATGGGCGGGAAGTCCAGCACCACGGCGCAGCGCAGCTTGCCTGATTCGATGATGCTGTCGAGTTTGTCGGCCGAGGCCTGCGTGGCGAAGAGGCCAAGTGTGCAGGCGGCTGCCAGGGCAAGAGTTTTCAATTTCATGATGAACACCTTTCAGTTGTGAAACACGGAGGGGACCAGGGGCGCGCGATGGCGAGATCTCGGTCGAGATCGCGCAATGCTCAGGGAACAGACTGGTACTGAACGGGCCGTGTTGCCAGGGCCTTCTTGACGACAGTCTCGATGTATTCACGCTCGGCGCCGATCAGCGGCAGGCGGGGGCGGCGCATGTGCTCGGTGCTGACACCGGCCACCACGTCGATGAGCTTGAGGTTTTGCACCAGCTTGGTCGACACATCCAGGTGCAGCATGGGTGTCATCCACTGGTAGAGCTTGAGCGCCTCGGCATACTGGCCGGCCTTCATCAGGTTGTACAGTGCCACCGTCTCACGTGGAAAGGTGCAGCCGACGCCGGCCAGCAGGCCATCACAGCCGAGCGCCAGGCCTTCAAAAGCCAGATCGTCCACGCCCACGAACAGCTGGTAGCGCTCACCCACGGTGTTGCGCAGGTCGGTGATGCGGCGGGTGTCGCCGCAACTCTCTTTGATGGCGACAATCCATTCGCAGTCGGCCAGTTCGGCCATGTGCTCGGGCTTGAGGTCCACCCGGTAAGCCACCGGATTGTTGTAGACCATGACGGGCTTTTGCGCGGCGTTGGCCATGGTGCGCACGTTTCGCATGGCTTCACGCGCGTCGGCCACATAAATGACCGAGGGCATGACCATGAAGCCGGCCACGCCGAGCTTGTTGGCGCCCTCGATGTAGCGCAGCGCTTCACGGGTGCTGGTCTCCGACACATTGGCCAGCACGGGAATGCGACCGGCGCTGGCGTCCAGGGCGATTTTGGCTACCTGGAGTTTTTCTTCGAGGGTGA
>DIVK01000092.1:0-3665 GCA_002422455.1 Rhodoferax sp. UBA6134
GCGGCTGAGCCCGGCGGATCATGATGATCAAGAGCAACGACATGAGACGGCAAGTGTCCTCAGGCCGCCCCGATATGCGGTACCAATCCGCTGGTGGACTGCCTTCCCTTGAGCGCGGCAGTAAAGGCCAGCATGCGGTCAATCGGCACGCGGGCACGCAGGCCCAGCGCCGGGTCCACGTGAATTTCGTTGACCCCGGTTTCCAGCACCTGCGCCACACCGGCCAAGCTGTTCATGGCCATCCACGGGCAGTGCGCGCAGCTCTTGCAGGTGGCGCTGTCGCCGGCGGTGGGCGCCTCAATGAAGGTTTTGCCGGGGTTGAGCGTGCGCAGCTTGTGCATCATGCCGTTGTCGGTGGCCACGATGAACTCTTTGGCGTCCATCTCGTGTGCGGCCTTGAGAATGCCCGACGTGGAGCCGACCGCATCGGCCAGCGCCACCACGTCCGCCGGTGACTCGGGGTGCACCAGCACCTTGGCCCGCGGATGCTCTTTTTTCAGGGCCTGCAATTCAAATGCCTTGAATTCGTTGTGTACGATGCATGAGCCACTCCACATCACCATGTCGGCACCGGTCTGCGCCTGGATGTAGTTGCCCAGATGCCGGTCCGGCGCCCACAGAATTTTGTGCCCCTGCTCTTTGAGCGCGCGCACGATGTCGAGCGCGCAGCTGGACGTCACCAACCAGTCCGAGCGCGCCTTCACGGCCGCGCTGGTGTTGGCGTAAACCACCACCGTGCGATCCGGATGAGCATCGCAAAAGGCACTGAATTCATCGATCGGACAACCCAGATCGAGCGAACAGTTGGCATCCAGGTCGGGCATCAAAACCCGTTTTTCCGGCGACAGGATTTTGGCGGTCTCGCCCATGAAGCGCACCCCCGACACCACCAGCGTGCTGGCCAGATGGTCGCGCCCGAAACGGGCCATTTCCAGTGAATCACTGACGATGCCGCCAGTCTCCTCGGCCAGGTCCTGCAAATCGGGATGCACGTAATAGTGCGACACCAGCACCGCATTGCGTTCCTTCAACAGGCGACGGATCTTGTCTTTCAGTGCCGCGCGCTCCGGCGGAGCGGGCTCCACCGGCACCCGGGCCCAGGCATGCCGAGTGGCGCAAACCCCGGCGTTATGCAGCGCATCTTGCTGCGGCTGCTCATATTCAACATCCATCACGGTAGGGGCGACAGCATTCATCACAACTCCTGATCACAACGACGCTTCAGTCGGGACCTGCCTGCACTCAAGTCACGTCGGAACTGAAACGCATGGAAAAATCAATGGCCTGAACATCCTTGGTCAGGGCGCCAATCGAGATCCGATCAACCCCGGTGGCGGCGATGTCGCGCACCGTGGCCATGTTCACACCGCCCGAAACCTCCAGTATCGCCCGTCCGGCATTGATCTGCACGGCCTGGCGCAACGTGGGCAGTTCCATGTTGTCCAGCAGCACCATCCGGGCGCCCGCGTTCAGGGCCTCTTCCAGCTGCGCCAGGGTTTCAACCTCGATCTCGACAAACTGCGCACCCGGCGCCACGAGGGCCGCACGCTGCAACACGGCCGTGATGCTCCCGGCGGCGGCGATGTGGTTTTCCTTGATCAGCACCGCGTCGTACAGGCCGATGCGGTGATTGGTGCCGCCACCGGTGCGCACCGCATATTTCTGTGCCAGGCGCAAACCGGGAAGCGTCTTGCGCGTGTCCACAATGTGAGCCCGGTTGCCGGGCACGCCTTGCACCGCCTGCACATAACCATTGGTTTTGGTGGCCACAGCGCTAAGCAGTTGCAGGAAATTGAGCACAGTGCGCTCGGCCGTCAACAGCGCGCGCGCCGAGCCCTCCAGTTCCAGCACCACCTGGTCAGCGGCGCAACGCTGCCCCTCGCCCACCCGCCAATGAATCTGGAGGGACGGGTCGACCTGCTGCAGCGCGGCATGCACCCAGGGCGCGCCACAAATCACGGCCGCTTCGCGTGCCAGCGCGCGGGCCCGGGCGCGGCGGCCGGGGTCAACCAGGCCGGCGGTCAGGTCGCCGGTGCCTACATCTTCCTGCAAAGCCCGCGCCGCATCCGCGTGCGCCACAGCGGCCACGGCGGCCGGGGAAAAATCAAAAACGGGAGTCATCAAGGTCACCTTGCAATTTCACGGTCTGGTTACGTCAATTCTGCGGCTGGCTCACGCCCCATCAGCAGCGCCACCGCCTGCGCGGGCTGAAGCCGGCCATCCAGCAGGGCCACCACCGCCTGGGCAATCGGCATCTCCACGCCAAGGCAGGCGGCGCGTTGCACCACGGTGCGGGCGCAATAAACACCCTCTGCCACGTGGCCAAGCGATGCCACCGCTTCTTGCAGGGTCTGACCACGGGCCAGCGCCAGACCGACCTGCCGGTTGCGTGACAAGTCACCCGTGGCGGTGAGTACCAGATCGCCCAGGCCACTCAAGCCCATGAAAGTATCGGAGCGGGCCCCCAGCGCCAGGCCCAGACGCGTCATCTCGGCCAAGCCGCGGGTAATCAACGCGGCCCGGGCATTGAGGCCGAGGTTCAGGCCGTCGCACAGGCCGCTGGCAATGGCCAACACGTTTTTGACCGCGCCGCCCACTTCCACGCCCACCAGATCGTCATTGGCATAGACCCGTAGCGTCGGACTGTGAAAAGCCGTCACCAGGGCGCAGCGTACCGCCTCGTGCGCACTGGCGGCGACCAGCGCCGCGGGCTGGCCACGGGCCACTTCCAGCGCAAAGCTGGGGCCGCTGAGCACACCCGCCATCAGCTCAGGCGCCACCTGCGCCTGTACTTCGTGGGCCAGCAGGCCCAATTCACCCGGATGGGCAGCTTCAAAGCCCTTGCACAACCAGGCGAGCGGCATCCGACAGCCGCGCAAATGCGTCAACATGCCGCGCAAGCCCGCCATGGGTGTAGCCACGATGAGCAGATCAGCCCCGGCCACCAGTTGGTCCAACTGGTCCAGTGGGAGCGCGCTGATGCGCAGCGCAGGCGGCAAGGCGACGCCGGCCAGGTAGCGCGCATTTTCCCGCTGCGCCTGCATGCTGCGGGCCTGGGCCGCATCGCGTGCCCACAATGTCACTGCGTGCCGGGCAAGCGGGTTGCTGGCGGCACTGAGCGCCAACGCCGTGCCCCAGGCACCGGCACCAAGAACTATGATTTTCATGGCATGTACGCCCTGGATCCGGGGACCAGAGGTCAAAAACCCTGTTGACGCTTACTGGGTAACGGAAGCGGGCGCATGCGCAGCGGCGGCCTGCTGCTGCTCGTACATGGCCTGGAAATTGATTTCCGACAGGTGCACGGGCGGAAAACCACCGCGCTGGATCAGATCGGCCACATTGCCGCGCAGGTAGGGATACACGATTTGCGGGCAGGCAATGCTCATGACCGGCCCCATCTGCTCTTGCGGCAGATTGCGAATCTCAAAGATGCCGGCTTGCGAGACTTCCGCCAGGAACACGGTTTTTTCCTTGATTTTGGTTTGCACGGTTGCGGTAACGATTACTTCAAAAATGCCCTCAGCCACCGGCGCCGCGTTCACCCCCAGTTGAATATCCACCGTGGGTGACTCCTGCTCCAGCAGGATGGCGGGTGAATTGGGTTGCTCCAGAGATGCTTCCTTAAGGTAGACGCGCTGGATCTGGAAAACGGGTTCCTGTTG
>DIVK01000092.1:3805-5723 GCA_002422455.1 Rhodoferax sp. UBA6134
CTCCATCATCTTCAGACGCTGATCCGGATCGGTATCGATGCGAATCTCCTCAATCTGCTCAGCCCCCTTGGCCTTGAGAATCTGCTTGGCGCGAACGCAGTAGGGGCAAACTGCAGTGGTGTAGATCCTGACGGCTTGCATGATTTTCTCCTCTCGTATCCGGACGTATCTCTTCAGGCTTTTTCGACCGGCAGGTCGGCCGCTTTCCAGGCACGCAGGCCGCCGCCCAGCGACTGCGCCTGCTCATAACCCAGTTTTTTGGCGATCGCCAGCGCACGATGCGAGCGCCCCCCCGACTGGCAAACCAGAATGACCGGCAATGCCTTGTTCTTGACCATGCCGGGCAGCTTTTCTTCGAGCTGATTCACGGGGATGTTTTTGGCACCACTGATATGACACGCAGCGAACTCGCCGGCTTCGCACACGTCAATGACCACCGCCCTTTCACGGTTGATGAGCTGCACCGCACCGGCCGCAGTCAGCGCGCCACCGGCCGCGCCCTTGAGTACCGGCCACGCCAACATGGCGCCAGAGGCCAGCGCGACGGAGATCAACGCCCAGTTGTCGAGAATAAATTTCACGTTTTTCCTTTGTTTTAAGAATTGTCGAAGCAAGCCGCAGCAACATGAAGCGCGCCAGCCCCACCCCACACGATTGATCCGGCGACCATTTTAGAATGCGGGAGTGCCGCGCGCATCCCGACCCCGTTTTTATCCCGGCCCTGACCTCTGCCATTGCCGTTGTCATGGTTTTTTTAACCGACCCAAAGCCAATGCATAAATTAGTTCTCATCCGCCACGGTGAATCCACCTGGAATCTTGACAACCGCTTTACCGGCTGGACCGATGTCGACCTGACTCCCGCCGGCATCGAGCAAGCCAAAAGCGCCGGGCGCCTGCTCAAGGCCGAGGGCTATGAGTTTGACGTGGCCTACACCAGCGTGCTCAAGCGCGCCACGCGCACCCTGTGGCACGTGCTGGACGAAATGGATCGCACCTGGCTGCCAGTGGTCAACAACTGGCGACTCAACGAGCGCCACTACGGCGCCTTACAGGGCCTTGACAAGGGAGAAACCGCCCGGAAATATGGCGACGCGCAGGTGCTGACGTGGCGGCGCAGCTATGACGTCCCGCCGCCCGCACTGGAGCCGACCGATCCGCGTTGCGAACGCGATGACGTGCGTTACGCCAAACTTCTGCCAGAGCAAATTCCCCTGACCGAGTGCCTGAAAGACACGGTCGCCCGGGTACTTCCTTTCTGGGACGAGGCTCTGGCCCCCGCCATCAGGGCGGGGGAAAACGTGCTGGTGGCGGCGCACGGCAACTCGATCCGGGCACTGGTGAAATACCTGGACAACATCTCGGACGACGACATCGTGGGCCTGAATATCCCCAACGGCATTCCACTGGTGTACGAACTGGATGAGCAGCTCAAGCCGGTCCGCCATTACTACCTGGGCGACGCGCAGGCCGCTGCACAGGCAGCCGCGGCCGTGGCCTCGCAAGGCAGCAGCCGGCCCCGCTAGGAAGCATTGCCGTCGCAAAAACCTCCAACCGTGTATATTGGCGTGAAACAGGACTATTTATGGCTCGCAAATTGAAAATTACAGGCTGGATTTCGTTGGGTATCGTGGCCGGTGCCCTGACCACGGTTTCACTCCAGACCGTGGCGCGCGGCACGATGGCGCCATTGCCACTGGAGGAACTGCAGCAACTGGCCGCCGTCTTCGGCATGGTCAAGAGCAATTACGTCGAGCCGGTCGACGACAAAAAACTCATCACCGATGCCATTGCCGGCATGGTGTCCAGCCTTGATCCACACTCGCAGTACCTCGACAAAAAGGCGCTCAAGGAATTCAACGAAGGCACCAGCGGAAAATTTGTCGGCGTTGGCATCGAAATCTCCCAGGAAGATGGTG
>DIVK01000078.1 GCA_002422455.1 Rhodoferax sp. UBA6134
GAACCGTGAACGCCGGAATGCCGCGTGGCACCGGCACACCAAATTGACGCAAGATTTCCTTGCCCTGGTATTCGTGAATCTTCATGAGGACCTTCTCAGGAATGGATGATTTTTATCCAGCCGCAAAACCTGCTTGCTTTGCGGCAGGCACTGGACAATGCAACCGTCGAATGTATCATGCTGCAATGCACCAAACCGGGGCCCGGCCCGCAGGGCATTTCCACACAATTCATCCGGAGCGCTACAGATTCATCATGCACAAGATATTCATTGACGGCGAGGCCGGCACCACCGGGCTTCAGATTCGCGAGCGTCTGCAGTCGATGCCCGGCATCGAGCTGGTCAGCATCGACCCCGCGCTGCGCAAGGACCTCGCCGCCAAGCGCGCCCTGATGTCCCAGGTGGACCTGGTGGTGCTCTGCCTGCACGACGAGGCTGCAATTGAATCGGTAGCGATGATCGATGACGTGGTCAAAACCACCGGGCAAATGGGCCCCAAAATCATTGACGCCTCCACCGCTCATCGCACTGCGCCGGGCTGGGTGTTCGGCTTTCCCGAGCTGGAGGCGGGGCAGCAGGCGCTGGTGGCGCAAGCGCGCCGCGTTGCCAACCCGGGTTGTTATGCCACCGGTGCCATCGCGCTGATTCGCCCGCTTGTGGACGCGGGCCTGATCCCGACAGATTTCCCGCTGACCCTGCCGTGTGTCAGCGGTTATTCAGGGGGCGGGCGCAGCATGATCGAGGCCTATGAAAAGGGCGAGGCACCCGCGTTCGAACTCTACGGGCTGGGGCTGAAGCACAAGCACCTGCCCGAAATCATGAAGTACACAGGCCTGGCGCGGCGCCCCGTGTTCATTCCCTCGGTCGGCAATTTCAGGCAGGGCATGCTGGTGCAGTTGCCGCTGCACCTGGACCTGTTGCCCGGACAACCCAGCGCGCACGACCTGCATGAGGCGCTGGCCCGGCACTACGCCGGCTGCGAATGGGTCAGCGTCAAGCCTGCCACGCCCGACAACAAGCTGGATGCGCTGGCGCTGGCCGACACCAATCGGATGGAATTGCGGGTATTTTCCAACCAGGGCGTCGAGGACGGTTTCCGGCATGCCGTGCTGGTGGCCCGGCTCGACAACCTGGGCAAGGGCGCCAGCGGCGCCGCGGTGCAAAACCTCAAGCTGATGCTGGGGCTTTGAGGCCGGGGCGGCGCGCGTTATCTGCCTGCACGTCCGGCACCACGCGCCGGATGATGTCGCCGTCAAAGCCGCGCGCCGCCAGAAAACGCATTTGCCGGGCGGCCTCCTGGGGTGTCGCGGGAGCTTGCCCGAATTTTTTGCGCCAGACCGCCAGTGCCCGCTCGCCCTCGCCGGCCTGGACGCGCGCCAAGGCTTCGGTGACCGCCAGCGGCGCCAGTCCCTTGCCCTGCAACTCCTGTCTGATGCGCGCCGCGCCGAGTTTGGCGGCACGGCGGTGCAGCACCGATTCGATCACGCGCTGCTCGTCGATGAAGCCCCTGGCCTGCAGCTCGTCCAGTGCCTGCGCCAGCGTGCCGGGTTCTTCCTCAAAGCTTTTGAGCTTGCGCTCCAGCTCGGCGCGCGAGTGTTCGCGGGCGCTGAGCAGCCGCAGGGCGCGGCCCTTGAGGGAGGGTTTGGCAAACGACATCGGGTGCTGGGTCCGGCAATGACCGCGTCAGTTTCACAAAGGCGTGGCTGCCTTTTTGCCGGAAGCCTTGGCCTTGACATCCGGCTCGGACGAGCCCGGCAGCAGGGGGATGCCGAGTGACGCGCGCACCTTGTTTTCGATCTCTTTCGACAGCTCGGGATTCTCGCGCAGGAACTCGCGCGCATTGTCGCGGCCCTGGCCGATTTTTTCGCCGTTGTAGGCGTACCAGGCGCCCGACTTGTCCAGAATGTGGGCATTCACGCCCATGTCGATGATCTCGCCTTCACGGCTGATGCCCTCGCCGAACAGGATATCGAATTCGGCGGTCTTGAACGGGGACGCGACCTTGTTTTTCACCACCTTGACCTTGGTTTCGTTGCCGATCGAATCATCGCCCTTCTTGATGGTGCCGGTGCGGCGGATGTCCAGCCGCACCGAGGCGTAGAACTTGAGCGCATTGCCGCCGGTGGTGGTTTCGGGTGAGCCGAACATGACGCCGATTTTCATGCGGATCTGGTTGATGAAGATCACCATGCAGTTGGTCTTCTTGATGTGGGCGGTGAGCTTGCGCAGCGCCTGGCTCATCAGGCGCGCCTGCAAACCCGGCAGGGAGTCGCCCATCTCGCCCTCCAGTTCGGCCTTCGGGGTGAGCGCCGCCACCGAGTCCACCACGATCAGGTCGACCGCGCCGGAGCGCACCAGGCTATCCACAATTTCCAGCGCCTGCTCGCCGGTGTCGGGCTGGCTGATCAGCAAGTCCTGCAAGTTGACCCCCAGCTTCTGCGCGTACTGGATGTCGAGCGCGTGCTCGGCGTCGACAAACGCGCATTGGCCACCAATTTTTTGCATTTCGGCAATCACTTGCAGGGTCAGCGTGGTTTTGCCGGACGATTCCGGGCCGTAAATCTCCACCACCCGGCCGCGCGGCAGGCCGCCCACGCCCAGCGCGATGTCCAGCCCGAGCGAGCCGGTGGAGACCACCTGAATGTCCTCGATCACCTCGCCTTCCCCCAGGCGCATGATGGTGCCCTTGCCGAACTGCTTCTCGATCTGGGCCAGCGCCACTTGCAGGGCCTTGGCTTTTTCGCTGTTGGCGGGAGTTGGGGTGGTAACGAATGCGTCCATGAAAATCTCCTTGGGTATCAACGGGTTGTGGCTGGGCCAGGCTGGTTGAGAAATCTGGTTTTAACAACAGGCTGGATGCTTGAACAGTAGTTTATCTTGCGTGCTTTGAATTTGTAAACAGATTTTTTAGTCAATCTGGCTTACTATTTGAAGGGCGTATTCGCACCATGTCTGACACCTACCCAAACTCAACCGACGGCTGGCGCCAGGCGCACCTGGGGCACTGGATGAGCCTGGCCCTGCAACGCTTCGATGCCCGCGTGCTGTCACTGATGGCGCGCAACGAAGAAGTGCCGCTGGCGCTGTCCAATCTGGCGGCGCGCGGGAGTTTGAGCGCGTCGCACGTTCACATCACCCGGCACCTGGCGCTGGAAGGCTCGCGCCTGACCGAGCTGGCCGAACTGGCTGGCATGAGCAAGCAGGCCATGGGCAAGCTGGTCGACCAGTGCGAGGCCTGGGGTTTGGTGATGCGCCTGGCCGACGCGCGCGACGCGCGGGCCCGGCGCATCGTGTTCACGCCCATCGGACTGGCCTGGTTACAGGCCTTCCGGCAGGCGGTGGCGCAAGCTGAAAGCGAGTTGCGCGCGGCGGTCGGCGCCGAGGTGGCCGCCGTGATCGCCATCGGGCTGGAGGCGTACGCTGCCTAGGCACGGGTGGAATCTTGCCTGCCAATGCAGGCCTTGCTTCTTCCAGATGGGGCTGCAGCGCCGGATTATTCGGGGGCTCGAACTTCAGGTTCGGGGCGGTCAGCCGGGTGTGTTTCTTCACTCTGGTGCAGCTCTTGCGCCGACAGCAGGCGCAGCGCCTCCGGCCGGACCTGCTGGCCCAGACGTTGCGGCTCGGTCTGCTTCGCCGGTGCAAAACCCAGGGCTCGCAACAGGTCGTGCGACCAGGCGAAGTAGGTGCCGTTGAGCAGCAGCAGGATCAAAACAAGTAGTCGCAACATGAGTGAAAAGGCCAGGGTCAGAGAAGTGCGCAGGGCGGCGCGGCCTGCGGGCGCACACTGAGTTCGGCGCTGGTGATTTTTTGCACGCCCGCCGGGGTGTGCAGGCGCAGGGCGCCTGTTTCGTCCACCCCCTGCGCCGTCCCGCTGCTGCCGTCACTGAGGGCAACCGTCAGGCCGCCCAGCGCGTCGCGTTCGTTGAAACGCCCCTGGAACGGTGCGAACCCATGTACCTCGAACGCCTTGATGGCCTGCACCAGCGGCGCGGCGATGCGCTGCAGCGCCTGCGCCGCATTCACACCGGGCAACATCTCGTCCAGCCATGCCGGTGGCGTCGCCAGACCGCCGGCATCGCGCGCCCTGATGTTGAGGCCGACCCCGATCACGGCGTAGCGGCTGTCGCCCCAACTGGCGGTTTCAATCAGGATGCCGGCGAGCTTGCGGTCACGCCACCAGACATCGTTGGGCCATTTCAGGCGCAGATCGGGATGCAGGCTTTGCACCACGCTGACGCCCACCGCGAGCGACAGGCCTGACCAGTTCCGCGGCGCCAGGGGCAGACCCAGGGAAAAAGTCAGGGACGGGCGTGTTCCGGTATTTGTTCCGGCACCCGGGCCCCGCCCGCTGAGCCACTCGCGCCCCAGGCGGCCACGCCCGGCGGTTTGCTGCTCGGCCACCAGCAGAATGGGTGCCAGTTGACCGGCGCGGGCGCGGCGCATCAGTTCGCTGTTGGTCGAATCGACCTCGGGCAACACTTCGACCGTGAAGCCGGGCAGATCGGGCGCCACGGCCTCCCAGATCGCCTCGGCCGGCCAGGGGCTGCCCCCCAGGTTTGCTGCTCCATGGCCGGCGTTGTTCATGGTGCTCTCAGCGGCGGCCGCGCTTGGGCGCCAGCAGCGTGCCCCGGCAATTTTTCGAGCCGCACCAGCAGGGGTATTCGGCCTTGAGCTTCCTGGTGTAGGGCTCGTCGATGATCAGGCCGTAGTCGTAATTGAGCTCTTCGCCGGCGCGGATGTTGCGCAGCGCCTTGATGAAGATGCGCCCGTCTTGCTCGTCGGCTTCGCAGTTCGGGTCGCAGGCGTGGTTGATCCAGCGCGAGGAATTGCCGCCGTGCTTGGCGTCGATGACATGGTTTTCATCGATGTGAAAGTAAAACGTATGGTTCGGGTCCGCCGGATCATGCGGGTGGCGCCGCTGCGCCTCAGGCCAGCTGATGATCTCGCCCACGTACTCGATCAGGGTCTCGCCCTCGGCGATGTCCTGCACGGCAAAGACGCCTTTTCCATGCACGCCGGAGCGACGGGTTTGAATGCGGCGGTGGCTTGCGGCGGCGGCTTTTTTGGACACGGCTGAAAATTTGGTATGGTGAACTCGTATGGGCGCGTGTGTGCGCGCCCACGTGCATATGCGTGCGCCTGCGCGCCCGCGAGAAACTGGATTGTAGTCAGATGAAAAACGAAGCTGTCGCTAAAACACTGGTCATTGCCGAGAAGCCTTCCGTCGCCCAAGACATCGTGCGCGCCCTCACGCCCATCGCGGGCAAGTTCGAGAAGCACGACGAATACTTCGAGAGCGACAGCTACGTGGTCTCCAGCGCGGTGGGCCATCTGGTGGAAATCCAGGCGCCGGAGCAGTACGACGTCAAGCGCGGCAAGTGGAGCTTCGCCCACCTGCCCGTCATTCCGCCGCACTTTGACTTGAAGCCGGTGGACAAGACCAAGACGCGCCTGAACGCCGTGGTCAAGCTGGCCCGGCGCAAGGACGTGGACAAGCTCATCAACGCCTGTGACGCGGGCCGCGAGGGCGAATTGATCTTCCGCCTGATCGAGCAGTACGCCGGCGGTGCCAAACCATTGGGCAAGCCGGTCAGCCGCCTGTGGCTGCAAAGCATGACGCCGCAGGCCATCCGCGACGGCTTCAACGCCCTGCGCAGCGACAAGCAGATGCAGCCGCTGGCCGATGCCGCGCGCAGCCGCTCCGAGGCCGACTGGCTGGTCGGCATCAACGGCACGCGCGCCATGACCGCCTTCAACTCGCGCGATGGCGGTTTCTTCCTCACCACCGTGGGCCGGGTGCAGACGCCCACGCTGGCCGTGGTGGTGGAACGCGAGGAAAAAATCCGCAAGTTCATCAGCCGCGATTACTGGGAAATCCACGCCAGCTTCGGCGCCGAGGCCGGCGAGTACCCGGGCAAGTGGTTCGACCCCAAGTGGAAGAAACCCGCTGTCGCGGAAGGCACTGAGCCCGACGCCGAGCAGAAGGCCGACCGGGTCTGGAGCGAGCAGGAAGCGCGCGCGATTGCCGAGGCCGTGCGCGGCCAGCGCGGCACGGTGAGCGAAGAAAGCAAACCGACCACCCAGGCCTCGCCCCTGCTGTTCGACCTGACCTCCCTGCAGCGCGAAGCCAACGGCAAGTTCGGCTTCTCCGCCAAGACCACCTTGTCGCTGGCGCAAAGCCTGTACGAGCGTCACAAGGCCCTGACCTACCCGCGAACCGATTCGCGCGCCCTGCCCGAGGATTACCTGCCGGTGGTGAAGGACACCTTCGCCATGCTGGCCGACAGCGGCATGAAGCACCTGGCGCCGCACGCCGCCACCGCCATCAAGGGCGGCTACATCAAGCCGAGCAAGCGCGTCTTCGACAACGCCAAGGTCAGCGACCACTTTGCCATCATCCCCACGCTGCAGGCGCCCAGCGGCCTGAGTGACGCCGAGCAGAAGCTGTACGACCTGGTGGTACGCCGCTTCCTGGCGGTGTTTTTCCCCAGCGCGGAATATCAAGTCACCACCCGCATCAGCACCGTGGCCAATCACAACTTCAAGACCGAGGGCAAGGTGCTGGTCAAGCCCGGCTGGCTGGCCATCTACGGCAAGGAAGCCGCCGAGGAAGTGGCCGATGCCAAAGACGGCGACAAGGGCCAGAGCCTGGTGCCGGTAAAACCCGGCGAACAGGTGCGCACCGAGGCGGTCGACCCCAAGGGCCTGAAGACCCGCCCGCCGGCCCGCTACTCCGAGGCCACGCTGCTGGGCGCCATGGAAAGCGCCGGTAAAACGGTGGAAGACGACGAGCTGCGCGAAGCGATGCAGGAAAAAGGCCTGGGCACGCCAGCCACCCGCTCCAGCATCATCGAGGGCCTGATCGCCGAAAAATACATGCTGCGCGAGGGCCGCGAGCTGATTCCCACCGCCAAGGCCTTCCAGCTCATGACGCTGCTGCGCGGCCTGGGGGTGGAGGAACTGTCCAGAGCCGATCTGACCGGCGAATGGGAATACAAGCTGTCGCAGATGGAGCACGGAAAGATGAGCCGCGAGGCCTTCATGGCCGAGATCGCCGCCATGACCGAGCGCATGGTGAAAAAAGCCAAGGAATACGACCGCGACACCATCCCTGGCGACTACGCCACCCTGAGCGCGCCCTGCCCCAACTGCGGCGGCGTGGTGAAGGAAAACTACCGCCGCTACGCTTGTTGCGGCCAGGACGGCAACTCCGAGGGTTGCGGCTTCTCCTTCGGCAAGACGCCGGCCGGCCGCACCTTCGAGGTGGCCGAGGTGGAGCAGTTCCTGCGCGACAAACGCATCGGCCCGCTCGACGGTTTCCGC
>DIVK01000045.1 GCA_002422455.1 Rhodoferax sp. UBA6134
CTTCCTTGACCAGCAGCTCGCCCACGACGCCGCCGGTCGGGTGCTGGATCTTCTTGACGTTGGTGTCGACGACCAGCTTCCCGGACGCGATCACCGCACCGGACAATTGCGTGGTGGCTTCTTCATTTTGGGCGCGACCCGAAACGGACGGACCTTTCGCCCCAGCGACTGGGCTGAACGGCTGGCAGGCGTCATGAGCCAGTTTCGCCCCGGCGGGCCGCAGCCTGGCAGTCACCTGGGGTATTCGCCCTGGTGCGTTCCCACCTCCGTCAATGGTGTGCGCTGCGTGGTGGTTCACCCCGATCTGCGCGACCACAACGTCATGGCCTGGGACTTTTGCATGAATTTTGCCAAAGATAACGATCTGAAAATCTCGCAGGGCGCGCCGACCCCTGATCTCCTCTGATCCGACGCCCCTTTGCAACGGGCAACAAAAAAGCCGTCTTGCGACGGCTTTTTTGCTTTGCTGACAGCGCACCCGTTACAAACGGCGCTTCCTGAAAACTTGCGGGACAGTCCGCAGCGGCGATGCCGCAAGCTCTGTCCTCTTCAACTGATCGGGAAAGCGTGCGATTTGCCTGAAATCAGGCGGCTTGTGCGGCCAGGGCTTTCACCTTGGTCGACAGACGGCTCTTGTCGCGAGCCGCCTTGTTTTTGTGGAAGATGCCTTTGTCGGCCACGGTGTCCACCACGGCCTGCATCTTGGCAAACAACTCGGTTGCCTTGGTTTTGTCACCGGCGACAACCGCTTTTTCCACGTTCTTCACCGCAGTGCGGTATTTGGATCGCAGCGAGGTGTTCGCGGCGTTGATTTTGACGTCCTGGCGGACGCGCTTGCGGCCCGACGCCAGGCGCGGGTTCTTTTTNNGGCTGCCGGGATGGGGCGAAAAATCGCAAGCTGGAGGCGGCTACACTTCCGCCGTGAGTCTTTTCAAATCCGCCTCTGTTGTATCGCTGTTGACGCTGGTGTCACGCATCACCGGCCTGGTGCGAGAGCTGCTGATTGCGTCAACCTTCGGCGCCAGCGCCTTGACGGACGCTTTCAACGTGGCGTTTCGCATTCCCAACCTGTTTCGCCGTTTTTTTGCCGAAGGCGCCTTCAGCCAGGCTTTTGTGCCGGTGCTGGCCGCATCCAAAGCCCAGCACGGCGATGTCGCCACCAAAATTTTGATTGACCGGGCCGCCACCGTCCTGGCCTGGACTTTGCTGGTCACCAGCATCATCGGCGTGGCCGCTGCACCGGCCCTGGTGTGGGCGATGGCCAGCGGGTTGCAGCGGGACCCGCGCGGCTTTGAGGTCGCGGTCGTCATGACGCGCTGGATGTTTCCCTACATCGCCTTCATGTCGCTGGTGGCGCTGGCCGCCGGTGTGCTCAATACCTGGCGGCGTTTTGCGGTGCCCGCCGCCACGCCGGTGTTGTTGAATCTGTGCATGATCGTGGCGGCCTGGCTGGGCGCGCCATGGTTCAAGACCCTGGGGCTGGAGCCGATTTACGCGCTGGCCGCTGGCGTGCTGCTGGGCGGCGTGCTGCAACTGGGCGTGCAGGTGCTGGCCCTGAAAAAACTGGGCCTTACGCCGCGCGTCGGCTGGCATTGGGGCGCGTTGCGCCTCGCCTGGGCCGACCCCGGCACCAAAAGCATCCTCAAATTGATGGGGCCCGCGCTCCTGGGGGTGAGCGTGGCGCACATTTCGATGTTGATCAACACGCAAATCGCTTCGCGTCTGGCGACCGGCAGCGTGAGCTGGATCACCTATGCCGACCGGCTGATGGAATTTCCCACCGCGCTGCTCGGTGTGGCCATGGGGGTGGTGTTGATGCCTCAGCTCGCGGCTGCGCGCGCGTCGGGCGACACCGCGAAATACTCCGCCATGCTGGACTGGGGTTTGCGGCTGGTGGTGGTGCTGGCCGTGCCTTGCGCGCTGGCGCTACTCACTTTTGCCCGGCCGCTGGTGGCCGTGCTCTACCACTATGGGGCGATGACCGACCACGACGTGCAGCAGATCACCTTTGCCCTGATGGGCTGGGGCGTGGGCTTGATCGGGATCGTGGCCATCAAGGTGCTGGCGCCGGGTTACTACGCCAATCAGGACACCAAAACGCCAGTGCGCGTGGCTGTGGTGGTGCTGGTCATCACACAGTTGCTCAATATCGTTCTGGTGCCCCTGTTTGCCCATGCCGCGCTGACGCTGTCGATCGGCATCGGCGCCATCATCAATGCCGCCTGGCTGCTCGTGGGCCTGGTGCGTCGCCGCAGCTACAAGCCGGAGCCGGGCTGGGGTGTTTTCATGCTGCAGGTGATTGCGGCCTGCGCCTTGTTGATGATTTTCCTGACGTGGGCGAACGGGGCCTTTGCATGGACCCAGATGCGCAGCGAGAGCCTCAAGAGGGTTGGACTGCTGGCCCTTGTCATGGTCGCCTCGGCAGTCATTTATTTCACGGCGCTTTGGGCGTCCGGGTTGAAATTGCGGCAGTTCCTGCGGCGTTGAGCCGGGATGGCACGATGGGCGGCAAAATGCGGGTAGAGTCGGCCTGCACCGGTTTGGGAGGGATATTAGGATGAACCTGTCGTGGGCTGTTCCCACCCCGCTGGAGTATTTCGCGTCACTGGTGCAAAGCGATGCGGATTTCCCGCTGCTGGAGGCGGCGCTCAGTCTGGCGCAGGATGAATACCCGGCGCTGGACGCGCAGCAGGTGCTGGGGGAGGTCGATCAACTGCTCGCCCGGCTGAAACGCCGCGTCCCGGCCGATGCCACACCGCTGCAAAAGCTGCGCGCCGTAAATCAGTTTTTCTTTCGCGACCTGAGCTTTGCCGGCAATGTCAACCATTATTACGATCCCGGCAACAGCTATGTGAATGTTATTTTGCAGACCCGCCGGGCCATTCCCGTCACCCTGGCCGTGGTGTGGCTGGAACTGGCACAGGGGCTGGGATTGACGGCGCGCGGTATCGGGTTTGCGGACCACTTCATGCTGAAGGTGACTTTACCCAACGGTCAGGTGGTGATCGACCCGCTGAACGGGCAGTCGCTCAGTCTGGAAGATCTGGTGGAGCGGCTGGCACCCCACCGGCACGGCGGCGGCATGCCAGATGAACTGGACGTGCCGCTGGGGCTTTATCTGCAGGCGGCGGCGCCACGCGACATCATTGCGCGGATGTTGCGCAATCTGAAGGAAATTCACACCAGCCAGGAAGACTGGCCGCGTCTGATCGCGGTGCAGAACCGGCTGATCGTGCTGCTGCCGCAAGCCTGGTCCGAGTACCGCGACCGCGGCCTGGCCCAGGCTGCGGCGGGAAACGCCGGGCCAGCCCTGGAAGACCTGGAAACTTACCTTGTCAATACACAGGAAAGTCTGGATATGGCCGCCATTGTCAGCCGGGTGGATGAATTGCGCCGGGCCAACAGTTGATGTTTCCGCGTGTAAGTGCTGTTGACTTGGGTATGGGTCGTCGGATAGATTCGATCGCTGGAGTCGGTTTTGGCTTTGGCCGATCCTTTTACAGAAAACGAGAAATCAAATGAAAAAATTTGGAAAATTTATCGCTTCCGGTTTGATTGTGTGCATCACGCTGGCCGGTTTCCCTGTGACAGCGCAGGCTGGCATGGTTGCCACCGATGAAATAACGACCGTCGCCGACGTTGTGTCCAACCGGAACAAGGTCAGCGCATTTATGGCCCGTGACGATGTCCGTCAAGCGATGCAGGGGCAGGGCGTCAGTCCGCAAGCCGCACTTGAACGTGTCAACGCGATGTCCGACGTGGAGGTGGCGCAACTGGCCGGACGCATCGACCAGGCGCCCGCCGGGGGCGAGATTTTGGGTATTCTGTTTACCGTCTTCATCATTTTGCTCATCACCGACATTGTGGGTCTGACCAAAGTATTTCCGTTTACCCGATCGGTTCGGTGATTGGTTTTCTGAACAGCCTGCGAGCCCCCGTTTTGACGGGGTTTTTTGTTTGGATCGCACTCATGCTCGCTGGCTGTGCGACGCCCCAGATGGCCTCACTTGACGGGCGCTGGCCACAAAATCTGGCGACACGGGCGCAACTCGATGATGTCCCGTTTTATCATCAGGAGGATTACGAATGTGGTCCCGCCGCCCTGGCCATGGTGGCCGGTGCGGCCGGTGTTCCGGTGCGGCCTGAAGCGCTGGTCGATCAGGTTTATTTGCCGGGGCGCAAAGGCTCTTTGCAGCTTGAAATGCTGGCGGCCAGCCGTCGTCAAGGTCTGCTGGCCTATCCTTTGCGTCCGCATCTTGAGGCCGTGATGCGCGAGGTGGCGGCGGGCAACCCGGTGCTGGTGTTCCAGAATCTGGCCTTCCCCATC
>DIVK01000026.1:0-5973 GCA_002422455.1 Rhodoferax sp. UBA6134
CTTGCTGATTGCGCTGGGTTACACATATCTGAGCGCCGGCCTGCACACGCTTTCCGCACTGGTCTTGCAACCCTCGACGGCCGCCCTCCGGCATTTGGCACAGTGGCTGACGGCAGGCATGGGCCTGTTGCTTCTGGTGATACTGGTGGTGGCCGTGGTCGACGTGCCGCTCCAGCGCTTTTTGCACCTGTCCAAGCTGAAGATGTCGCATCAGGAAGTGAAGCAGGAAAGCAAGGAATCAAACGGAAGTCCGGAAATCAAGGGCAAGCTGCGCCAGCGACAACGCGAGATTGCGCAGGGCAACAGCATAGGTGCGGTACCCAAGGCAGACTTCGTCCTGATGAATCCGACCCACTTCGCCGTGGCCATCAAATACGACGACAAAACCATGCATGCGCCGCAGGTGGTCTCCAAAGGCGCCGATCTGCTGGCCATGAAAATCCGGGATATTGCCAAAAACAACGCCATCCCGGTGTTGCAGTCCCCCATGCTGGCGCGCGCCCTGTACGCGAATGCCG
Organism: Rhodoferax sp. UBA6134; assembly: GCA_002422455.1. GTDB lineage: Bacteria > Pseudomonadota > Gammaproteobacteria > Burkholderiales > Burkholderiaceae_C > Rhodoferax. The sequence continues at coordinate 519 of DIVK01000026.1, forward strand.
AGATCGATCAGGACATTCCGGCCACCCTGTACACCGCTGTGGCCCAGGTGCTGGCCTACATCTACCGGCTCAAGACCGCACTGCGCGGCGACGGCCCCATGCCGGGCGAACCACCGCAACCATTCGTTCCAGCTGAACTCGATCCCCTGTCCAGGGTCATCGCCAGTGCGCCCACACCATGAATTCACAACTCAAAGTCCTACAAAAATGGTTTGGCGGCAATGCAGCGCTGATTCAGGGCATGGCCGCCCCGCTGCTGGTCGTGGCTATTTTGTCAATGATGGTGCTGCCGCTGCCAGCGTGGATGCTGGACACCTTCTTCACGATCAACATCTCGGTGGCCCTGATGGTGATGATGGTGGCGGCGTACATGATTCGCCCGCTCGACTTTGCGGCGTTTCCTGCCGTGTTGCTGCTCACCACGCTGATGCGGCTGTCACTCAACGTGGCCTCCACCCGCGTGGTATTGATGGAAGGTCATACCGGCCCGGGCGCCGCCGGTGCCGTGATCGAGGCCTTCGGCCACTTTCTGATCGGGGGCAACTTCGCGGTCGGCCTGATTGTTTTCTCCATCCTGGTGGTCATCAATTTTGTGGTGGTGACCAAGGGGGCCGAGCGTATCGCCGAGGTGTCCGCTCGCTTCGCGCTGGACGCCATGCCGGGCAAGCAAATGGCGGTGGACGCCGACCTGAATGCCGGTCTGATCAATGAGGATGAAGCCAAGCGCCGTCGGGCCGAAGTTTCCGAAGAGGCGGACTTTTTTGGCTCCATGGATGGCGCCTCCAAGTTTGTGCGCGGCGACGCCGTGGCCGGCATTTTGATCTTGCTGATCAACCTTTTTGGCGGTTTTGCGATTGGCATGCTGCAGCATGGCTTGAGCGCCTCACAAGCGGCCGACACCTATATTTTGCTGGCCGTGGGTGACGCTCTGGTCGCGCAGATTCCAGGCTTACTGATCTCGGTGGCGGCGGCCATGGTGGTGTCGCGTGTCGGCAAGGACCACGATCTGGGCCGCCAGATCATGGACCAGATGTTCATTTCGCCGCGCGTACTGGGGATCACTGCAGCCATCATGGGCATCCTGGGCCTGATTCCCGGCATGCCGCATACCGTATTCATCGGCATCGCCTTGATCCTCGGCTACGGCGCCTGGATGCTGGCGCACAAACCATTGCCACCCGACCCGGCCACCCTTGCCGCACCGGCGCCCGCTTCGGACGGCGAAGCCAGCTGGGATGACTTGCAGCCGGTGGATCAGTTAGGGCTTGAATTGGGCTACCGGCTGATCGCGCTGGTGGACAAGACCCGTCAGGGCGACTTGCTGACCCGCATCAAGGGCGTGCGCCGCAAGTTCGCCCAGGAGGTCGGTTTTTTGCCGCCGGCCGTTCACGTGCGGGACAACCTGGAACTCAAGCCCAGCAGCTATCACATTACCTTGCGTGGCGTCATTGTGGGCGAAGGCGAAGCCTTCCCCGGCATGTACCTCGCCATCAACCCGGGCGGCATCACCACCCCCCTGATTGGCACCGCCACCACGGACCCGGCCTTTGGCCTGCCCGCGCACTGGATCGACGGAGGCCAAAAGGAAGCGGCACAAATGGCGGGCTTTACCGTGGTTGATCCCGAGACCGTGATGGCCACCCATTTGTCACACTTGATGCANNAAAATGGTCAGCCTCGCTGTATTTCAGAAAGTCCTGCAGTTGCTGCTGGACGAGTCTGTGCATATCCGCGACATCCGCACCATCATCGAGTCGCTGGCCGAGCACGCCGGCACGGTAAGCGATCCGCTGGAATTGGCGCGTCGCGTGCGCATCGCCCTTTCCCCCGCCATCGTGCAGCAGATTTACGGCCCCACCCGCGAGTTGACCGTCATCGCCATAGACCCGCCCCTGGAGCGCCTGCTGGTGCAGGCATTGGGCAACGCCGCCGGGCCCGCCCTGGACCCGAATGTGGCCGACATCCTGACCCGCTCTGCCGCCGAAGTGGCACTCAAACAGGAAGAAGTTGGCATTCCGGCCTGCCTGCTGGTGCCAGATCAGATTCGCAACGCGATTTCCCGTCTGGTACGCCGCGTCGCGCCCCGGCTTCAGGTGCTCGCACACAGTGAGATTCCCGACTCCCACACCATCCGCATCGGCCCGATACTCAAAGGCGCATCCTCATGAACATTCAACGCTTTACTGCACCGACTTCACGCGAAGCACTGGCCAAGGCGCGCCTCGCCTTCGGTGACGGCACCCTGATCTTGTCGAACCGTCCCACGGCTTTGGGCGTTGAGGTGGTCGCAACCGCTGAAGACGTTTTGACGGCACTGGACAAGCCGGAGTCTTTGACCAGCCGCGCCCAGGCGCAGACGCCGCCACGTCGCGCATCGGCCTCGCGCACCCCCGATTCGGTCGAGGATGACGTCGCCCAGCTGTCCATGAGTACGCTGTCGTTTCAGGACTATGTGCGAGAGAGGATGCTGCGTCGCCGTCACGAAGCCCTGTCGGGGCAAACCGGGGGAACACACCGGGAAGAGAGCGCACCGCACCGCCCGCCAGCACAAAACACGTCCGCGCCATTTGAGGTGCCCCCTCAGACCAGCGCCGCGCCTGCGCGCAGGTCAGCTCCGCCCGTGACGCTATCGCGCGCATCTGCCGTGCCCCAGGGCATTGTGGATGAGCTACATGCCATGAAGGCCCTGATTGAGGACAAATTCAACACGCTGACCTGGCTGGGGCAGACGCGCCAGAATCCGATCCAGTCAAATTTGATGCTCAAACTGATTCGTGCGGGTTATTCACCCACACTGGCACGAACCATTCTGGAACGGATGCCCGAAGAGATCGGCGCCGCCGAATCGATGCGCTGGGTCATGGACATTCTGGAACGCAACCTGAAAACGGACGCGGCCACACTGCCCCTGCACGAAGAGGGGGGAATCTATGCGCTGGTCGGCGCCACCGGCGTTGGCAAGACCACCACCGCCGCCAAGCTGGCCGGTTTATGCGCCAGAACCCATGGCCCCGGCAGCGTCGGCCTCATCACGCTGGACACTTACCGGGTCGGCGCCCATGAACAATTGCGGGCTTTCGGTCACATGCTGGGCGTGGTGGCCCACCTCGCCCATGACCGCGCAGCGTTGCAAGACCTGCTGAACCTGCTGGGCAACAAAAAGATGGTTCTGGTTGACACGACCGGGCTCGCGCCCAACGATCCACGCAAGCAAGGCATGCTGGACGTGCTCGACTTGCCGGGCGTGAACCGTTTGCTGGTGCTCAACGCCGGCGGGCACGGCGACACGCTGGACGATATGGTTTCCTCCCTCGGGTCGAAGGGGGGGCAGCAGGCCGTTCTGTCCAAGATCGACGAAGCCGCCAAGCTGGGCCCCGCGCTGGATGCCAGCATTCGCCACCAACTGATCTTGCGCGGCGTCACCATGGGCCAGAAAGTGCCCGAGGACTGGGAGTCTGCGGACGCGGACAAATTGATTCGCATGTCCATGCGCTCACCGGTCAAGTCCGCGTTTGATCCCAAAGCGGTGGACTTGGGTTTTTTCTTTACCCAGCCCACCCCGTCTCATGCCGGAAGACTGGATGCTTGAGGCCCACCTTCATCGGGGTCAGGGTGCCGGGCTGCAGGGGCTTGCTTTGCAGGCCCCTGCAGCCCGCATCGTGGCCATGGCCAGTCACGGCAATCAGAACGGTGAATTGTCCCTGCTGTGGAGCCTGTGCAGCACGCTGGCCGATTTTGGCTACCCTGTTGCGGTGCTGGACGCCACCACAGCCGAATCTGCCGACAACCCCGGTCTGGAACAACTGCTGGACGACGCCCGTTGGCGCAGTGACACGCCCGGCGGATCGCTGCCGTGGTCTGTCATACCCGCGGCGCTTGGACTTCAGCAGCTCTGCACCCGACACGCGGAATGCCGTCCCCGACTGGATCCAATCCGCAACCAGCTTCAGGGCTTTGGCGTCATCGTCATTTACGCCCGCGCCGACGTGCTGACCCGGTTGCTGCCGGACAGCGGCATAGAGCCCTTGCTCACCGTCTCGCCGGTTGACCTATCCCCTGTGACGGCCTATCAGGCGCTCAAGCACATGTTGCAGAATGCCCAGCTTCGGCCTACGATTGCGTCCTTGGTACGCGCACCCCTTTCAACCATGGCCATGACAGACTTCTCACCCGTCAGAAATTTGCAGAAATGCGCCTTGAAATTTTTGGGCTACCAGCCTGATTCATTTGCCATCGACACGTCGAAACGCCACGAACACCCTGCCAACGAGGTGCGTCGGCTGGCCCTGCGACTGCTGGAAAATGCCATGCCGCTTCATCGCAACCCTTCTCCGGAGAGCCGATGATGTACACCGCCAAAGGTCAGCTCGACCGCAACGCCATGATCAAACAGTACCAACCGCTGGTCCGGCGCCTGGCGCACCACATGATGGCCAAGTTGCCGGCGAACGTGCAGGTCGACGACCTGATTCAGGTCGGCCTGATCGGCTTGTCCGAGGCCTTGACCCGTTACGAAGTGACGCAAGGTGTCCAGTTTGAAACCTTTGCCACGCAGCGCATCCGCGGCGCCATGCTGGACGAGCTGCGCAGCAACGACTGGATGCCGCGGAGTTCCCGCAAGAGCCAGAAAGAGATCGAAGAGGCCTTGCGCCGGCTGGAACACCGGTTGGGCCGCTCGCCGCTGGAGAGTGAAATTGCGGCCGCTCTGGGCCTGAGCCTTGCAGACTACCAGACCCTGCTGGGCAAGGTCCGGGGCACGCAGCTCGTCTACCTGGAGGACATGGCCCACGGCACCGAGGACGAAGACGGCTTCCTGGACCGCCACGTCGGCGACGGCGAGACGGACCCGGTGAATATGTTGCGCGACCAGCGCCTACGCCAGGCCCTGGTCGCCGCCATCAAGAATCTGCCGGAGCGCGAGCAATTCATCATGAGCATGTACTACGAAAAAGATATGAATCTCAAGGAAATCGCCTCCGTGCTGGAGGTGACAGAATCACGCATTTGCCAGTTGCACAGCCAGTCCATTGCCCGGCTCCGGGCCAAGATGCGGGCACATTAAAACAGCGTTCCGCAGCCTGCTCCGCAACGCAGAACTGGCGGGTTAAATCCGCACAAAAACAGGGAATACGGCGAACGGCAGGCCGTGGCTCAGGCCGCCAACACCTTGAATGCGCCGGTTTGCCGGGCCGGGCGCCCATAGGATTCGCCGGCTCGCGAATAAGTTGCACTTTGGGTAGCGGGTACGACAGCATTCAGAGCCCGCTCAACCCATGCCGTGCGACGGATCAAACTCTCACGCCGCAGGGCCAATCCTTCAGCCACATTCTTCAGACGTGATTTCATGTCTTTATTCTGCAAGTCCGCTGGTGTCAGGCATTCCAGCAACGCAGAAAAATCAAACGCAATCTGCTGCAGGGCGGCGCTGGCGCGAACCAGGACCTCCGGATCGCCG
>DIVK01000026.1:6058-13149 GCA_002422455.1 Rhodoferax sp. UBA6134
TTCCGTATCGACATCTGCCGTTTCGTCCGACCTGGATGCCGCCAGCGTACGCGCCAAGGTGGACACCGTGACGGCAACACCCGCGGACCGTGAACCCTGCGTGGCATTGGCATTGGCCGTCGAAGCCGTGTTCTGCCCGCCCTTTGCGGGCACAGGCGGCCCTCCCGCACCAACCGGAACCGGATTGTCTGAAGATTGACTTATTTTCATCATGCCCTCCAAAACTACTGTAAATGTAGCCTCGTACGGTCACTATCGGCGAAATTCCTGCCTGCTTTAGCTTTATTTGCATGCATTCGGAAGTCCGCGTGTCGAAAGTCATCATATTTCCAGTCTAACTGTACGGCCATCCAGCACCACACCCACCATCACACGCCCATTGTCCATTCTGACTCGCGCCGGCTGCCCCACCACGCCGGCCGACAGGGCCTGTCCGTCGGACGTGATCTGGAATCCAGCGCCCTGCGCGAGCACACGAACCTGGGTTCCGGCCTGAAAAACCTGTGCAGGCCTGAGCAAGCCCTGTCGCAACGCCTGCCCCGTGGTCAAGGCCCTGACCGCCACCTGACCGACCCATTGCGACGGACTGGCGACGATGGGGCTGGCCTCCTCGGCCCAATCCACCTCCGACTCGATCGCATCGGCCTCGGTCAGGACAGCGCCCGGCGCCACGTTCCCCTTGACCACCCAGGCGGTGCCGTAGGCCTTGACCGTCACCGGCAAAAACACATTCCATTTGGCGCTGCCCGCCAGGCAGCGCAGACCGAGGCGGGTCTTCCCCCACAGGCGCATTCCCGCCGGAATGTAGGGCTCCACCCGGTCGCACGGCGCCAGCCGCAGCCGACGGTCAAGCTCGCCAACCACGACCTCCATGCGCAACGGCGCAACGCCTGCATCGCCCGCGGTTGCCACAGCATCATTCAGCCAGCGCTGCGTGGCAACCATGAATTCCGGCTTGCCGGCGACGTCCTGCGCCGACGCATCGAACGCAAAAAAAAGGGCCGCGACCAAACTCCATACCACATGCATCAAGCGAACCGGGGTGAGAAATTTGTCGGACATGGCACACCTGAAGAAGTCTTGTTTCGGCAACTATAGACAGGTGCCGACGCAATCAATCACTCAAGTAACGGCCGATTCCCCCCGTTATTCAATGCATCGAAAATTAAAGTATTTCCCATAATTGCCTCACATCGGAGCCCCGGGCCGCCGCCACGGGGATCGACAACCCAAAGCCGAGGTGTTTCATGTTCGCAAATCTGACCAGTGGACTGGACTTCCATTCAAAGGCCCTGGTGCTGCGCGCCGAGCGCCAGCGCGTGATTGCCAGCAACATTGCCAACGCCGACACGCCGGGCTATGCAGCCCGCGACCTGAACTTCAAGGACGCCATGAACCAGGCCACGGGCGCAGGTCCAACCGCCAGCGCCAGCAGCGCGCAGAACCATTACAACGGCACCACCAATGCCAGACACATCCCTCTGCCTGAGCGCACCAGCGGCACCCTGGGCGGCGGGCCTGGCCTGGCCTACACCACACAAAGCCAGCCCAGCCTGGATGGCAACAGTGTCGACCTGGACCGTGAGCGCGCCAACTTTGTCGACAACTCGGTTCGCTACGAGGCTACCCTTCGTTTCATTAACGGCCAGTCCAAGACCATCTTGAGCGCCATTCAAGGCCAGTAAAGCGTAACCGCCTGCGGAGACTCCTCATGTCCATGTTTTCCATTTTCAACGTGTCCGGCAGCGCCATCAGCGCGCAATCGCAGCGCCTCAACGTGGTGGCCAGCAACCTGGCCAATGCCGACGCCGTGGCCGGCCCCGACGGAAAAGGTTACAAGGGGCGGCAGGTGGTGTTTGAAACCACCCCCATGGGCTCGGAGGCCGCCTCCGGCGTACGGGTCTCGGCCATCAAGGAGAGCAACGAGCCCCTGCGCCGGGTACACAATCCCAGCCACCCGTCCGCCGATGCCGAAGGCTACGTCACTCACTCCAACGTGAATCCGGTGGAAGAGATGGTCAACATGATTTCAGCCTCGCGCTCCTACCAGAACAACGTCGAGGTCATGAACACGGCCAAGACCTTGTTGCTCAAAACCCTGCAGATGGGTCAGTAACACATACACGAAGGGCTTTACCATGCTTTCCGCCACCACTGCCACCACTGCCGCGACGGGAACAGCGCCGTCGACCGGCTCGGCCAAAGCCACCGACACTGCCGCGTCGCAGGATCGTTTTCTGAAGCTGCTGGTCGCGCAGCTCAACAACCAGGATCCGATGAACCCGATGGACAACGCGCAAATGACCAGCCAGATGGCGCAGATCAATACCGTCACCGGCATTCAACAAGTCAACGACACCTTGAAAAGCTTGACGGAACAATTCGCATCGATGCAGATGCTGCAAGGCAGCGCCATGGTGGGACGCACCGTGCTGCTTGAGAGCAGCACCCTGACCCGCGGCGAAGGCGTGGCCAGCGGCGCCATCGATCTCGCGGACAGGGCCGATGACGTCCGGATTGAAATCCTATCGCCCGGCGGGCAGTTGCTGGACACCCTCTACCTGGGCGCACTGGACGCGGGTCGGCATTCTGTTGCCTGGGACACGTCAAGCTATCAAGGCACTGGCGAACCGGGCTTCCGCGTCACCGCCACCCGGGGCGGCACGACGGTTGAGGCCACCTCACTGGCACCCGACCGGGTGCTGTCCGTGGGCAGCGAGAACGGCACCATGACCGTACAACTGCAGGTACACGGCGCCACCGCCTACAAGAGCATCAAGGCCATTCTGTAGATAGAAGCCCACATCCCAAGGAATCCATCATGTCATTTCAATCAGCTCTTTCCGGCTTGAACGCTTCCAGCCGCAATCTCGACGTCATTGGCAACAACATTGCCAACGCCAACACCGTTGGCATGAAGGCTTCACGCGCCGAATTTGCCTCCATTGTCGCGTCCGCCGGTGGCGGTGGAGGCATCTCGGCTGAAATTGGCGTTGAGGTTGCTACGGTGTCCCAACAGTTTTCTCAAGGCAACATCAACATCACCAATAACGATCTGGACGTCGCCATCAATGGGGGTGGATTTTTTCAATTGACCATGCCTGACGGCTCTGCTGCCTATACGCGCAATGGCGAGTTCAAGCTGGACAAACTCGGAAATATCGTCACCAATTCGGGCGCCAACCTCATGGGCTACCCGACAGACAAAACGGGCAAGCCGACCAGTGCCAGCATCCAGGTCTTGCAGCTCCCCACGGCGGCGCCCATTGCCGCCAGCGCGACAACCTCCATCACCGCAGAATTCAACCTCGATGCCAGGGCGCCCATTGCCTCCAGCGTGACCCCTCCAACCCCCCGCGCCACCTATGGAACGGCGCTGACGGCCTATGACTCCCAAGGTGCGCCCCTGCCTGTCAACCTGTATTTCACGAAAGTCACACCCGCGACGGCGGGCACCGATCAATGGGACGTCTACGACTCCCTTGCCGGCGCCTCTGTAGGCTCCCTGGTCTTCGACGCAACCGGCAAACTGACCAGCTCCACGGTGGGATCCTTGACCCTGACGCCGGCAGCGCCCAGCATTGTCCCGGCCTTTCCCGTTACCGCAGACTTCGGCAAGGTCACGCAATACGGCGCCGCCTATTCAGTGTCCAATCTGACACAGGATGGCTACGCCCCCGGCGAACTGGTTGGCATGAAAGTTGGTGAAAATGGCGTCATTACGGCCCGCTACTCCAATGGACAAACACAGGCAGCGGGACAAATCTCCCTGGCCGAGTTCCGCAACGTGCAGGGGCTCACCCCGATTGGCGGCAACAACTGGGCTGAAACCTATGCCTCGGGACAGCCTGTGCAGGGCTCTCCAGGCGTAGGGAAATTTGGCGCCCTTCGCTCTGGCGCGCTTGAAGAATCCAACATCGACCTGACCGCCGAGTTGGTCAACATGATGACGGCGCAACGCGCCTACCAGGCCAACGCACAAACGATCAAAACGCAAGACCAGGTCATGTCGACCCTGGTGAACCTGCGCTGACCGGCCTTTGCTGTTAAGCCGCACTTGAACAGGCCCTACCATGGATCGACTCATCTACACCGCGATGACGGGCGCCAGCGCCGCCGCCCAGCGGCAGGCCGTGCTGTCCAACAACCTGGCCAACGTGTCCACCAACGGCTTTCGGGCCGAGTTGTCGACCTTTCGCGCCGTGCCGGTGCGCGGCGATGGCGCAACCACGCGGGTGATGGCCGTGGAGGCCACCGCCGGCCACCTGGATACGCCGGGCGCAGCCCAGCGCACCGGACGCAGTCTGGACGCCATGACCACCGGCAACTCATGGTTTGCCGTGCAGGCACTGGACGGCACCGAGTCCTACACCCGCAACGGCTCCTTTGAAGTGTCGCCGGAGGGCACCTTGCTGACCGGCAACGGACTGGTTGTCCTGGATGACGGTGGCGCCCCCATCACGGTACCCACTGGCGCTCAGGTTGCCATCGGACTTGACGGCAACCTGAGCGCCAAGACGGGCAACCAGCCGCCCACCAGCATCGGACGCCTGAAACTGGTGACTCCTGCCGCCGAGGACCCGCTCAGACGGGGCGATGATGGCCTGTTCCGGGCACGCTCCGGCGACCCTTTGCCCTTTGATGCCAACGCGCGTCTCAATGTCGGCGTGCTGGAGGGCTCCAACGTGAACGCCATCGAAGCCATGGTCGGGATGATCCAGACTGCCCGTCAGTTCGAGACCCAGATGCGCCTGCTGCAAACCGCAGAATCAAATGATCGCTCAGCCGGTCAACTGCTGGGCCTGCAGGGCTAAACCGACGACCGTCGCACACCCAGCCAACCCGAATCAACAGCCAAGGACCCATCATGATCAACTCCCTGTGGATATCCAAGACCGGCATGGAAGCCCAGCAAACACAGCTGGACGTGATTTCCAACAACCTGGCCAACGTCTCGACCAATGGCTTCAAACGTGCCAGTGCCGTGTTTGAAGATCTGATGTACCAGAACCTGCGCCAGACTGGCTCGAACAGCTCCGAGCAATCCCAGCTACCTACCGGGCTGCAACTTGGACTGGGGGTACGCACCGTGGCCACCAGCCGCTCGTTTTCACAGGGCGCACTGCAACAGTCGGGCAACAAGCTCGATGTCGCCATCCAGGGCAATGGCTTCTTTCAGGTCACGATGCCGGACGGCACCACCAACTACACGCGCGACGGCTCGTTTCAGGTGGACTCGCAGGGGCGTCTGGTAACCGCCACCGGGCTGCCCATTGCCAATGGTGTGACAGTACCGGCCAACGCCATCAGTGTGGCCATTGCGAGCGACGGCAGCGTCACCGCCCAGATTCCGGGCACCCCCAACCCGCAAACCATTGGCACCATCGCCCTGGCCAGCTTCATCAACCCGGCCGGCCTGGACCCCAGGGGACAAAACCTGTTCGCCGAAAGTCCCGCTTCCGGCCAGCCCAACACCGGCACGCCCGGCGACAACGGACTGGGCTCCCTGATGCAGGGCTATGTGGAAACGTCCAACGTCAACGTGGTGCAGGAACTGGTGACGATGATTCAGACACAGCGCGCCTACGAAATGAATTCCAAGGCGATCCAGACCTCGGACCAGATGCTGCAAAAGCTGGGACAGTTATGAGCGACATCCTGCGCATCGCCGCCTGGTGCCTGCAGCAACTGGATCGCGTCATGTGGGGCGGCGGCCTGGCACTGGGTCTGGTGTGTGCCGGCTGCGACTCGCTGCCGCAGACCGCCAAGGTCGACTTCGTCGAGTCCACGGCGGCACCGGTCGTCGCCATGGCGGCCGCACCGGAAAAATACAACAGCGGCAGCTTGTTTCACAGCGCCAGCTATCGGCCAGCTTTTGAAGATCACCGCGCGCGGGCGGTAGGCGACATCATCACGGTCCAGATCGTTGAAAAAGTGACGGCCAGCCAGGTTTCAAAATCAACGGCCAACCGCACCACGTCCGGATCAGCCAGCGTCTCCGCNNCGATTTTTCAGGCAAGGGCGGCACCGAGAGCGCCAACACCTTCAGCGGCTCGATCACCGCCACCGTGGTCAACGTGCTGCCGAACGGCCACCTGCTCGTCACCGGCGAAAAACAGATTGGCGTGAACCAGCATGTCGACGTCTTGCGCTTCTCCGGCACCGTTGATCCGCGCCTGATGCAGGCGGGCAATATTGTCAACTCGACGCAGGTCGCCAATGTCCGTCTCGAGTCCAAGGGCCGCGGCGCCCAGGCCGAAGCGCAGACAGTTGGCTGGTTAACGCGGTTCTTTTTCAGCTTTCTCCCGTTCTAAAGCTGTTGAGAATAGTGCCGAAGGGTCACCAAACATGCGCACCAGTCATACACCACACAGGATTCGCCGCTTCTGCTCACTGGCAGCGCTGTGGCTGCTTGCCGGTCTGCTGGCAACAGGCGCCGCCCAGGCCAGCCGCATCAAGGAAGTGGCCGCCGTGGAAGGGGTGCGCAGCAATCAGTTGACCGGCTTCGGTCTGGTGGTCGGGCTCGACGGCACGGGCGACCAAACCACCCAGATGCCCTACACCTCGCAGGGTATCAACAATTACCTGAAGCAACTCGGCATCACGCTGCCGGCGGCGGCCGTCTCGCAGTTGCAACTCAAGAATGTGGCGGCCGTTCTGGTTACCGCCGAGCTCCCGGCCTTTGCCCGCCCCGGACAACCCCTCGACGTCACGGTCTCATCAATGGGCAACTCCAAATCCCTCAAGGGCGGGATGCTGATTGCGACACCACTCAAAGGCGCCGATGGCGAGGTCTATGCGCTGGCGCAGGGCAGCCTGGTCGTGGCCGGTGCCGGCGCAACGGCCGGCGGCAGCAAGGTGCAGATCAACCATCTCAGCGTCGGACGCATTCCGGGCGGAGCGCAGGTGGAACGGATTGTCCCCACCCCCCTGCTGGAAGGCAGCAGCATCAACCTGGGGCTGCAAGCCTCGGACTTTCAGACCGCGCGGCGGGTGGCGCAGGCCATCAACAAACGCTTTGGCGAAGGCGCAGCGCGCGCACTGGACGGGCGCACCGTCAACGTCAACGCACCCCTGGACGCCAACGCCCG
>DIVK01000026.1:13247-16129 GCA_002422455.1 Rhodoferax sp. UBA6134
CAGGTACCCGCCTCGCCCCTGCTGTCGGACGTGGTGCGCGCCCTGAACGCGCTGGGGGCCACGCCGCAAGACCTGCTGGCCATTTTGCAGGCGATCAAGGCAGCAGGCGCGCTGAACGCGGAGCTGGAGGTCATTTGACATGGGCTACGGTCAAACCTCTTCGGTCTCCAACGCGCTGGCGGCCGACGCCCGCTCGCTGAGCAACCTGAAGTTGCAGGCAGGGCAAAACACGCCGGCCGCCATCAAGGAAGCGGCCAAACAGTTTGAGTCGCTGTTCATGCGCGAGCTCATCAAAAGCATGCGCGAAGCCACCATGAAGTCCGGCCTGATGGACAGCCCCGGCGGCGACCTGGGCGCCGATCTGCTGGACCAGCAATTTGCGGTGCAGATGTCGGGCCAACCCGGCGGGCTGTCAGACCTGATTGCGCAACAGCTGTCGCGCCAGATGGGCATGGCTGAGCCCGGGACTGCAGAGTCGGACAAAAAGCCGGCGGTCACACCCATCAGCGCCCTGAACAAAGCGTCCGTCCTTGCCGCCTATGGCACCCAGGCCGCCACGCCGGCAGCCACCACCAGCCAAAGCCATTTTGTGCAACGCCACGCCGAAGCCGCCGCCAAAGTGGAAAAATCCAGTGGCTTGCCAGCCGGCTACATGCTGGGGCAGGCCGGCCACGAAACGGGCTGGGGTAAACATGAGATCAAAATGCCCGGCGGCGCCCCCTCCTTCAATCTGTTTGGCATCAAGGCCGGGCCCGGCTGGAACGGCAAGGTCGCGGAAGTCACCACCACCGAATACGTCAACGGAGCAGCCCGAAAAACCGTCGCGAAATTCCGCGCCTACGACTCTTACGAAGCGTCCTTTCGCGACTACGCACGGCTCATTACCCAGTCGCCCCGCTACGCCCAGGCCAGCCAGCAGACCGGTTCGGTGCAGGCCTTTGCGCAAAGTTTGCAAAAAGCCGGCTATGCCACCGACCCGGACTACGCGACCAAGCTGGGGCGGGCCATTAACACCACGCTGCGGCTGCAACGCGCGCAGGCCTGAGGGACACGTGCATGAGCAGCATTCTTAGCATCGGCACCCGGGCCCTGCAGGCCAACCAGGTCGCACTGCAAACCACCGGCAACAACATCGCCAACGTCAATACGCCAGGCTATTCGCGTCAGACGGTGGTACTGCAAGCCACGCAAGGCCAGTTCACCGGCAGTGGCTATATCGGCAAAGGCGTTGACGTTCAGACCATCGAGCGCAACTTCAGCACATTCCTGACGCGTCAGTCTGCGCTGGCCAGCTCCACCTCGGCGGCGGACCGCACCCGGTCGGACAAACTCACACAACTCGAAAACATTTTTTCCGGTGGCAGCACCGGACTGGGCGCCGCCATCAACGACATGCTCAATGCATTTTCGGACGTGGCCAGTGCGCCGACCGATCTGACAGCGCGCACGGTGGTACTCACCCGGGTAGACGAAACCGCGGCGCGGATGCGGGCAGCATCCCAAAGCCTGGACGAACTGCAGCAAGGCGTCACGCAAGAGCTTGACCAGAAGGTCAACGCCATCAACAGCCTGGCGAAAAGCATTGCCAGCGTCAACGAACAAATTGCCCGCGCCCAGGGCTCCGGGCAGCCCGCCAATGACTTGCTGGACCAACGCGACCAGCTGGTGCGCGACCTCAACCAGTATGTGCAGACCACCTCGATTGCGGCGGATGACGGCACCGTGGGGATTTTCATTGGAGGCAGCCAGGCCTTGGTGCTGGGTACGACGGTGTCGCCCGTCTCGCTCGTGAAGGACGATGGCACATTCGGTGACACCTCGAAAATCAAACTGGCGATCAACCGCAACGGGCAAGTCATCACACTGGATGAAAATAACCTGGGCGGGGGCGAAGTGTCTGGCTTGCTGCGCTTTCAGAACACCGATTTGGCGGAAGGGCGCAATTTGCTGGGGCGGCTCACCCTGGCTGTCACGGCCAGCATGAACGACCAGCACAAACTCGGGCTCGATCTGGACGGCAACCCCGGCGGCAACCTGTTCACACCCACCGTTTTTACCAACAAAAACGTGCTCGCCGCCACCGCCAATGGCGGGACTGCATCCCTCACCCTGTCTATCAGCGACGCGACCAAACTTGCGGCCTCTGATTACGAAGTGACCTTCACCTCAGCCACCACGGGCAGTATTACCCGGCGCTCGGATGGTGTGATCGTCACCTTTCCCCAAACGCCCAGCACAGCGCCTTTTCTGGCCACCCTGGACGGCCTGAATATTTCAATGCCTGCAGGCACGCCGAGTGCCGGGGACCAGTTTCTGATCAAGCCGTTCAGCACTTCGGCCAGCAATGTCAGCAGCGTGTTTTCCACGCCACGTTCACTGGCGGTGGCCAGCCCGGTAGCGGGCGCCCTGGGCGCGGCCAATACGGGCAGCCTGCAACTGTCCTCACTGATGGCCCGCAGCAACCCGATCGCCACCACCCCGGTCACGATCACCTTCACAGGCGCCAACAGCTATACCCGCAGCGACGAGATACCGGCCAACACCACCACCTTTACCTATACGTCTGGTCAGGTGATAGAGGGGACGATCCCCGCCACGTCGCCGCTGAGCGAATGGTCACTCGTTTTGCAGGGCACGCCAAAAGCGGGCGACACCTTCACGGTGGCGCCCCAACCCGCCGCCTACCGCAACCTCAACGCCGGTAACGCCAGCGCCATGATGAACCTGCGCGACGCGAAAATGTTCGATGGCGCCGCGTTGACCGATGGCTATGCCGGCCTGATCGCGCAAATCGGCATCCGTACCCAAAGTGCCAATTACGCGGCACAAGTTTCAAGCTCCATTGCATCCAGCCTGGAAACAGCCCGGACCAGCGTATCGGG
>DIVK01000087.1 GCA_002422455.1 Rhodoferax sp. UBA6134
TGGAGCAGCGTGATACCGGGCTGGACATCGGTTATCTGCAACTGGACTGGCGCCGCAATCTGGGTCTGGACAGCGACCTGGCGCTCAGTGTGTCCCGCTCGCAGGAGTCTTATGCCGACAAGATTGATTTTTTTGACCTTGACTTTGGCGGCACCTCCAGCAGCGACACGTTTTCCCTGACACACACCTTTCGCCAGGGCCCGGACGTGCGGGTGGTGTGGGGCGGCGAGTTCCGNNTTCACGCGCCTGTTCGGCAACGCTGAATGGCGGTTCGCCCGCAACCTTGTCCTGAACGCGGGGGGGCTGGCCGAGCACAGCAGTGTCAACGGCGACAGTCTTGCGCCACGGCTGATGCTGAACTGGCATTTCGCCGAGGGTCAGACCTTGCGCATGGGCGTTTCGCGCGCGTTCCGTCCGCCCAGCACGTTTGAAAAATCGGCCGACCTTTATGTGCAGGGCTTCAGCTTCATCAAGGCCACCGGCCACGCGCAACCCGAAACCATTCGGGCCCGGGAGATCGGGTACCTGGGCGACTTTCCCGCGCTGGCGATGAACCTGGATGTGCGGGCTTTCAGCGAGCGGATTGGCGGCTTTATCCGTCAGGAAAATGATATCGTGGGCGTTCCGCGAGACTATTTCAACAACGAGGATTTTTCCATTCAGGGGATTGAATACCAGTTGAAGTGGCGCCCCTGGCCGGGTGGCCAGCTGATTTTCAATCAAACCTACACCGAGATCGGCACCCGGGATGAAGGCAATGCACTGGCGGCGCCGAAGCTGGCGAGCTCGCTGGTCTTTTTCCAGAAGTTGCCTGGTGGTCTGGACTTGAGTCTGATGCACCAGGACAACAGCGCCGAGACCCTGCAGGGCGCCGCAAAGGCGGCGGCGATGACGCGTACCGACCTGCGCCTTGGCCTGCCTTTGCGTTTCGGCGCACAAAAGGGTGAAGTGGCGCTGGTGGTGCAAAACCTCGGGCGGCCCTATCAGGACTTTGACCCGGGCTTCGAGTTCCAGCGCCGCGCCTTTGTGACCCTGCGGCTGGACAACTGAGCCGGCCGATCCGTTTTCCATGTTCATGCGCCTGCGCTTTTTCCTGCTGACCGTGTGGCTGGCCCTGTTTGGCGCCGGATCGCTGCAGGCGGCGGATGCGCTGGTGGTGATCGTGAGCAGCGAGCGCAGCGCGGCCTACGTGGAGGCGGCCGAGGCACTGACGGCTACGCTTGAAAGCGGCGGGCTGGCACGCCGGGACGTGCTCCATCTCACGGCGGCGGAGCTGGCGGCGGCGGGCGTGTTGACGCCCCGGCTGTTCGTGGCCCTCGGCACCGAGGCCGCGGGCCTGCTGGCCAGGAGCGGGACGCGGGCGCCGGTACTGTGTACGCTCCTGCCGCGTGTCAGTTTTGAGCGCATCATGCAGGACAGCGGACGTCGGGTGTCGACGCAGTTTTCGGCCCTTTACCTGAATCAGCCGTTTGGCCGCCAGCTCGACCTGATCGGGCTGGCGCTGCCGCAGGCGCGTCGCGTGGGCGTGCTCTGGGGGCCGGAGTCGCAATTGCAGGCCGGCAATCTTCAACTGGCGGCCCATGCGCGTGGCGTGCAACTGGTCAGTGCCCGGGTTGGGCCCGGCGAACCGATTTTCCCGGGCCTGAAAAACGTGCTGGACGAGGCCGACGTGTTGCTGGCGGTGGCGGACCCGCAACTGTACAACGCCAGCAGCCTGCAAAACATTTTGCTGGCCTCGTTTCGGGCGCGGGTGCCCATGGTGGCCTTTTCTCCGGCCTATGTCCGTGCGGGGGCCCTGCTGGCGCTGCACACGACGCCGGCTCAAATGGGCCGCCAGGCCGCCGGCATGGCGCGGCAGGTGCTGGCGGGCAAGGCCTTGCCGGCGTCACCCCAATATCCGCAGGATTTCAGCATCAGCGTCAATGAGCACGTGGCACGTTCACTCGGTCTGGTGCTGGAGCCCGACAGCCTGGGTGAGCGCTTGCGCGAACTGGAGCGCGGGAAATGAAACTGCCCGACATCCGGACCCGCATGCTGCTGGTGGCGCTGCTGCCGGTCACCCTGCTGGCGGTGCTGTTGGCGGCGGTGTTTCTGGTGGGGCGGGTGGGTGACGTTTATGAGGCGCACAGTCAGCGCGCCCGCTCCATGGCGCGCCAGCTCGCCTCCGCCAGCGAATACGGCCTGTTCGCCGCCAACATCAACCATTTGCAGGCCCTGGCCCGGGGCATGCTGCGCGAGGCGGACGTGCGCTCGGTCACCATTCTCGACGCCCAGGGCCGCATCCTCGCCCGGGCGGGCCAACCGGGCTACGCGGTGCTGCCGCCCCTGGGCGCAGCGGAGGGCGCACAGGTGGAGCGGGGTGCGCGCACTGATCTTTTGTCGCAGCCGGTGACTGCCAGCCGGGTGACGATGGACGAGTTGTTTGAAGACGGTGCCGGCGGCCGCGTCGATGCGCCGCAACTGCTGGGTCATGTCGTGCTGGAGGTGTCACGCCAGGCCCTGGTCCGGCGCGAGCGGGAGCTGTTGCTGGCGGGCCTGGCGGTCACGCTGGGCGGCTTGTTGTTTGGCGGTTTCCTGGCACTGCGCATTGGCCGCGGGGTGGTGCGGCCCATTTTGCGGATATCCCGCATGATCGAGCGCATTGGCAGCGGCGACCTGTCGGCGCGCGGAGAATGCTTGCCCGATGATCCGCTGCGCGACCTGCAACAGGG
>DIVK01000069.1:0-2095 GCA_002422455.1 Rhodoferax sp. UBA6134
CGCGCGCCGCAGTCTATGTGCTGCAACCTTTGTCAGCGCAGGAGCTTGAGCAAATTGTGACCCGGGCCTGTGACGTTGGGGCGGTGCCAGCGATCGAAAAAACAGCAATGGACCGTCTGATCGCTTATGCCGATGGCGACGCCCGGCGCCTGCTCAACACGCTGGAAACCCTGAGTGTCGCCGCCAGCCAGGAGAGGCTGGCCGGGATCACCGATGGCTGGCTGCTCAAGGTGCTGGGGGAGCGCATGCGCCGCTACGACAAGGGAGGGGAACAGTTCTACGACACGATTTCGGCTCTGCACAAGTCGGTGCGCGGCTCCGACCCCGACGCCGCGCTGTATTGGCTGGTGCGCATGCTCGATGGCGGCGTTGACCCGCGTTATCTGGCGCGCCGCCTGATTCGCATGGCCAGCGAGGACATCGGGCTGGCCGATCCGCGCGCCCTGCGCCTGGCGCTGGATGCGGCTGACGTGTACGAGCGGCTGGGCACGCCCGAGGGTGAGCTGGCGCTGGCCGAGTGCGTCGTCTATCTGGCGGTTGCCGCCAAATCGAATGCGGTTTATGTCGCCTTCAACGAAGCCAGGGCCCTGGTCAAAAAGGACGGGACCCGACCGGTGCCCATGCACCTGCGCAATGCCCCCACCCAACTCATGAAAGAGCTGGATTACGGCAAGGGCTACCGCTACGCGCACGATGAGGCGGGCGGCTTCGCTGCCGGTGAGCGCTACCTGCCGGACGGCATGGCAGCGCCCGGCTTCTATCGTCCGGTCGAGCGCGGGCTGGAGATCCGGATTGCCGCCAAGTTGCGGCAACTCAAAAACCTGAACCATCAAAGCGGCTGACACATGCGCTGGCCAATCTTCGGAGAGAGTTAATGGATACCTTCATACAGCAGATCATCAATGGTCTGGTGGTGGGCAGCATGTATGCCCTGGTCGCGCTGGGCTACACCATGGTGTACGGCATCATCGGCCTGATCAACTTTGCCCATGGTGAGGTGCTGATGGTCGGTGCCTTGACCAGTTGGAGCATCATCGGTCTGATGACGGACGCCATGCCGGGCACGCCGGGTTGGCTCATTCTTCTGACGGCCCTGATCATTGCCTGCGTAGTGGCGGCGGCGCTTAATTTCGTGATCGAAAAAGTGGCCTACCGGCCGCTGCGCAACAGCCCCAAGCTGGCGCCATTGATCACTGCCATCGGCATGTCCATCCTGCTGCAGACGCTGGCCATGATTATCTGGAAACCCAACTACAAACCTTATCCCGGCTTATTGCCCAGCGCACCGTTCAACGTGGGCGGCGCGGTGATCACGCCGACCCAGGTTCTGATTCTGGGCCTGACCGCCGTGGCGCTGGCGCTGCTGACGTGGGTGGTGAACACTACCCGGCTGGGGCGCGCCATGCGGGCCACCGCCGAGAATCCGCGGGTGGCGGCGCTGATGGGCGTCAAGCCGGACGTGGTGATTTCCGCCACCTTCCTGATCGGTGCGGTGCTGGCGGCCATTGCCGGTGTGATGTGGGCGGCCAATTACGGCACGGTACAGCACACCATGGGTTTTTTGCCGGGACTCAAGGCCTTCACTGCGGCGGTATTCGGCGGCATCGGCAACCTGGCGGGCGCCGTGGTCGGTGGCATTTTGCTGGGGTTGATTGAATCGCTGGGTGCGGGCTACATCGGTACGCTGACCGGTGGCGTACTGGGCAGCCACTACTCCGACATTTTTGCCTTCATCGTCCTGATCGTCGTGCTGACGCTGCGGCCCTCGGGTTTGCTGGGTGAGCGGGTGGCGGATCGAGCCTGAGTGTCGCGGTATGAAACAAGCACAAAAAATCACCGTCTTTCTGCTGGCCGCGGCCGCCCTGCTGATTCTGCCGCTGCTGCTGCAGGGTTTTGGCAACGCCTGGGTGCGCATTGCCGACACCGCCCTGTTGTACGTGCTGCTGGCGCTGGGTCTGAACATTGTGGTGGGTTATGCCGGTCTGCTGGACCTGGGCTACGTGGCCTTTTTTGCCATTGGCGCCTATCTGCAAGGCCTGCTGGCGTCGCCGCACCTGACGGACACATTTGAGCTGCTGGCAGCGATGTTTCCGGG
>DIVK01000069.1:2159-10942 GCA_002422455.1 Rhodoferax sp. UBA6134
ACCAACGGCCCCAGGGGGATGGACCAGATTGACTCCATCAGTTTCTTTGGGTTCGACCTGGGCAAGCCAATTGACATTGCCGGTTTTGAGCTGGCGTCGGTGTCGCTTTACTACTACCTGTTTCTGGCGTTGGTGCTGCTGAGCATCGTGATCTCGCACCGCTTGCAGCACTCGCGCGTGGGCCGCGCCTGGGTGGCGATTCGGGAGGATGAAATTGCCGCCAGGGCGATGGGCATCAACACCCGCAACCTGAAACTGTTGGCCTTCGGCATGGGGGCCAGCTTTGGTGGTGTGTCGGGTGCCATGTTCGCCTCCTTCCAGGGCTTCATTTCACCCGAGTCCTTCAGTCTGATGGAGTCGGTGATGATCGTGGCCATGGTGGTGCTGGGCGGTCTGGGGCACTTGCCGGGCGTCGTTCTGGGTGCGGTGCTGCTGTCGGCTCTGCCGGAGGTGTTGCGTTATGTGGCCGGGCCCCTGCAGAGCAGGACCGATGGGCGGCTGGATGCCTCGATTTTGCGCCAGCTGCTGATTGCGCTGACCATGATCAGCGTCATGTTGCTGCGGCCCCGCGGCCTGTGGCCGGCGCCCGACCACGGCAGGGCGCTGCCAGGCATGCGAGGTGGCGCATGAGTGACACGGTACTCAGGGTTGCCGGCGTTTCCAAACGCTTCGGTGGCCTGCAGGCCCTGCGCGAGGTGAGCCTCCAGATCGGGCGCGGTCAGGTTTATGGTTTGATCGGCCCCAATGGCGCCGGTAAAACCACCTTCTTCAATGTGCTGACCGGCCTCTGTACGCCTGACAGCGGCAGTTTCGAGCTGGCCGGTAAAACTTATCGGCCGACGGCGGTGCATGAGGTGGCCAAAGCCGGCATAGCGCGCACCTTTCAGAACATTCGCTTGTTTTCTGAGATGACCGCGCTGGAAAATGTGATGGTAGGGCGGCATGTCCGCACCCATTCGGGTGTGCTGGGGGCGGTTTTCCGCACACCGGGTTTCAGGGCGGAAGAAGCGGCCACTGCCGCAAGCGCGCGCGAGCTGCTGGACTATGTGGGCATTGGTGCATTGGCCGACTGCAAGGCCCGCACCCTGAGCTACGGCGACCAGCGCCGGCTGGAAATTGCGCGCGCCCTGGCAACCGACCCGCAATTGATTGCGCTGGATGAACCCGCCGCCGGCATGAACGCCACCGAGAAAGTCATGTTGCGTGTCCTGATTGAAAAAATCAGAAGCGACGGGCGCACCATTTTGCTCATCGAGCACGATGTCAAGCTGGTGATGGGCCTGTGTGACCGGGTGACGGTGCTGGACTACGGCAAGCAGATTGCCGACGGTACACCGGCCGAAGTGCAGAGAAACGAAAAAGTCATCGAAGCCTACCTTGGCATCAGCGGCCACTGAGTAATCACCATGACAATCTTGCTTAAAGTGACCGGCCTCAAAGTGGCGTACGGCGGCATCCAGGCCGTCAAAGGGGTGGATTTTGACGTGCGCGCGGGCGAACTGGTGTCGCTGATTGGCTCCAATGGGGCGGGCAAAACCACCACCATGAAGGCCATCACCGGCACCCTGCCCATGAGCGCTGGCGACATCGAATACCTGGGTAAAAGCATTCGCGGTCAGGGGCCGTGGGATTTGGTGCGGCAGGGGCTGGCCATGGTGCCCGAGGGGCGCGGCGTGTTCACCCGCATGACCATCCTTGAGAATCTGCAGATGGGCGCCTACATCCGGAATGACAAGGCCGCCATTCTGGCTGACCTCGACAAGGTATTGGCCACTTTTCCGCGTTTGAAAGAGCGTCACGATCAATTGGCCGGCACCCTGTCCGGCGGTGAGCAGCAAATGCTGGCTGTGGGCCGCGCACTGATGAGCCGGCCCAGGCTTCTGCTGCTCGATGAGCCCTCCATGGGACTGTCGCCCCTGATGGTGGACAAGATTTTCGAAGTGGTGCGCGAGGTCTGCGCGCAGGGCGTGACCGTGCTGCTGGTGGAGCAAAACGCCAGCCGCGCCCTGGCGATTGCCGATCGCGCCTGCGTCATGGAATCCGGCCTTGTCACCCTGCGGGGCGACGCCAGGGAGCTGTTGAATGACCCCAAAGTGCGTGCGGCTTACCTGGGCGAGTAGCGTAAAAGACCCGTATGTGCCGCCGCGTCGGCCAAAGGCCTGCCGTGTAAGATTTTTCTGCCGGATTGTTTGATTTTGCTCAAGGTCTCTGGATGCTGGGCGCGGCAAAGTCGGCTCCATGGTATCCGTCCAGGTCATTGATCCTTTTGCCGAGCGGTGGGTGGCGGCGCGGGGCGAGTCTTTGCTTCGGCGTACGCTTGCCTCGCCCTGGGTTGGTTACGTGGAGTCGGGTCGCGTGGCCCTGGGGGTGATGGAGGGGGATGTGCTGGTGCATCAGTTGGGCGTGGTGGAGGGGCCCTGCTGGCTGGAGGCCACCTCTGCGGTGCTGAACCTGCCGCACGCCGTGGACGCAGTGGCGGAAACCGAAGTCTGTTTGCGGCGTGTGTCGGTGCTTGAGTTTCGTCGTTCGTTGTCGGACATGTCGTCACAGGCCCAGGCCGTGTTGCACGACGTGGCCATGGCGCACCGTCAGCAAACCGAGTTGGCCATCAGCCGCCAGGCAAAAGACGCCGAGGCTCGCTGTGCCGAGTGGCTGCTGCGCCATGCCCGGACCGGTGATCAAGGCGCCATGGCGGTGCAGCTGCAGCAGCGCAAACGATCGATTGCGGCGCAATTGGGTATTGCGCCGGAGACACTGTCGCGTGTGTTGCGCCATCTGCGTGAGCGCAGCCTGATCAGTGGTTCGGGCCGGGTCTTGAATCTGGATGACCCCATCGGTTTGAGGTCGCTGGCGGGGATTTGAGCAGACAACCGGCCGGTGGCGGGGCTGCCCACTTTCTCTCGGTGTCTTACTTGGGTGACATGGGCTGCAGCAAGGTGGGGTGTTGCTGCGCGCGGATCGGCTCGCCGCCGACAATGCGCGTCGGCAACCCCTCCACGGTGCCTGGCAGGTGCGTCGTTGCGCCGCCGGGCGTGTAGTGCAGTACCACGACGCGCCGCCCGCCGGCATCCCGTTCGATCCAGACGCCGTCGATGCCGGGGATGCGCATCAGTTGGTCAGTGGTGGCTTGTGGGAGGCGGTCGGCATCCGGCGCCGGTTGTCTGGTGACCGGCGCCGGCTCCGCAGCAAGAAAATCCAACGACCCAGGTGGCAGGCTGGTTACCACGGCTATTCTCCTTGTTACTGGCGCGAAGCTTGGGCAAACAATACATGGCAGGGATTGTGAACCATCAGGTCACCAGTTGCACGTCCAATCTCGCCAGCACGCCTGCGATCGGATTAGCGAAGGTGGTTCCGCCGCCACCCGCGAACAGCAAGGCCACCGGCGCACGGCGCGCATCCCAGGTCCAGATGAGTGAACCCGAGTCACCGCCGGCACTGAAGTTGCCGCTGGGCGAGCGCACCGCTATCTGGTTGGTGAAGCGCGCCACGCGGCCGCCGCCGTAGTTGACGTTGATGGTAACGCCGACTGCCGTGATCCTGCCGCTGGTGAGCTGCGTCGTCCGTCCCGATTTGCCGACAGGCATCCCCAGAGCCGCCGCGACCGGTGTTGCGCCAACGCGAAAATAACGAATGATCCCGCCGGAGATGTACATCAACTCGCGGCGCACGCGCTCCGGCCAGGCCCAGGCGGTGGCGCAATCGACGATGTTGGCGCTGCCTGCGGCGAAATTGATCGGCACGAAGCGTTCGAGCACCGCGACCTTGTCGGCGGGATTGCGCCCGCCGTCATAGGGGCCGGGTTGAAGGATCGATTCGCCCAGCGGTCCGCCGTTGGTGTTCGCCAGCACGTGGTTGTTGCTCAGGATCATCAGCCGGTTGATGCGCGGGGCGCTGCGGCCGCGCACCAGGCAACCGAGCGTGCCGGCGGTGATCAGGCGGTGTCCGACGCTGATGCCACCCGGCGCCGGCCGCAGGCGCATGCGGTGTGGCTGTGCGTCAATCACACCGGTATGCACGGCATGAATTGGAAAGTCGCTGTCGGCGAGTGCCGAGATGCCCGCCACCGAGGCGAGCCGGGCGCATAGATCGCCTGCCGACTCGGGCTCGAGCGTGTAAACCTCAAGCACAGGATCGCCTGGTGAACCCGCCGTCGACGTGCCGTCGCCCAGACCGATGCCGACGCCAACGATGTTGGCGTCCATGGCGGCCTGCGACTGCGCCCCGGTTTCCTCACCGCTGATGCTGGCCAGCAACTTCTCCAGCGCCATCTTTACGGAAAGTATTTGACTGTCGACGCCGGACAGGAACGCCTCGACCTCGGATTCCGCGGCTTCGGCGGCCATCGCCTCGTCCGAACCCGGTGCTTCGTAGCCCGAAAGCTCGCCTGATGTCTCCGCTTGTCCGTCGCCGGAATCGGGTTCCTGGAATTCGCTCTGTGATTTTTTCGTTGCCATAAAGACTCCTTTGACAGGCCGTCAGGCCTTCTGGATTGAACAAACGAAACGACCGGACGTGATTTACCGCCGGCGTCCTTCATAAGGCCGGCCTCGCGGCCCACCCCTGGTGGCAATTTAGGTTTGACGGACTTTTTATTCGTTGAGCAAACGCAATGTAATTTGAGGTAATTTGTTGCAAAATGTATTTAACGGTAATTAAAATACATCAAATTCAATTAAATTTTTGTAGATGAGGGTTGCCGCCTTGGTTTGCCGCTGCGTGAGTGGATGTTCCCAGAGTGCGTGTCGGGCCCGCTTTTACGTTGATTGCGCAGGCCTTTGCGATACTCGGTGCATGCAGTTACAAGACATTCTTTATTCCCAGGGTTTCGGCACCCGCCGCGTGTGCGCGGGGTTGATTCAGCAGGGTCTGGTTCAGGTTTATGCGTCAAATGAGGTTGTCGCTCCCGTCGAATGCAGGCAGGCTGCTGCCGAGTTTGTCGCGGATGGGTTGCGCTTCAGGGTGCAGGGCGTCGACTGGCCCTATCACGAAAAAGCGTATGTGATGTTGCATAAACCCACCGCCACCGAGTGCTCACAAAAGCCCTCGACCTACCCCAGCGTTTACACCTTGTTGCCGTCGCCGCTGCGCCTGCGGCCACAAAAAGGCGCGGTGCAGGGGGTGCAGGCGGTGGGGCGGCTGGATCAGGACACCACCGGGCTGCTGCTGTTGACGGATGACGGCAAGTTCATCCACCGCATGAGTTCACCCCGCCACCACGTGCCCAAGGTGTATGAAGTGACGGTCAAGCATCCGCTGGATGAAGCCCAGATCAACAAGTTGCTGGCTGGCGTGGTGCTGGACGATGACCC
Source organism: Rhodoferax sp. UBA6134 (assembly GCA_002422455.1). Lineage (GTDB taxonomy): Bacteria > Pseudomonadota > Gammaproteobacteria > Burkholderiales > Burkholderiaceae_C > Rhodoferax. The sequence continues at coordinate 7,472 of DIVK01000069.1, forward strand.
GAAACCGGTGCAGGCGGCGGCCTGCGAGGCAGTGTCAAGCCATCACCTGCGTCTGACCCTGACCGAGGGCAAGTACCACCAGGTCAAGCGCATGGTGGCTGCCGTCAGCAACCGGGTGGAAGCTTTGCACCGCTCGCAGGTGGGCGGCTTGCGATTGCCCGACGATCTGGCGCCGGGCCAGTGGCGCTGGCTGAGCCCGGCGGAGCTGGCCAGCATCTCCGGCTGAGGTGCCGTGGTCGCGCGGGTTATGCTCGCTCCATGAACCTGTTGCTGGATTCCTTCTGGCGCGCGGTGGCGTATTGTCTGCGCCCGCGTGTGATCGCCCTGTCTTTTTTGCCCCTGGTGCTGATGGTGACGCTGGCGCTGGGGCTGGGTTATTTTTATTGGGACAGCGCGCTGGATTGGGTGCGCAAGGCACTGGAGGCGTCGCCGGTTGTCAATGACGTGTGGGTCTGGCTGGAGAGCGTTGGCTGGAGCCGCCTCAAGCTGGTGCTGGTTCCCCTGATTGTGATTTTTGCGGTCACACCGCTCATTGTGGTGCTGTCGCTGCTGGCGGTGGCGGTTTTGATGACGCCCGCCTTGACCTTGCTGGTGGCTGAACGGCGTTTTCCGCAACTGGAGCGCAGGCACGGTGGCTCGCTGGTGTTTGGCGTGCTGTGGTCCCTGGGTTCGACTTTGCTGGCGCTGGTTGCGTTGATCATTTCGATTCCCCTGTGGCTGGTGCCGCCGCTGATTCTGGTGTTGCCGCCGCTGATCTGGGGTTGGCTGACCTACCGGGTGATGGCCTTTGATGCGCTGGCCGGGCATGCCAGTGCGCAGGAACGGCGCGAGATTTTTCGCCGCCATCGGGGCTGGTTGCTGGGAATGGGTGTTTTTTGCGGCTATCTGGGGGCGATGCCGAGTTTGATATGGGCCTCAGGTGCCCTGCTGGCTGCGGCGTTTGTGATTTTGCTGCCGTTGGCGATCTGGCTCTACACACTGATCTTTGCACTGTCTTCCCTGTGGTTTGCGCATTACTGCCTGGCCGCGCTGGTTGCTTTGCGGGCTGAAAAGGCCCGGGCGGCGGCCGTGGTCACGCCTGCGTCCACAGTGGTCGACGAGGATGCGGTGGTAACGGCAACGGACATGCCTTCCGTTTCTCGTTGACGCTGCGCCGGGCCGGGCCGGGCCTTGCGCGGGCACTGGCGCATAGCTTCGCCCCAAATTGGTGCCGAATTAAGTAACCATTTTTCATTTTGGGAAAATTGCACATGATTGGTGCTTGAAAATTCTGTGCGTTAAACCATGTTCCGCGCTTTCATGTCCAAACTGACTCAAACTCAGGGCAAAATGGAGCGCTAGGCAGGTTTGCCCGAATATTTGAGTAATGGCACAAAATCTGCGTTCATTGACACGTCCCTTTTTTTACAACGATTCAACCAGGAGTATTTGATGGCCAAGACCGTCGCAGACGTCATGAAGATGGTGAAAGAAAACGAGGTCAAGTTTGTTGACTTCCGTTTCACCGACACCCGTGGTAAACAGCAGCACACCACGGTGCCGGTTTCGCATTTTGATGAAGACAAGTTCGCCTCGGGCCATGCGTTCGACGGTTCCTCGATTGCTGGCTGGAAAGGCATTGAGGCCTCTGACATGTTGCTCATGCCGGACCCGAACTCGGCCAACATCGACCCGTTTTTCGAAGAAACCACCATCATCATGACTTGTGACGTGGTGGAGCCGACTGACGGCAAGGCCTACGATCGCGACCCGCGTTCCATCGCCAAGCGCGCCGAATCCTATCTGAAGGCCTCGGGCATTGGCGACGCCGCCTACTTTGGTCCGGAGCCGGAATTCTTCATTTTCGACGGTGTGCGCTGGAGCACCGAGCCCCACAACACCTTCTACGAAATCGAGGAGTACGAAGCGCCCTGGAATACCGGCGCCAAGCTCGAAGGCGGCAACCGCGGCCATCGCCCCACCGTCAAGGGTGGCTACTTCCCGGTGCCCCCGGTGGACAGCACGCAAGACATGCGCGCCGAGATGTCGCTGATTCTCGAATCGCTGGGCATTCCGGTCGAGGTGTTCCACCACGAAGTGGCCGGCGCCGGCCAGAACGAGATCGGCACCCGCTTCAGCACGCTGGTGGAGCGCGCCGACTGGACCATGCTGCAAAAGTATGTGATCCACAACGTCGCCAACGCCTACGGCAAGACCGCCACCTTCATGCCCAAGCCCTACCACGGCGACAACGGCAGCGGCATGCACGTGCACCAGTCGGTCTGGAAGGACGGCAAAAACCTGTTTGCCGGTGACGGCTATGCCGGCCTGAGCGACTTCGCGCTGTACTACATCGGCGGCATCATCAAGCACGCCCGTGCGCTGAACGCCATCACCAACCCCGGCACCAACAGCTACAAGCGCCTGGTGCCCCACTTCGAAGCCCCGGTGAAGCTGGCCTACTCGGCCAAGAACCGCTCGGCCTCGATCCGCATTCCGTTCGTGTCCAACCCCAAAGGCCGTCGTGTGGAAGCCCGCTTCCCCGATCCGCTGATGAACCCCTACCTGGGCTTTTCCGCCTTGCTGATGGCGGGTCTGGATGGCGTGGAAAACAAGATCCACCCGGGCGAAGCCGCCTCCAAGGATCTGTACCATCTGCCCCCGGAAGAGGACAAGCTGGTGCCGACCGTCTGCCACAGCCTGGACCAGGCGCTGGAGCACCTCGACAAGGATCGCGCCTTCCTGACCAAGGGCGGCGTGTTCACCGACAGCATGCTCGACGCCTACATCGAACTCAAGATGCAGGAAGTCACCCGTTTCCGCATGGCGGTGCATCCGGTCGAGTACGACATGTACTATTCGCTGTAATTTGTTGTAGTCTGTAATAAAAAAGGACGGCTTACGCCGTCCTTTTTTATTGGGAAAATCTTGAATGGACTGAACCGGCGCGCAATTGACGCATACTGGTGAGTAATTTTCTTGATGCCTGGAAGATGTATGAAACGTGTTTTATTGATTCCGTTGGTCGCCACCGTTTTCGCGGCGAGCAGTTTTGCGCAGGAGCGCATTTACCGCTGCGGCAATGAGTACACCAACACGCCACCCAACGCTCAGAAGAATGGTTGCAAACTCGTGCAAGGCGGTAATGTGACCGTGGTGCAGGGCACTCGGCCAGCGGCGTCGGCACCTGCGCGCACGGCGACCGCCCCCGCCGGGGGGGCGCGGGTGGATGCCGGTGACCAGAAAGCGCGTGACTCGGATGCGCGCCGGATTCTGGAAGCGGAGCTGAAAAAGGCAGAGGCCCGTCACGCCGAGCTGCTCAAGGAGTACAACAACGGCGAGCCGGACAAAATTGGCGGTGAGGCGCGCAATCACCAGAAGTATCTGGACCGGGTGGCAGAACTCAAGACCGCTTTGGCGCGCAACGAAAGCGATATCGCTGGCATCCGGCGCGAGCTCGAGCGGATGGGGGCAACGCCTGCGGCCCCTGCG
>DIVK01000069.1:11036-12666 GCA_002422455.1 Rhodoferax sp. UBA6134
TGCAAAATGCCCTGCAAGGAGCTGGCGGCAACGAATTCGCGGCCCTGCGCTACGACGCCTGGCTCAAGCGTCTGAATCACGACCCGCTGCCCGTGCATGTGATCGTGACGCAGACCGAAAAAAAGGGTGAAGTCATTGTGGAGTTGCTGCCGCAGGAGCAGCAGGCGCGTCAGGATCGGGAAGATCGTCTGGCAGAGCAGGCTCAGACCAACAAGGAGCTGATCCGCAATCTGGCGCACGAGATCAAGAATCCGCTCGGGGGCATTCGCGGCGCCGCCCAACTGCTGGAGATGGAGATGGCGTCCCCCGAGCTCACGGAGTACACACAGGTCATCATCCATGAGGCGGACCGTTTGCAAACGCTGGTGGACCGCTTGCTGGCGCCGCACCGGCGCCCGCATCTGGTCGGTGACGTCAATATTCACGAGGTGTGCGAGCGTGTGCGTTCATTGATACTGGCCGAATTTCCCAGGGGCCTTAAAGTGGTGCGCGATTACGACACCTCCATTCCCGAGTTTCGCGGCGACCGTGAACAGCTCATTCAGACAGTTCTCAACATTGCCCACAACGCCTGCCAGGCATTGACGGAACAGATCACGCAGGGAAGTGCGCGCCTGACCTTTCGCACCCGCATCGCGCGCCAGACCACATTCGGCAAACAGCGCTACCGGTTGGCACTGGAATTGCATGTCATTGACAACGGGCCTGGCGTGCCAGACTCGATCAAAGACCGCATTTTCTATCCGCTGGTATCCGGGCGGGAGGGTGGCTCTGGCCTGGGGCTGACATTGGCGCAAACCTTTGTGCAGCAGCACCACGGCCTGATCGAGTGTGACAGCGTGCCGGGCCGCACGGACTTCAAGATATTGATTCCGTTACCTTAAACCGCAGGAGAGCCACAAAATATGAAGCCGATTTGGATCGTAGATGATGACCAGTCCATTCGCTTCGTACTGGAGAAGGCGCTGCTGCGTGAAAACCTGCCCAGCCGCAGCTTTACCAACCCGCGTGACGTGCTGGCCGCGCTGGACCGCGACGACGACCCCGGCCCCCAGGTGCTGGTCAGCGACATCCGCATGCCGGGTGGCTCGGGTCTGGACCTGCTGGAAAAGGTGAAAGCAAAATACCCTGGTCTGCCGGTGATCATCATGACCACCTATTCCGACCTGGACAGCGCGGTATCGGCCTTTCAGGGGGGCGCCTTTGAGTACTTGCCCAAACCCTTTGACCTGCCCAAGGCGGTGGAGCTGATTCGCCGCGCGGTGGAAGAAAGCCAGCGTGAGGAAGTGGCGGAAGAACGCATGGCCGATACGCCGGAGATGCTGGGTCAGGCGCCGGCCATGCAGGACGTGTTTCGCGCCATTGGCCGCCTGAGCCAGAGCAATGTCACGGTCATGATCACGGGCGAATCCGGCTCGGGCAAGGAACTGGTGGCACGCGCCCTGCACAAGCATTCACCCCGGGCCAAGGGCCCGTTTGTGGCGATCAACACGGCGGCCATTCCGAAAGACCTGCTCGAATCCGAATTGTTCGGGCACGAGCGCGGGGCATTCACGGGAGCGCAGACCATGCGCCGCGGCCGCTTTGAGCAGGCGGACGGGGGGACGCTGTTTCTGGACGAAATCGGCGA
>DIVK01000115.1 GCA_002422455.1 Rhodoferax sp. UBA6134
GACCGTTCGCACCGACGAGCGCTTCAAGACGCGCACGCTCGAGCGCATTCCGCTCGGTCGCTGGGCCGAGCCGGAAGAACTGGCACCGGTATGGGTGCTCCTGGCCTCCGAGGGCGCGAGCTACATCACCGGCCAGATCATCGGCGCCGACGGCGGCATGTCGATTCACTGACCCATGTCAACAGCCGATGAAGTTCGGCTTGCGCTTCTCGCGAAAGGCGGCGGCGCCCTCCTTGTGGTCGGCGCTTTGCAGCACCACGGCCTGCACCTGCGACTCCAGCTCCAGAAAAGTCTCCAGACTGGGCTGCATCGCGCCGCGAAACATGCGCTTGCCCATCGCCAGCGCGAAGGTGGCCGAGTCGGCCAGCTCCTGGGCCAGCGCCATCCCGCGCTCTTCAAGCTGCGCATCGGGCACCACCTCGTTGATCATGCCGAGCTGCAAGGCCTCGGGGGCTTCGACCGTGCGCGCCGACATCATCAACTCGCGCGCCCGCAGTATGCCGATGTACTGGGTCAGGAAATAGGCCGCGGCACCGTCCGGCGCCAGGCCGATCTTCTTGAAAACCATGCTGAATTTGGTGGTGTCGGAGGCCAGGATCAGGTCGCACGCCAGCGCCAGGCTCCAGCCCACCCCCACGGTCGAACCGCGCACCGCGGCAATCACCGGTTTGTCCATGTTGGCCAGGCCGGCAATGACGCGGTGCGCCCGGTGGATGCGCTCGCGCGCCGAGACCACGTCAAAACCGGTCATACCCCCCACGTCGGCGCCCACGCAGAAATAACGGCCTTCGCCGCAGAGCAGCACCGCGCGCACGTCGCGGTCCTGTTGCAGCTCCAGCGTAGCGTCGGACAACTGCACCATCATCTCGGGCGTCAGCGCGTTGAGCCGCTCCGGCCGGGCAAGTACGAGGCGCGCCACTTTACCGTGGCGTTCGAGTCGAATGGTCATGAAAATCTCCTGGCCGATGAAGGCTTGTTATCACTGTGGCAAACAGGCAAGGGGCAGCCGTTTTTATTCTACCTAACGCTTGACAGAAATACAACACCCCGATAAGCTGGGCTCGTACAAGGAGTAACTGAAAAATGAGTGGTCCCCTCAAAGGATTGAAAGTCATCGAGTTCGGCGGCATCGGCCCCGGCCCCTTCTGCGCCATGATGCTGGCCGACATGGGCGCGGACGTGATCCGCCTGGACCGCAAGGCCGACAAAGGCAAGGATCGCGGCCAGGGAACCTTCCTGGCCAGCGGGCGGCGCAGCGTGCTGCACCGCGGGCGGCGCTCCATCGCGGTTGACCTGAAGTCGCCCGACGACGTGCGCAAGGTGCTCGAACTGGTGGACGGGGCCGACGCCATCATTGAAGGCTTCCGCCCCGGCGTGATGGAACGGCTGGGCCTGGGACCGGACGTGCTGCTGGCACGCCACCCCAAGCTGGTCTACGGCCGCATGACCGGCTGGGGCCAGACGGGCCCGCTGGCGCGGGCCGCCGGGCACGACATCAACTACATCGCCCTGTCGGGGGCGCTGAGCCTGATCGGCCGCACGGAAGGCGGGCCCGTCGCCCCCCCGGCCATGCTCGGTGACCTGGGCGGCGGCGGCATGATGCTGGCCTTCGGCATCGTCTGCGCCCTGCTCGAAGCACGCACTTCGGGCAAGGGCCAGGTGGTGGACGCCGCCATTACCGATGGCGCCGCCCTGCTCACCTCCATCGTCTGCGACATGAAGGCGCTGGGCCAGTGGAAGAACGAGCGCCAGACCAACCTGCTCGACGGCGGTTCGCATTTCTACGACACCTACGAATGCGCCGACGGCAAGTGGATCTCGATTGGCTCGCTGGAGCCCCAGTTTTACGCCATGTTCCTGGACATGCTCGGCATCAACGACCCCGAATTCCAGCGCCAGCGCGACCCGGCCGTCTGGCCGGCGCTCAAGCGCAAGGTGGCCGACACCTTCCGCAGCCAGCCCAGCGCCCACTGGTGCGCCCTGATGGAAGGCACCGACGTCTGCTTCGCCCCCGTGCTGACGCTGGACGAGGCGGCGCACCACCCGCACAACAGCGCGCGCGGCACCTTCTTTGAACGCGACGGCGCATTGCAACCGTCGCCCGCACCGCGCTTCAGCCGCACGGTAGCCGACCAGCCCGGCCCGGCGCCGTATATCGGCGAGCACGACGACCAGTTCCTGTAATCCACGTCGTGGCCGCCGATGGGATAATCGGGGCCATGACTATCACTTACAAAGACACCGCGGGCATTGCCGGAATGCGCGTGGCGGGCCGCCTGGCGGCCGAGCTGCTGGATTACCTGGCCCCCCTCGTCAAACCCGGCGTGACCACCAACGAGCTGGACCGGCTGGCCGACGCCTACACCACTCAGGTGCAGGGCGCCACCTCAGCGCCGCTGAATTACGCGCCCTCGGGCCACAACCCCTACCCCAAGGCCATCTGCACCTCCATCAACCACCAGGTGTGCCACGGCATTCCGAACGACAAACCGCTGAAAAAAGGCGACATCGTCAACATCGACGTCACCATCATCAAGGATGGCTGGCATGGCGACTCCAGCCGCATGTTCATCGTCGGCGAAGCCTCAGTGGCGGCCCGGCGGCTGTGCGCACTGACCTACGAAGCCATGTGGCACGGCATCATCAAGGTCAGGGCCGGCGCCCATCTGGGCGACATCGGCCACGCCATCCAGACCTTCGCCGAAGGCCACGGCCTGAGCGTGGTGCGGGAATTTTGCGGTCACGGCATCGGCCGCAGCTTCCACGAGGAACCCCAGGTATTGCACTACGGCCGGCCCGGCACGCTCGACCAACTCAAGGCCGGCATGACGATCACGATCGAACCCATGCTCAACACCGGGCGCAAGGAGATCAAGGAGCTGGGCGACGGCTGGACCATCGTCACCAAAGACCGCTCGCTGTCAGCGCAATGGGAACACACCGTGCTGGTGACCGAGACCGGCTACGAGGTATTGACCCTGTCCCAAGGCTGCCCGCCCATCCCGTCCTTTGTACCCGTGGCCGCACCCGCGGCCACCCCGGCAACGGTCTGAGTCGCCACCGGCGCCAAGGTCTGCAAGGCTGAACATGACCGATCTCCAGGCCCTGCGCCATCACTACCGCGCCCAAAAATCGGCTTTGCTGCAAACGCTGGCCGGCGGCGGCACCTCCACCCGGGGGATACGCGCCACGCTGGGCAAGCTGTCGGACCTGGCCGACGCCACCCTGAAAACGCTGTGGCAACAGGCCGGCTTTGCCAGCCCCTTTGCCCTGGCAGCCGTCGGCGGCTTCGGGCGCGGCGAGCTGTTTCCCCACTCCGACGTGGACGTGCTGGTGCTGCTGCCGGACGAGCACTCGCCCAGCCAGGACGCGCAGCTCAAGGCCCGGATCGAGGGCTTCATTGGCAGTTGCTGGGACGCCGGGCTGGAGATCGGCTCCAGCGTGCGCACGCTCACCGAGTGCCTGCACGAGGCCACCCATGACGTCACCATCCAGACCGCGCTGCTTGAGTCGCGGATGATCACCGGCAACGCGGCCCTGTTTGCAGCCTTTGAAAAACAGTTTTTTGCCGCGATCGACCCCCAGGCATTTTTTGTCGCCAAGACGCTGGAGCTGCGCCAGCGCCACGGCAAGTTCGAGAACACGCCGTATGCGCTGGAGCCCAATTGCAAGGAATCGCCCGGCGGGCTGCGCGATTTGCAGGTCATCCTGTGGGTGGCCAAGGCCGCCGGGTATGGCGACAACTGGGACGCGCTGGCCCGGGGCGGCCTGGCCACCGCCTTTGAAGTGCGGCAGCTCAAACACAATGAAGCCTTGCTGCAGCTTATCCGCGCCCGCCTGCACGTGATCGCGCAGCGCCGCGAAGACCGGCTGGTGTTTGACCTGCAAACCGCCGTGGCCCACTCCTTCGGCTTTGAGGCCCCCGCGGTCAGCACCGACAAGCGCGCCTTTGTGCGCCCCAGCGAAGCCCTGATGCGCCGCTACTACTGGGCCGCCAAAGCGGTGACCCAGCTCAACCAGATTTTGCTGCTCAACATCGAGGAGCGGCTCAACCCGTGCGCCCAGGCGCCACGACCGATCAACGCCCGCTTCCTCGACAAGGCCGGCATGGTGGAAGTCGCCAGCGACGACCTGTACCAGCGCGAGCCGCACGCCATCCTGGAAACCTTCCTGATCTACCAGACCACGGTCGGCGTCAAGGGCCTGTCGGCACGCACCCTGCGCGCCCTGTACAACGCACGCAAGCTGATGGACGGAAAGTTCCGCCATGACCCGGTGAACCGGGAAACCTTCCGGCAGATTTTGCTGCAGCACGACGGCATCACCCACGCCATGCGGCTGATGAACCAGACCTCGGTGCTGGGGCGCTACCTGTGGGTGTTTCGCCGCATCGTCGGACAAATGCAGCACGACCTGTTTCACGTCTACACGGTGGACCAGCACATTTTGATGGTGCTGCGCAACATGCGGCGCTTCTTCATCGTCGAGCACGCGCACGAATACCCGTTTTGCTCGCAACTGGCCTCGGGCTGGGACAAACCCTGGATTTTGTACGTGGCGGCGCTGTTTCACGACATCGCCAAAGGGCGCGGCGGCAGCGACCACTCTGTGCTGGGCGCCGCCGAGGTGCGGCGCTTTTGCCGGCAGCACGCCTTTGCGGCGGCGGATGCCCGCCTGGTCGAGTTCATCGTGCAGGAACACCTGACGATGAGCCACGTGGCCCAAAAATCAGACCTGAGCGACCCTGACGTCATCCAGGCGTTTGCCCGGCGTGTGGACAACGAGCGCAACCTGACCGCCCTGTACCTGCTGACGGTGGCCGACATCCGGGGCACCAGCCCGACCGTCTGGAACGCCTGGAAAGGCAAACTGCTGGAAGACCTGTACCGGCTGACCCTGCGGACGCTGGGCGGACGCGCGCCCGACCGCGACGCCGAAGTGGAAGCCCGCAAGCGCGAGGCCCTGATCCAGCTCGCCCTGCACGCCCTGCCGTTTGAAGCGCACAAACCCCTGTGGGAAACGCTGGACGTGGGCTATTTCATGCGCCACGACGCCGCCGACATTGCCTGGCACACGCGCCAACTCTCGCGCCACGTCGGCCAGGGCAAAGCCATCGTGCGGGCGCGCCAATCGCCGCTGGGCGAGGGGCTGCAAGTGCTGGTCTACACCCCCGACCAGCCCGACCTGTTCGCCCGCATCTGTGGCTATTTCGACCAGGGCGGCTTCAGCATTCTGGACGCCCGCGTACACACTGCCCACAACGGCTATGCGCTGGACACCTTTCAGGTCACCACCACCGTCCTGCCCGAACACAACCGGGAACTCATCGGCATGATGGAGAGCGAGCTGAGCCGCGCCATCGCCCAGACCGGGCCGCTGCCGCCGCCGGGCCGGGGCCGCGTGTCGCGCCGGGTCAAGAGCTTTCCGATCACACCCCGGGTCACCCTGCGCCCGGACGAAAAAGCCCAGCGCTGGCTGCTCAACATCTCGGCCAGCGACCGGGTCGGCCTGCTGTACTGCGTGGCACGCGTGCTGGCCCGTCACCACATCAACCTGCAACTGGCCAAAATCGCCACCCTGGGCGAGCGCGTGGACGACACCTTTTTGATCCAGGGCGCCGAGTTGCAACACAGCCGCGCCCAGATCGAGATCGAGACCGAGTTGCTGGAAGCGCTGGCCTGAAGCAAAGCCAAGGGCCGGGCCGCGCGGGCGTCATGCAGCTACCGGGTATTCCGGACGGCCATGACCGATTTTTAAGTTTGACCGGAATAACCGGTCTCGATTCCGGAATGGCATAACGCAGCGTGTGATGTTGCGCATATTTCCATAACCTTCGGGGCAGCCTCCTTTGCTTGATTGCTTGACTGGAGTGTGGCTCGAAACTGCCGTGCCGGTCACGGGGGATTTCGATGGACAGTTCGTCAAGGTCGCCCTTGAGCGTCTTTCTGCTCGTGCCGTTTCTGATGTTGCCAGCAGCGTTGACCACGCTTTCATTCTTGGCGTAGCCCAGATACTCGGCCATCTCGGCTTCCTGAGCCCGCTCGACCAGATCCTTGGTAGGCGGCCTGAGCAAGCCGTCCTCGCCAATGAGGTCTTCGGGTTTCTTGTCATTAGCCCGCAGGCCGTCGATCAATTCCTTGCTTACGGTTATTTCGCTTCTCTTCTGAGATGCAGCAATTTCCTGCCAAAAGACCATTTACACAAAATTTCTTACACCCTTGACATTGGCCCACGGTCGGCCAGTTCCGGAAAAAGAACCTCGGTAAAACCGAACCGGCTGAAATCGCGCACCCGTGTCGGGTACAACCTGCCGATGAGGTGGTCGCATTCGTGCTGCACCACCCGGGCGTGAAAGCCCTCCACCGTGCGGTCGATCGGGTCGCCGTACTGGTCAAGTCCGGTGTAACGGATGCGCGCAAACCGCGGCACCACGGCCCGCAGGCCCGGCACGGAGAGGCAGCCCTCCCAGTCTTCCATTTCGCGCGGCGCCGCATCTTCCCCTGCTGAAGCCAGCGGGGTGATCACGGGGTTGATCAGGACGGTTCGGGGCACGACCGGTGCGTCCGGATAACGCGGGTTGCGGGTGTTGGCGCCAAAAATCACCAGTTGCAAGTCAACCCCGATCTGCGGCGCCGCCAACCCGGCGCCGTCGGCGGCCAGCATGGTGTCCAACATGTCCGTGACCAGCAGGTGCAGCGAATCGGCATCGAATTGGGTCACGGGCTGGGCGATGCGCAGCAGGCGCGGGTCACCCATTTTGAGAATGTCACGGATGGCCATCAAGCAACTCCTTCAAACCGGCTTCGTCAATGACGGCAATACCCAGCTCCCGTGCCTTGTCGAGCTTGCTGCCGGCCTCGGCACCGGCCACCACAAAGCTGGTTTTCTTGCTGACCGAACCGGCCACCTTGCCGCCGGCGGTCTCGACCAGGTCTTTGGCCTCGTCCCGGCTCA
>DIVK01000052.1:0-442 GCA_002422455.1 Rhodoferax sp. UBA6134
TCATCGCCGCGCAGGGCGGCTGGATCGGCTTTGATGCCTTCATGGCGCTGGCTCTGTACACGCCGGGCCTGGGTTATTACGCGAATGACAGTGTCAAATTTGGCGCCATGCCCTATGCCGTGCAGGCCGGCATGCCGGTGCCGGGCAGCGACTTTGTCACCGCCCCCGAGATGACGCCCCTGTTTGGTCAGACCCTGGCGGCCCAGGTGGCGCAGGCCCTGCAGGTGACGCGTAGCGGGGAAGTCTGGGAATTTGGCGCCGGCTCCGGGGCGCTGGCGCTGCAGTTGCTGGAGACGCTGGGTGAACAGGTCGAACGCTACACCATCGTCGACCTCTCGGGCGCCCTGCGCGCGCGCCAGCAGCAGACGCTGCAGAAATTTGGCGGCAAGGTGCGTTGGGTGAGCGAGTTGCCGGCGGCCATGCAGGGCGTGGTGGTGGGCAA
>DIVK01000052.1:543-3828 GCA_002422455.1 Rhodoferax sp. UBA6134
CAGGGCGAATCCTTTATCCGTACGCTGGCCGACCGGCTTACCGCGGGCGCCGCCTTCTTCATTGACTACGGTTTTCCGGAGCACGAGTACTACCATCCCCAGCGCCACATGGGGACGGTGATGTGTCACCGCGCTCACCAGAGCGACTCCGACCCGCTGGCCGAGGTGGGGCTCAAGGACATCACCGCCCACGTCAACTTCACCGGCATCGCCCTGGCGGCCCAGGAGGCGGGCTGGGGTGTGCTGGGTTATTGCACCCAGGCCCGGTTTTTGATGAATTGCGGTCTGGTGTCCCGCATGGAACAGTCCGCGCTGGCGGCCCGGGTGCAGGCGCAAAGGCTGATCATGGAGCACGAGATGGGCGAATTGTTCAAGGTCATCGGCCTGTACAAGGGCGAGCCGTGGGATGCCATTGGATTCGCAGTCGGTGACCGCACGCATACACTCTGACTGGTTCAGGTTCAGTGCGTGGCGGGCGTCGAAAAGGCGGGACGCCGGGCTTGAAGGGCGTCACTCCCGTCTCTACTTGAGGAGCAGAAAGGGGTTTTCATGAGCGATTCACTGCACATTGTTTGTCCGCATTGCCACACGACCAATCGGGTGCGTGGCGATGATCTGGCCAAGGCGCCGGACTGCGGCAGCTGCCATCGGGCGCTGTTTGTGGCGCATTCCCTGGCGCTGGATGAAAGCAATTTTGACCGTCACGTCAGCCGCAGCCAGATTCCGGTGCTGGTGGACTTCTGGGCGCCGTGGTGCGGGCCCTGCCGCCAGATGGCGCCAGCGTTCGAGCAGGCAGCGGCCCAGCTGGAGCCGCAGGTGCGGCTGGTCAAGGTCGATACCGAAGCGGCCCAGAGCCTGGGCGCCCGTTTCAACATTCGCAGCATTCCGACCCTGGCCCTGTTCGCCAACGGGCGCGAGGTGGCACGCCAGGCCGGTGCCATGGGAGCGGCCGACATCGTGCGCTGGACGCGTGAGCACGCCCGTGCCGGCTGACGCTTTTCACCTGCCCGGGGGGGCCGCGCCCGTGGCCGGTGTCGACATCGGCGGCACCAAGGTGGCGGTCAGCATCGCCGATGCGCGGGGGGTGCGTGGCCGTGTGGCCGAGCCGACCGTCAAACAAGGCGCACCTGATGCGCTGGCGGCGCAGGTCATCCGCCTGCTGGGGCAGAGCTGCCGGGCTGCCGGGGTGGGCGTCGGCGACCTGGCGGCCGTGGGGGTGGCGTCCTGCGGCCCGTTCGTGTTGCGTGACGGGATGGTGGAGCTGGCTGCGCCCAATATTTGCGGTGGTCTGGCTGGCCCGGCGCGCGGTCTGCCCAATGATTGGACCACGGCCTTGCTGGAGGCGCCGCTGCGCCAGGTATTCCCCCGGGTGCGGGTCGAGAACGACGCCATCGGCGCACTGGAGGCCGAGCGGCGCTGGGGTGCGTTGCAAACCAATGGTCGGCCGCTGGCCCACTGCGCCTACGTGACCTGGAGCACCGGTGTTGGCGTAGGCCTCTGTGTCGATGACCACGTGCTGCGCGGCAAGAACGGCAATGCCGGCCATGCCGGACACGGTTTTGTGAGTGATAACGATGACGCGCTGTGCGGTTGCGGCAATGTTGGCGACGTGGAGGGGCTGGTCGCGGGCAATGCCATTGCGCGCCGCTTTGGCCACTTGGGTTTCGCCGATGCGGCTGCGTTGTTTGCAGCGGCTGATGCCGGGGATGCGAGTGCCGCAGCCATTGTGGATGACTTGTGCCGGGTGATGGGGCGGGCTCTGTACAACCTGGTGGTGACGCTGGACTTGCAGCGCATCAGCATCGGCGGCGGCCTGTTCTGGCACCACCGCGAGTTCCTCATCCCGAAGCTGCAGGCCCACGTCAGCGGCAAACTCGCGGCCCTGACCGATGGCTGCACGCTGGTGCCGGCCGGCCTGGGTGAGCGGGTCGGTGATTTCGCCGCGCTGGCGCTGGTGGCCTAGCGTGAGTTCCGCGCGCTTCGTGCCGCGCGGTTCAAGACGGGAGCGCTGACGACAGACTGGCCTGGACGGCCTCTACCCGGGCCCGGTGAATCAGTTCGCCTATTTTCTCGCCCCTGGCTCCGGTGGCCATGGCGTTTTCGGCGATCGTCTGGGTCGCCACCGCCTGCGCGGCCGACAAGGCGGCCAGTAGCCGCGGGCCTTGCGGGTAAGGGGTCTCGGCCAGCCCCAGCCGTCCCCGCGCGTCGCACTCGCAGGCCAGCAGCACCTCACGGAGGCGCTGCGGCTTGCGAAAGGCGTCGCACCGTTCCAGCAGGCGCACCAGCGCCGCTGCGCCCAGCTCGCCGCTGCGGTGAATGTTGCCGTGCTCGCGTGCCACCACGTCGGCCAGTTCCCGGCATTCGGCAGGCAGGCGCAGGCGCTTGCAAATGCCTTGAAGCATTTTGGCGCTGCGTTCTTCGTGCCCCAGATGGCGCGGCAGCAGCTGCGCTGGCGTGCTGCCTTTGCCCAGGTCATGAAACAGGCAGGCCACGCGCACGGGCAGGGATGCGTCCAGGCGGGCGCACATGTCCAGCACCAGCATCAGGTGTCGGCCGGTGTCGATTTCGGGGTGGTGTTCGGCGCGCTGTGGCACCCCCCACAGCTGGTTGACCTCGGGCAGCAGGCGCGCCAGCGCACCGCAGTCACGCAGCGCCTCGAACATGCGCGAGGGGGTGCGCTCCATCAGCCCCCTGGCCAGCTCCTGCCAGACGCGCTCGGGCACCAGGTGATCGGCTTCGCCCGACTGCACCATCTCGCGCATCAGTTGCAGGGTCCCGGGCGCGACCGTGAAGTCGGAAAAACGCGCCGCCAGCCGGGCCACGCGCAGGATGCGCACCGGGTCTTCGCGAAAGGCCGGTGTGACGTGGCGCAATAGCTTGCGGCCCAGATCCCGGCGCCCGCCAAAGGGGTCAATCATTGCCGGGGATCCGGGGTCGAAGGTGCCGTCAGCCCTTACGGCGTCCGCGCTGACGGCGATTGCATTGATGGTGAGGTCGCGCCGCGCCAGGTCTTCTTCCAGCGTCACGCCGGGTGCGGCATGCACGGTAAAGCCGTGGTAGCCGGGCGCGGTTTTGCGCTCGGTGCGTGCCAGTGCGTATTCTTCATGGGTTTGGGGGTGCAGGAACACCGGAAAGTCCTTGCCCACGGGTAGAAAGCCCTGCGCCAGCAGGGTTTGCGGCGTGGCGCCCACCACCACCCAGTCACGGTCTTTGACCGCCAGACCCAGCAGCGCATCACGCACCGCGCCGCCCACCAGGTAAATCTTCAAGGTAAATCGCTACCGG
>DIVK01000052.1:3950-4879 GCA_002422455.1 Rhodoferax sp. UBA6134
TGTCCAGTACCAGTTTCAGGTAACCGGTGCCAATGGCAATGTTGGTGTCCCGCTCGGCAATCTGATGCGGTTTGAAGTCGGTCATGCCGATTTTTTTGGCGGTCCAGCGGGCGGTCGGCGGCATGACCTGCATCAGGCCGGAGGCGCCGACGCCAGAGCGGGCGTCCGTGACGAACCGGCTTTCCTGGCGGATCAGACCATACACATACGCCGGATCGAGACCGATTTGTGTGGCACGCTGCAGCACCGCGTTCTTGTGCGGCATGGGGAAACGCTGCGTGAAGTCGATCTCGATTTTGGTCCGCTCGCTGGTGTTGATGCAGCGGTCCCACACTTCGCGCTGGCAGGCCAGGTCGGCGGCGGCCAGCAGTTCACGGTCGCTCATGCCGCCGCGCTGGTGCAGGCTGGTGCTGTAGTTCCACTCGCGTACGCCCTCGCTTCGCAAACCGATCTGTATCGCGTACAGGCCGCGGTTGAGGCCGGCGTTCAGGCGGGCGCTGGCCTTTTCCTCTGGTGTCAGGGCCGTTGGCTGGTCCGGCACGCCGATGCGCCCGCCCAGTTCTTCCAGCGCCAGCTGCTCGTAGAAACCGCGCACGCCGGCAATGCTCTCCAGCAGGCGGGTGGCCTCGGCCCGGCCGGCCCCGGTCTGGGCCAGTTGCAACAGGGCGCGCGCGCGCCAGTAGACCCAGGTGCTGTCCTTGCGCTGGGCCTCGCTCATGGCGGCGATGGCGTTGGCCACCTGCTCCCAGTTGCCGGTACGCAGTGCGGCGCGGGCCTTCCAGGCCAGATGTTCGTCCGGCATGAACCTGTCTTGTCCCTTCAGGAAGTAGGCCAGGGCGTCATTCGACAGGCGCATGGCGGCGCGCTTGCCGATCACCCCCCAGACCCAGCTTCGTTCTTCCTGCGTGAGCTGGGTTTTCCAGCGCAGT
>DIVK01000052.1:4888-6199 GCA_002422455.1 Rhodoferax sp. UBA6134
TCCAGATAGCGCCCGGGCTGGGCGTAAATACTGCTGGCAGTGGCGGCCCACTCGGTGTTGAGCAGGCCCAGTGCCTGGGTGGCGACGCCCAGGCGGTCGCTCTCCATGCCGAGGCGTGCCCGCAGCCAGGCGGAATGGGGCGTGAGCTTGCCGGCCTTGATCTGCTGTTCAGCCGCTGCCGCGCAGCCGTCATCCGCCTCGCGCTGCGCCAGCCACAATGTTTCGACCTGATGTGCCACCTCAAGCTCGTGCGCGTTGTATTGCATTAGCAGGGCGTAACATTGCACGGCGCGGTCGTCGTTCATGCGGAAAAGAGGGTATTCCGCCATGAAGCTGCCCCACTCGCGCCGCTGGCCCAGCAGCAAAAGCCAGTCGTTGCGCAGGCGATCTTCCTGGTAGGTGCCCGCAAAACGGGTCAGAAAAGCCTGGATTTCAGCCGGACCCGCGGTATCGAGCCGGGCGCGCAGCTCCCAGTAGGCGCCCCAGGGTTCCAGCACGTGACCACGCACCTGCGGCAGCAAGGTGCCCAGGCGCTTTTGGTCGCCGTTCCTGAAGGCCTGGGCCATTTCCAGAATGCCTTCGTCCGCCAGGGCCTTGTCCGGCGCCGGGCGCTGGGCGTGTGCCGGGACGATGGCCGACAAGGCCAGACTCCCGCAGAGTGCAATCGATGTCAAAATGGCGTGAAACTGCATGTGGGGATTATGGATAACTCTGACGAAAAAAAAGCGATCGAGAAAAAAGCCCTTCGCAAACTCCTCATTGAGCAACGCCTGAGCCTCCCGGATCGTCTACAACGCGCCGACTTGCTGCAGCGTGTCATGCGCATCTGGCTGGTGGGCCGCCCGGATGCCGTGATTGGCGCCTACTGGCCGATCAAGGGTGAATTCGACCCGCTCCCCGCACTGCACCGCTGGAAAGAAGATGGCGAGTTGATCGATCAGCCGCAACCCCGGCGGATTGGATTGCCGGTGGTGGATAAAGTTCACAAAACCATGACGTTTCACGCCTGGTACCCTGGCTGCCCGATGGAAGAAGATGCCTACGGCATCCCCAAACCCAAGGATACCGAACTGATCGTGCCGACGCTGCTGTTTGTGGCCTGCATCGGTTATGCCCCCGGCGGCTACCGCCTGGGCTACGGCGGCGGTTTTTATGACCGCATGCTAGCCACCCTGGAGCCTCGCCCGTTCACCGTGGGGCTGGGCTTTTCGACGGGTTTTCTGCCCGACTTCGAGCCCGAAGCGCACGACATGCCGCTGGATGCGATCCTGAACGACCACGGCGTGGTGTGGCCGGTCTAGGTTTTCGGGG
>DIVK01000090.1:0-1413 GCA_002422455.1 Rhodoferax sp. UBA6134
CCCGGAGTTTCCACTGCGGTTTTTGCGGGACATCCATCGCTACAGCGCACAACACCTGCACGGCGAATACCTGTGGGCCGGCTCCATGCCCTGTGTGCTGGGCGAGGATCAGGACATCCCGATTGCCGACTATGGCCGCTCCAACGCCGCGCGCTTCAAGTCCGTGTACCGCGAGGGCCTGGGGCTGCGCTACGGCCGCCGGATGCAGACCATTGCCGGCGCTCATTACAACTGGTCGCTGCCCTCCGAGTTCTGGCTGGCGCTGAAAGACTGCTGCTCCGTCAGAAACAATTCCCATGAGTTTGTCAGCGAGCGCTATTTCGGTCTGCTGCGCAATTTTTTACGCTACGGCTGGCTGATCCCCTATTTGTTTGGCGCCTCGCCCGCGGTCTGCCAGTCGTTTCTTCAGGGCCGCAGGTCGGAGTTGCAGGAACTGGTGCCTGGCACCCTGTACGGGCCCTACGCCACCAGCCTGCGCATGAGCGACCTGGGCTACCAGAACCGCGCGCAGGCCAAGCTACAGGTAAGCTTCAATTCATTGGCCGACTACACGCAGGCGCTGGAGGCCGCCATCCGCACGCCGGATCCGTTCTATGTCGAGCTCGGGGTGCGCGACGGCGGGCACTGGAAACAGCTCAACGCGAATCTGCTGCAGATTGAAAACGAGTTTTATGCCGGCATCCGCCCCAAACGCATTGGCAAACAGGGCGAGCGCCCGGCCATGGCGCTGCAAAAATACGGGGTGGAGTACATCGAGGTGCGCCTGTTCGATCTGAACCCGTTCATTGACATCGGCATTGCGCCGGAACAAAGCATGTTTGCCGACGTGCTGCTGCTGATGTGCCTGTTTCGCGACAGCCCGCCCATCACCAGCCGCGAGCAAGGCGAAAACGACGAAAACAAAAGTCGCGTGGTCAACCGGGGCCGCCAACCCGATCTGCACCTGCTGGCCCACAACCGCGAACAGCCCATGCGTCCGCTGGCACACGAATTGTTTGACGACATGCAACCCTTTGCCGAGATGCTGGACGCCGCCTACGGCGGACGCCGCCATGCCACGGTGCTGCAAAACCTGCGCGAGCGCATTGACCACCCCGACGCGACGCCCTCGGCCCAGGTACTGGCGGGGGCGCGGGAGCATGGCGGCTTCTTCAGCTACGCCATGCAATTGGCGCAACAACACACGCGAGGCTTGCAGGCACAGACACTGGACGCGGCTGCAAATGAGCGCTTTGCGGCCACTGCGCAGGCCTCCTTGCGGGCGCAACAGCAACTCGAAGCCGCCGAGCAAGGCAGCTTTGAAGACTTCGTGGCGCGCTACTACGCCTGAACAATCCACCAAGCGGCTTGCGCCAGCCGCTTAGGGCAATGCTGAACACGTCTCCCCGTTCGGACTGAGCCTGTCGAAGTCCT
>DIVK01000090.1:1514-2814 GCA_002422455.1 Rhodoferax sp. UBA6134
GCATCCGAGCCGGTGCTGTCGGTGTGGCCGACAATGCGGATCTCGGTATTGGGCTGGCTGCTCAAGCCCTGCGCGAACTGATCCAGAATCGGTTGCATGTTCGGCTTGATGTTGAAACGCCCCGTATCGAACGAAATATCGCTCGGAATGTTCAGCTTGAGCTGATTGTCGGGCGTCTGCGTCACGTCCACGCCCGTGCCCGCAGTGGCCCGCTCCATGGCAACCTTCTTCTGCTCCATCTGCTTGGACCAGATGTAGCCGCCCAGCGCACCGACGCCGGCACCCACGGCCGCGGCATCCCGGTTGTCGCCAATCGCGGCGCCCGCCAGGGCGCCCACCCCGGCCCCGATGGCGGCACTGCGTTGCGCATCACTCATGTCGGCACAACCGCTGACCAGCGCGGCGACGGCGCTGAGGCTAAAAACGAGAACTCGGCTGCGCAAGGCAAGAATTTTCATGATGTTTCCTTCGTTAAAACGACCACCGCCCTGCACCGGGCGAACACCCTTGTCACGCTGAGGCGGCAAGGACTGTAGCGCTCGCCAAGCTGGCAAAGCTATGGGCGATCTTAAGGCTTTGCTGAACAAGTCTCTCCGTTCGGCCTGAGTTTGTCGAAGACTTCTGCAAGTTGTTGATTTGCAAGGACTGCGTTTCGACAAGCTCAACGCGAACGGACTTATTCAGCATTGCCTTGATAGCCAGCGCGGCAATGACTTTGAGAATGGTCGAAACACCCGGATTTCCTTCGCCGGACAGTGTCTTGTAAAGACTTTCACGTCCCAAAACGGTTTCCTTGGCCAGCATGCGCATGCCCTTGGCGCGCACAATCGTACCTGGCGCTTTGGCGATAAACGCCGCATCATCCCCAGCCTCCTCCAGACAAGCCCCCAGTTGTATGGTTTGGGATACAAGCTGTCGAAATATCGGCACGCTGCAACGCCACACAAACCACGAAGGAAAGCTCAAAGACTGCCTGCCGCTTCGGGCCAGAGCTGGCCGTTGGCAACAGCGTCAATCTCCTGCATCAGTTCGCGGGTGCGAGTGAGGGCGGCGACGACGGCGCCATAGTGCTGGATGTCGGCAAAGTCCAACTGACGGCCTTTGCGGTCTTTCAGCCACTTTTCGCATACCGCATAGCCACCGACCTTGAAGCCCCAGGTTTCCGCCGGAACGCCGTCAAAGTACTGGGTGGCGTTGATCCAGACACGACCGTTCTCAAAACGCGGCTTCTCCACCTCGTTGCTGCCCTGCACGGCAAACTTGACGCGCAAAGCGGCGGGCACGTTTTTGAGCAGGTGCA
>DIVK01000093.1:0-1807 GCA_002422455.1 Rhodoferax sp. UBA6134
AAGTAGCTGCCGCCGTTGGCCAGCGTGCCATAGGCGGTGACCATCTCGATCAGCGTGACCGGGCTGGTACCCAGTGCCAGCGAGGGCACCAGGTCCAGTTTGCTTTGGCGCACACCCATGGCCTGGGCCAGCGCACCCACGCTTTTCGGTCCCACTTTTTGCATCAATTGGGCGGTGATGGTGTTCTTGGAATACACCAGACCGTTGCGCAGGCTGGTGGGCTGGTAACTGGGTGGCGTGGCGTCGCTGGGGGTCCAGACTTCGCTGCCCGGCGATGAGATCGCCACGGGTTGGTCCATGAAGGTGTCCGACGGGTTCATGCCCTGCATGAAGGCTGCGCCGTACACAAAGGGCTTGAAAGTGGAGCCCGGCTGGCGCCGCGCCTGGCTCACGTGGTCAAACTGCTCCTGGGCAAAGTCCCGGCTGCCGACCCAGGCCCGCACGGCGCCGTCCCGCGGGTCCATGGCCAGAAAGCCGGCTTGCAGCACGGCGGGCTCCTGCCCGGCCTTGCGCCGGCCGTCGGCCAAATTCTGCAGGTAGTTGAGTTGCCGATTGACCGCCTGGGTTGCCACTTTCTGCAGCCCGGCATCGAGCGTCGTGTAGATCTTCAGGCCGTCGGCCTGCAGTTCGTAGTCACGGCGGTCGGCCCAGTCGATCAGCCACTTGCGCAGGTGCTGGGCCACATGGGGTGCCGGGCCTGGGGCTTCAACCTGGCGCTCAAAGTCCAGCCTGAGCGGCCGTTTGGACAAGGTCTTGACGCGCGCCGGGTCCAGGCTGCCGTTGATGGCCATCTGCTCCAGCACCAGGTTGCGGCGCTGC
Source organism: Rhodoferax sp. UBA6134 (assembly GCA_002422455.1). Taxonomy (GTDB): domain Bacteria; phylum Pseudomonadota; class Gammaproteobacteria; order Burkholderiales; family Burkholderiaceae_C; genus Rhodoferax. The sequence continues at coordinate 820 of DIVK01000093.1, forward strand.
TTGGCGCGCTCGGGGTTTTGTACCGGGTTGTAGTAACTGGTGCCCTTGAGCATGCCGATCAGCGTTGCGCTTTGCAGCACATCAAGCTCGTCGGCCGAGGTGTCAAAGTAGGTGCGCGCTGCCATTTCAATACCAAAGGCGTTGTAGAGAAAAGGCACAGTGTTGAGGTAGGTTTCCAGAATCTCGCGTTTGGAATACACCGCCTCGATCTTGAGCGCGGTGATGGCTTCCTTGAGCTTGCGTGTCACGGTGGCGGCGCGGCCGATTTCTTCGGGGAACAGGTTGCGCGCCAACTGCTGGGTTAGCGTCGAGCCGCCCTGCAAGTCACCCGACAGGGTGCTGAGCGCGGCGCCCACCAGACGCCGGAAGTCAATGCCATAGTGCTCGTAAAAGCGTCGGTCTTCAGTGGCGATCAGGGCGTTCACCACGTTCGGTGAAATCTGCTCCAGCGTGACCCACTGCCGGTTGATGCGTTTGTATTCGGCCAGCACGCTGCCGTCCAGCGCCAGCAGCACCGACGGCGCCTCCGACTTGGCCTTGCGCAGGTCGCCAATGCCGGGCGTGAACGGAATCAGCAACAGCACATAAAGCAGCATCAGCGCCGGCAAGGCCAAAGCGGCCCGCACGGGGTATTGCCTGATAACGGCTTTGAGGCGTTGGAATTGCGCGAGGGTGAACGCTTTGGCGGATTGGAGGCCTGGAATCATGCGCGGAGTTTAAGGCCCGGACTTCACCATTTAAACGATACTATGCTTTTGGAACAGGACCCATCCATGTCAAGCACGCCACTACCGTCCTTGCCGCAAGGCGTCTCAGATGCCCGAGAAGTTGCCGAATTGCGTTTTCAAAAGCTGTTTGAAGACGCCGAAGCCATGTCCATCCAGGGTTACCTGGCCGACGGCACCGTGGTCTACTGGAACCGCGCCTCGGAGCATATTTATGGTTACAGCGCCGCTGAGGCCATGGGCGGTAACCTGCTCGACCTGAT
>DIVK01000093.1:1934-2085 GCA_002422455.1 Rhodoferax sp. UBA6134
TGGGGGTGATACTTCGTGTCAATCCATCCTTCACCCTGACCACGGGCTACACCGAGGCCGAAGCGGTGGGCCAGTCGCCCAGGCTGCTGAGCTCGGATCGGCACCCGGCAGAGTTCTGGGCCGCGATGTGGCAGTCCCTGCACACCGTGGG
>DIVK01000093.1:2144-2413 GCA_002422455.1 Rhodoferax sp. UBA6134
GGCAAGATCATCCGGCTCGCGTTCTACGACCCGCTGACCAACCTGCCGAACCGTCGCCTGATGCAGGACCGCTTGCACCAGGCCATTTCAGCCAGCCAGCGTAACCAGAGTTGCGGCGCGCTCCTTTGCCTGGACCTCGACAATTTCAAACTGCTCAATGACAGTGTCGGCCACGACGTCGGTGACCTGTTGTTACAAAAAATTGCACTGCGCTTGACAGAAAACATCCGCGACTGCGACACCGCCGCGCGCTTCGGCGGCGATACCTT
>DIVK01000093.1:2456-3727 GCA_002422455.1 Rhodoferax sp. UBA6134
AGCATGGGCATCACGCTGTTTGGTGCGCAGGAGGACACTGCGGACACCCTCATCAAACATGTTGAGCTGGCCATGTACCAGGCCAAGGCCGCAGGGCGCAACACCTTGCGCTTTTTCGATCCGCAAATGCAAGCGGTGGTCAGCGCCCGGGCCGCGCTGGAGCTCAGCCTGCGCGGCGCTCTTGGCCAGAACCAGTTCCTGTTGCACTACCAGGCGCAGGTTGATCAGGACGGCCAGGTCATCGGGGTGGAGGCGCTGCTGCGCTGGCAGGACCCGCGCCGGGGCTTGGTGCCGCCCGCTGAATTCATCCCTCTGGCCGAAGAAACCGGCCTGATCATGCCGCTGGGCCTGTGGGTGCTGGAGACCGCCTGCCAGCAACTGGTGTTGTGGGCCGACCGGGCCGAGCTGGCCCACCTGAGTGTGGCGGTGAATGTGAGCGCGCTGCAGTTTCGCCAAAGCGACTTTGCCGAGCAGGTGCTGGCGGTGCTGGCGCGCACCGGTGCCCGGGCGGACCGTCTCAAGCTCGAACTCACCGAGAGCCTGCTGGTCAGCAACGTCGATGACGTGGTCGCCAAGATGAAAGTGCTCAAGGCCAGCGGCGTGGGCTTTTCACTGGACGACTTCGGCACCGGCTATTCGTCGCTGTCCTACCTCAAGCGCCTGCCGCTGGACCAGCTCAAGATTGACCAGGGTTTTGTGCGCAACCTTCTGCTGGACGCCGACGACGCCGCCATCGCCAAAATGATCATCGCGCTGGCCGACAGCCTGGACCTGGAAGTGATTGCCGAGGGGGTCGAGACCGCGGCGCAACTGGAGTACCTGGCCGGTTTGGGGTGTCGCCATTTTCAGGGCTATCTGTTCAGCCAGGCCCTGCCGGTTCAGTCTTTCGAGGCTTTTGTGAGCAGCCTTTAAACTGCAGCCTGTAGCCAAAATCAATCTGGAGTTCTTATGCCTCACCGTACCGCCACCCTGTTTGACCCCGTGCATGCCGGGGACTTGGTGCTGGCCAACCGCATCGTGATGGCCCCGCTGACGCGCAACCGCGCCCCCGACGCCATGCCCAACGCCCTCATGGTCCAGTACTACACCCAGCGCGCCAGCGCCGGGCTCATCATCACCGAGGCCACCGCCATCAGCCAGCAAGGTCAGGGCTATGCCGACGTGCCCGGTTTGTATGCCGAGGAACAGGTCGAGGCCTGGAAAGACGTGACGCGCAGCGTGCACGCCGCCGGCGGCAAAATCGTTTGTCAGCTCTGGCATGTGGGCCGTGT
>DIVK01000093.1:3859-5376 GCA_002422455.1 Rhodoferax sp. UBA6134
TATTTGATAGATCAGTTTCTCAAAAGCGGCTCCAACCAGCGCCGCGATGACTTTGGCGGCAGCATCGAAAACCGCGCCCGGTTTTTGCTCGAAGTGGTGCAGGCCGTGACCAGTGCGGTGGGGCCTGGCAAGGTGGGTATCCGCCTGTCCCCCGTGACTCCCGCCAACGACGCCTTCGACCCCGACCCGCAACCGCTGTTTGACTACGTGGTGCGCGAACTGGCCGCTTTTGGTCTGGCTTATATCCACGTCATCGAAGGTGCCACCGGCGGCCCGCGTGAACTGCCTGAGCGCCCGTTTGACTACACCGGCCTGCGCCGTGCCTACCGTGCGGCGGCGGGCAAGGGCGCCTGGATGGTCAACAACGGCCTCGACAAAAACCTGGCGCAGCAAGTTCTGGCCGATGGCGCTGATCTGGTGGCGTTTGGCCGCCCCTTCATTGGCAACCCCGACCTCGTCGAGCGTCTGCGCAAGGGTAAACCTTTGGTGGAAAGCGACCGCGGCACCTGGTACGGCGGTGGTGCCAAGGGTTACACCGACTACCCGGCGCTCAAAAACACCTGATACCTGACAGCCATCGGCCCGAGGCGGGCCTCCTACAAAGAAATGTGGGCGCTCAAAGCGTGTGACTGCCCCGGGGCCAGGGTGATCTGGTCGGGCCCGGCGTTGCAGGTTTCCACGCACAGCATCTGCTGGTACTCGCCCGCGGCCATGTCGGCAAAGACTTTGTCGCGCCAGGGGTTCCAGACCACAGTGGAGCTGCTGCCGCTTTTGCTGACCTGAATGGCGCGCTGCGCCGCCCGGTCTTCAATCACGCAGTCGGCTGTGGTGTCGACGTAAATGCGGTCGGTCTCGCCGGTGAATTCGACGGCGCCCGATTGCCGGGCCCGGGCAAAGTTGTGCACCTTGTCGAGGTAGTCGCAGTCGTCCAGGCCCTGCACCGTGGTCCGCTCAATATCGGCCACATAGAAATAGGTGTGCAGCGCATCGGTCAGGGTGAAGGTCTGGTCGCCGGTGTTGCGGCTGACCAAGCTCATGCTCAGCGTGGCGCCGAGGGTCAGCACCAGTTCCACATCGAAGGCATGGTTCCACAACGCACGCGTGTCGGCGTCGTCCTGCAGGCCCAGGCGCAGCACCAACTGTCCGGCCGCATCCGTGGATGCCGCGCGTACCTGCCACAGGCGGGTGCGTGCAAAGCCGTGCATCGGCAGACCGTCGCGTGCGCCAAACCAGGGCCAGCACACCGGAACTCCCCCGCGCACCGGCTGGCCGGGCGCAAAGATGGCTGCTTGCGACAACCAGATGACGGGCTGCGCTCCCGTGGGCTGCCACGCCAGCAAGTGCGCACCCTGCAGCGCCACACGCGCGCTGGTCAGCGGCGTCTGAATTTCGGCCACCGGCAAGTCGCCGCTGCCGTTGACAAAACGCAGCGCGCCCGGCAGGGCAAATTGACGGTTGAGGGTGTCGATGGGTTGGGTCACAATGAAATCTCCAGAGCTGTGGATGAGCGATTGTCA
>DIVK01000059.1 GCA_002422455.1 Rhodoferax sp. UBA6134
ACGTGCGCAGCCTGAGCGAGCAGCAGCGCTACATGGATCAACACCGTCTGTCGACGGAGAAGGCGCGCGAGGCCTACCGTCAGCAGTTTGACATCGGCCAGCGCACGCTGCTGGACCTGCTTGACAGCCAGAACGAGTATTTCGAGGCCACACGGGCTTACATCAATGCGCACCACAACCAGATTTCTGCGCAGGCGCGCACCCTGGCGGGCATGGGCCAGCTGGTGACGGCGCTGGGCGTGAACCGCGGCGACGTGCCCAGTGCCCAGGATGCGGGTCAGAGCCGCAGCGGTATCGATCCGGCCGAGTTGTGCCCGCTGGAAGAAACCATGGTGGATACCCTCGACAAGATCAAGGCTGCAATCGTGGTCCCGCCGCGCGCGCGTGCGGCGACGCCGGTTGCACCGAAGCCCGCTCCTGCCCCGGCTGCTGCGACCAAGGTCAGCCTGTCGGCCGATGCGCTGTTTGACTTTGGCAAGTCAGACCTCAAGGCCGAGGGGCAGGTCAGTCTTGACAAGCTGCTGACGCGCATCAAGGGCGTTCAGCTCGACGTCGTGATTGCCGTCGGGCATACGGATTCAGTCGGCAGTGACGCCTACAACGAGCGCCTGTCGCTGGCGCGCGCCGAATCGGTCAAAGCCTACCTGGTCAGCCAAGGGGTTGATGTCAAACGCGTCCGGGCCGTGGGCAAGGGTGAAAGCCAGCCGATTGCCGACAATGCCACCCGGGAGGGGCGGGCCAGGAATCGTCGCGTGGAGGTTGAGGTGGTCGAAGTGCAAACCCCTGCCAAATAACCCGACTAACCTGGCGGCGGGACTTCCCTCTCAAAAATTGTGCTTCGGTGCAATGCTGCTCAGTTGAAAAAAGGCCCCGATCGGGGCCTTTTTTCGTTGAGATAATTGGAGCTGCCTTGGGTCTTGTACTGGGGGGGGTATGTCGATATACTTCAACCAGTGTTTAAAGGGTCCCTATGTGTTCACTTGTTTTCCCTGATTTTTTGCGGGCCATCCGGCGTTCGGTGCCGTGGTTTGGTGCGTTGGTCATGTCGGTCGCCACAGCGCAGGGTGCTATCCAGGTTCCCGTCGGGCCAGTGCAGGTCAAGGCGGTGGCAACCGGTTTCGAGCTCGATGGCGTGATTCAGCCGGTCAGGCAGAGCACGATTTCGGCGCAGGCCAATGGCCGCATGGCGTCGCTGATGGTCAAGGCCGGAGACAAGGTACGGACGGGGCAGTTGCTGGCCACCATTGACGACCGGGAGACTCAAACCGGCGTTCAGCGCAGCCAGGCGCAGGTGGCGCAGGCGCAAGCCGAGTTGCGCAATGCGCAGGCCCATTTCGACCGGACGCGTGATTTGCAGGCCAGGGGCTTTGTCAGCGCCGCCGCATTGGACGCGGCCGAATCCCAGCTCAAGGGCGCGCTGGCCGGGCGCGATCAGGCTGGGGCCGGGGCGCGCCAGTCGGCTCTGGCGCAGGGTTTTACCCGGGTGAACGCGCCTTACGATGGCTGGGTGCTGCAGACGCATGTTGAGGCGGGTGATCTGGCGGTTCCGGGGAAACCGCTGCTCACGCTGTACGCACCGTTGCCGATCCGGGCGGTCGTCCAGGTGCCTGTATCCCGGGGCACCGAGGCGCGCGCGGCCGGTGCCGTGGAGGTGTTGCTGTCAGGCGGCGCGGCGGGTGCCCAGTGGGTTCGGCCGGTGTCGCGCAGTACCGTGCCCACGGCCGATCCGGTTTCCCAAACCATTGAATGGCGTCTTGAATTGTCGCCCGAGGCGGCCAAGGTCCTGTTGCCGGGACAGCCGGTGCGGGTGCGGTTCGCCGCAGGTCGGGCGAATCGCATGGTGGTGCCCGGCGCCGCCGTGCTGCGCCGCGGTGAGCTGACGGCCGTCTATGTGGCTGCGGGCAAGGGCTTTGTCCTGAGAGCGGTTCGCCTGGGGGCCGATCATGGGGATGATGGCGTGGAGGTCGTCGCGGGGTTGACGGCGGGTGAGCAGGTTGCGCTGGATCCGGTGCGGGCCGGTCTGGCAGGCGCGCAGGCTGTGTCGCCTGCTGCACCGGTGCCGGTGGCGGGCCAGTGAGATGGCGATGAATGACCCCTCACCCCTGGGCGTTTCCGGCCGCATTGCGGCGGCGTTTCAGTCCAATGCGCTGACCCCCCTGTTGGCGCTGGTGGCCTTGCTGCTGGGGCTGTTCGCCGTGCTGGTGACGCCGCGCGAAGAAGAGCCGCAAATCGACGTGACGATGGTCAACGTGCTGATTCCGTTTCCCGGTGCCAGCAGCATCGACGTGCAGAACATGGTGGCGCGACCGGCGGAGCAGGTGCTGAGTCAGGTCGCCGGCATTGATCATACTTACTCGGTGTCGCGGCCTGGTTTGGCTGTGCTGACCGTGCAATTCAAGGTTGGTGTGGCGCGCAATGAGGCCCTGGTGCGCCTGTATGACGTGATCAACGCCAACCAGGATTGGCTGCCGCGCGGGCTGGGCACGCTCAGTCCGATCGTGAAACCCAAAGGGATTGATGACGTGCCGGTGCTCGCGGTGACCTTGTGGAGTCGCGAGGCCCTGCCCGCACACGAATTGGAGCAGGTGGCTCATGCGGTGGAGAATGAGCTCAAGGGCGTTCCCGGCGCGCGTGAGGTGCAGACCATCGGAGGGCCTGGCCGCGCCGTGCATGTGTGGCTGGATCCGGTGCGTTTGCGTGAGCGGGGTGTGGATGTCCTCGCGCTCAGGCAGGCGCTGGCGGCGTCCAACTTTGGCATGCCGTCCGGCGCGGTGCTGGACGTGGCGGAAAAATCGGCGCAGATGCTCAGCGTCGAGACCGGTGAGTTTTTGCGTTCTGCGCAGGACGTGGGTGACCTGGTCGTTGGCGTACACAAAGGGTTGCCGGTTTACCTGCGGGAAGTGGCGCGCATCGAAACCGGGGCGCAACTGCCGCAGCGCTACGTCTGGTTTACCCCCGGCGCGGCGTCCGCGCCGTCGGCGGGCAGTGTGTACCCGGCGGTGACGATCAGCGTCACCAAAAAGCCCGGCGTCAATGCGGTGGACGTGGCTCAGGCCGTGCGCGCGCGTGTCAAGAGCCTGAGCAACACGGTGATCCCCGTCAACGTGGAGACCACCATCACGCGTGATTACGGCGAAACGGCGGCGGAAAAGGCCAACAAGCTGATCCAGAAGCTGGCCTTGGCCACCGGGTCGGTCATTCTGCTTGTCGGGTTTGCCCTGGGCCGGCGGGAAGCGGTGATCGTGGGCGCGGCTGTCATCCTTACGCTCACCGCCACCCTGTTTGCATCCTGGGCCTGGGGTTTCACGCTCAACCGCGTGTCCCTGTTTGCGCTGATTTTTTCCATCGGCATTCTGGTGGACGATGCGATTGTGGTGGTGGAGAACATTCACCGCCACCAGCAACTGACGCCGGACGTCGGGCTCAAGGACATCATTCCGCGCGCGGTGGATGAGGTCGGTGGCCCCACCATCCTGGCCACCCTGACGGTCATTGCCGCTTTGCTGCCCATGGCGTTTGTGACCGGTTTGATGGGGCCCTACATGGGCCCGATCCCGATCAACTCCAGCCTGGGCATGGCGATCTCGCTGGCCATTGCGTTCACGGTCACGCCCTGGCTTGCGCTCAGGCTGATGAAGCCGCATGGACCGGTTGCGCCGGGTCACGGTCAGTCCACAGGACTGGGCCCCAAGCTGCAAACCCTGTTCAGCCGCGTTCTCACGCCGCTGCTGGACAGTGCGCGCAAACGCTGGCTGCTGCTGGGGGGTATTCTGGCGGCGCTTGTGCTGTCCGTGGGCCTGACGCTGGTGCAATGGGTGGTCATGAAGATGCTGCCGTTCGACAACAAGAGCGAGTTTCAGGTAGTGGTGGAAATGCCGGCCGGAACGCCGCTGGAAAGCACGGCCGCCACCTTGCATGAACTGGGCGAATTTCTGGCGCAACAGCCCGAGGTGCTGAACCTGCAGGCCTATGCCGGAACGGCGTCGCCCATCACGTTCAATGGCCTGGTGCGGCAGTACTATCTGCGTACCGAGGTCGAACAGGGCGACCTGCAGGTGAATCTGGTGGACAAGCAGCATCGCAGCGACAAGAGCCATGTGATAGCCCAGCGTCTGCGCCCGGCGCTGGAAAAAATCGGGTTGAAACACAAGGCCCGCATCAAGGTGGTCGAAGTGCCTCCCGGCCCCCCGGTCATGTCACCCCTGGTGGCCGAGGTGTATGGCCCCGACGAGGCGGGGCGCCAGCAGGTGGCCAGCCGCCTGGCAAAAGTCTTTGCCGAAACGCCGGACGTCGTGGGTGTCGACACCTCGCTCAAGGAAAATGCGGCGCGGGCCTATTTGCGCGTGCGCCGCCAGCGGGCGGAGTCGCTGGGCATTCCGGTGGCCGTTGTGGCGCAGAGTGCGGCGATGGCGCTGGCGGGCGCTGACGTGGCCTACCTGCACGACGGTCAGTCCAAATACCCCGTTCCGGTGCGTTTGCAGTTGCCACTGACGTCCCAGATCGGGCTGGATACCCTGCTCGCCCTGCCTCTGCGGGCTGCCAATGGCCAGATGGTGCCGCTGTCCGAGCTGGTGCAGGTCGAATACGGCGTGATCGACAAGCCCCTGTTCACCAAAGACCTGCATGGCGTGAGTTATGTGCTGGGCGATGCGGTGGGCAAGCTGGATTCACCCCTGTACGGCCTTTTTTCCATCCGCGGCAAGCTGGCGCAAGCGGCCATGCCGGGCAGCGGTGAGCTGGGGGAGTACTGGATTCGTCAGCCGGCGGATCCGTACCGCCAATACGCCATCAAGTGGGATGGCGAATGGCAGATCACCTATGAGACCTTCCGCGACATGGGGGCGGCTTATGCGGTGGGCCTGATTCTGATTTATCTGCTGGTGGTGGCGCAGTTTCGCAGCTACCTGACGCCGCTGGTCATCATGGCGCCCATTCCGCTCACGATCATCGGCGTGATGCCCGGGCACGCCTTGCTTGGTGCCCAGTTCACCGCCACCTCAATGATCGGCATGATTGCGCTGGCCGGCATCATCGTGCGCAATTCCATTTTGCTGGTCGACTTTATCGAGTTGCAAATCAGTCAGGGGGTTGCGTTCAAAAGCGCCGTGGTGCAGTCCGCCTCGGTGCGGGCTCAGCCCATTGCCCTGACCGGCCTGGCGGCCATGATCGGTGCATTTTTCATTCTGGATGATCCGATCTTCAACGGCCTGGCCGTGTCGCTGATCTTTGGCATACTGGTGTCGACCCTGCTCACGCTGGTGGTCATTCCGGTGCTTTATTACGCCTTGTACCGGCGGCGCATGGAATCGCGCGCAGACGCGAAGACGTTGACTGTCAATCCCGGTTCGGAAACTCAAATCTGAAGGAGACAAAACATGGCTCATATCGTCATCATGGGAGCGGGCATCGGCGGCATGCCGGCCGCTTACGAAATGCGCGAGCTGCTGGACAAGGCGCACCGCATCACGGTCGTCAATTCGACGGACTATTTTCAGTTCGTGCCCAGCAATCCCTGGCTCGCCGTGGGCTGGCGCCAGCGCGAGCAGATCACCCTGCCGATTGCGCCGTATCTGGAGCGCAAGGGCATTGGCTTCATTGCCAGCGCGGCGACCCACATTGATGCGCCCGCCAACCGCCTGACGCTGGCCAATGGCGACACGCTGGACTACGACTACCTGGTGATCACCACCGGGCCGAAGCTGGCCTTTGACGAGATTCCAGGGGCTGGTCCGGTCGCATCCGGGGGCGGTGGCTTTACCCATTCGGTGTGCAGTGTGGACCATGCCCAGGAATTTTTTGCGGATTATCAGAAATTTCTCGACAACCCCGGTCCGGTGGTGATTGGCGCCATGCCCGGCGCCAGCTGCTTCGGTCCCGCTTACGAGTTCGCCTTCATTCTGGACACGGACCTGCGCCGACGCAAACTGCGCAACAAGGTGCCCATCACCTACGTGACCAGCGAGCCTTACATCGGCCACCTGGGTCTGGGCGGCGTGGGCGACAGCAAGTCGATGCTGGAGTCCGAGTTGCGCAGCCGCGACATGAAGTGGATCACCAATGCCAAGACCACCCGGGTGGAGGACGGCAAGATGTTCGTCACGCAGCTGGATGACCTGGGCAACGTTTACAAGGAGCATGAGGTCGGCTTCAAGCTGTCCATGATGCTGCCCGCCTTCAAGGGGGTGGACGCGGTGGCGGCCGTGCCGAACCTGTGCAATCCGCGTGGCATGGTGCTGATCGACGAGTTCCAGCGCAGCAAGGCCTACCGCAACATTTTTTCGGCCGGCGTGTGCGTGGCCATTCCCCCGGTGGAGGTGACGCCGGTGGCCACCGGCACCCCCAAAACAGGCTACATGATCGAGAGCATGGTGGGGGCCATTGCGCACAACATTGCCGACGAGCTGGCGGGCAAACCGGCCGAGTCAAAGGGCACCTGGAACGCCATTTGCCTGGCCGACATGGGCGACACCGGGGCTGCCTTTGTGGCGTTGCCGCAGATTCCGCCGCGCAATGTGAACTGGTTCAAAAAAGGCAAATGGGTCCACTTGGCCAAGGTCGCGTTCGAGAAGTACTTCCTGCGCAAGATCAAAAGCGGGAACTCGGAGCCCGTGTATGAGAAGTATGTTCTCAAGCTGCTGGGCATCGTGCGTCTGGCCGATAAGGTCAAGTGACGGGGCGTCCATTTTTTTCTGTTTCCTTTTTCGTTTTTCAAGGAGTATTTCCATGACCATTGAGCGCTATATCCGTATCCTGGCCGGGTTTTTTGTCCTGCTTTCGCTTGCCCTGGGCGTGGAGGGCAGCCCCCTGTTCTTCAGCAAGTGGGCGCTGGCTTTCACCGCATTCGTGGGGCTTAATTTGTTTCAATCCGGATTCACCAAATTCTGTATCCCTGAAATGTTGCTGCGCAAGCTGGGTGTGCCGGAAGCCGGTGCGTCCTGCAAGCGTTGAGCAGGGAGCCGGCCATGAGTGAAACCAGCATCCACGTCCAGCTCCTGCAGAAGCAGGACTATCAGTTTGACATCCACTTTGGCGGCGAGGTTCCCGTCATCATGGGCGATGAACCAGCGCCGCTGGGTGGTGGCCGCGGCCCATCGCCGGTGCAATTGCTGGCCGCCGCCGTGGGCAACTGTCTCTCGGATTCGCTGCTGTTCGCCCTGCGCAAATTCAAGCAGGCACCGGAACCCCTGCGTTGCGATGTTCATGCCGAAGTGGGTCGTAACAGTGAGGGGCGCGTGCGGGTACTCGGGATTCATGCGGTTCTGACGCTGGGGGTGCCTGCCGCAGCGCTGGCGCATCTGGATCGCGTGCTCGGGCAGTTCGAGGCGTACTGCACGGTGACCCAGAGTGTGGGGCAGGGCATACCGGTTGACATCAAGGTGGTCGACGCGCTGGGCGTGCAGTTGAAATAAAGAAACAAATTTTCCAAGGAGTGAGTTGATGTTGCGAGTTTGGTCATGACGATGAGTACCTCCGGGTCCCGCTCCGTCACCGTGATCGGTGCAGGTTTTGGCGCGCTGTCTGTGGTGCGGGAGCTGCGTCGGCGTGATGCCGATGTTGCGATCACCCTGATCGCGCCGCGTGCCGAGCTGCACTATCTGCCCGGCATCATCTGGATTCCCAGTGGTTTGCGTACGCGCGAGCAGCTGGTGGTGCCGTTGGGCAATTTCTTTCGCCGCATGCGTGTCAAGTACGTGGCGGGTGACGTGGTCGGCTTGCGTGCCGGTGGGCGCGTGGTGGACATCAGCACAGACGGCGTGGCGGGCGAAGTCAGCAATGACGCGCTGGTGATCGCGTCCGGGGGGCGGTTTATCAAGAAGCTGCCCGGCATCGAGCACGCCATCACCCCGTGTGAGGGCATTGCCGCGGCCGAGCGTATTCGCGACCGGCTGCAGCAGATGCAGGGCGGCACCATTGCCTGCGGTTTTGCCGGCAACCCCAACGAAGCCAGTGCCGTGCGTGGCGGGCCCATGTTTGAATTCCTGTTCGGCATTGACGAACAGCTCAAACGCGAAGGGCGGCGCGACAAGTTCGAACTGGTGTTTTTCAATCCGTCGACCGAACCGGGCAACCGTCTCGGGTCGAAGGCGGTGCGTCATTTGCTGGATGAAATGGCGCGGCGCAACATCCGCACGCACCTGGGTCACAAGCTCAAGAGTTTTGAGGCCGACAAGGTGGTGACCGAAGGCGGTACTTTTTCCGCCGACATGATTCTGTTCATGCCCGGCATGACCGGTAACCTGTGGTTTGACCAGACCGACCTGGCACGCTCATCCGGCGGGCTGCTCAAGGCCGATGCCCATTGCCGTGTGGAAGGGGCGGACCAGGTCTACGTGGTGGGGGATTCGGGCAGTTTCCCCGGGCCGGACTGGAGCCCGAAGCAGGCCCACATGGCCGATCTGCAGGCCGCCGCGGCGGCTGCCAACCTGCTGGCCGGGTTGCAGGGGCGTGCGGCGCAGGCCACGTTCAAGGTCGAGCTGGTCTGCATCATTGATGCCCTGACCCAGGGAACGCTGGTGTGGCGCACGCCACAGCGCAACATCATCCTGCCTTCTTCCCGCATCTTTCACTGGGCCAAGCGCGGATACGAGCGCCTGTACCTGAGGAGGTACCGGTGACGCAACTGATTGGCGCGGATGCCCGCATCGACATTCTCAACCGTCTGCGGCGTGCCGAGGGGCAGATACGGGGGGTTCAGCGCATGATCGAAGAAGGGGAGAGCTGTCTCAAGATCGGGCAGCAATTCTCGGCCGTGCGAAAAGCGCTGGACAGCACCTACCTGCGGATGACCTTGTGTTTCATGGAGCAGGAACTCGACGCCTGCATCAAGCCCGACGACGCCCAGAAAGCCGGGCTGGACCACATGCTGAAAGACATGGAGACCTTGCTGGCCCGCATGGGTTAAGGCTACGCTGAATAAGTCNNGACTTGTTCAGCATTGCCTTAAACCCCGCTCAGGGCGCCGACGACGCAATCACGCCGCCGCCCAGGCAGACTTCGCCGTCATACAGCACGGCGGACTGGCCGGGAGTGACGGCCCATTGCGGGTCGGGGAAGGTCAGGCCGAAAGTCTTTTCCGTCTGCACGGTCAATGCACAGGGGGCATCGGCCTGGCGATAGCGGGTTTTGGCGGCATACAGGCCCGGCGCGGGCAACGTGCCGGCGATCCAGTTCGCATCCTGAGCGGTCAGGTTGCGGGATTGCAGCCACGGGTGGTCATGGCCTTGCACCACCCACAGCGTATTCTTTCCCATGTCCTTGCGTGCCACAAACCAGGGCGCGTGCTCGCCGCCGCCTTTTTGCGCGCCCTTGGCCTTGAGGCCGCCGATGCCCAAGCCCTGGCGCTGGCCCAGGGTGTAGAAGCTCAGGCCCACGTGCTGGCCGATGGTGCGGCCCTTTTCGTCCTTGATCGGCCCCGGCTCCCTCTGGATGTAGCGGTTCAGGAACTCGCGAAACGGCCGCTCGCCGATGAAGCAGATGCCGGTGGAGTCCTTCTTCTTCGCGTTGGGCAAGCCGATCTCGGCGGCAAGGCGGCGCACCTCGGTCTTGAGCAGCTCGCCGACCGGAAACAGGGTTTTGGAGAGTTGCGCCTGATTCAGCCGGTGCAGAAAGTAACTCTGGTCCTTCGACGGGTCCAGGCCCTTGAGCAGCTCGTGCTTGCCGGTCGTCGGGTTCAGGCGCACCCTGGCATAGTGGCCGGTGGCAATCTTCTCGGCGCCGAGCCGCAGCGCGTGATCCAGAAAAGCCTTGAACTTGATTTCTGCATTGCACAGGATGTCCGGATTCGGTGTGCGCCCGGCCTGGTATTCGCGCAGGAACTCGGCAAATACCCGGTCCTTGTATTCAGCGGCAAAGTTGACGTGCTCGATCTCGATGCCCAGTACATCGGCCACGGCAGCAGCATCGATGAAATCGACATTGGAGGAGCAGTATTCGCTGTTGTCATCGTCTTCCCAGTTTTTCATGAAGATGCCGATGACATCAAATCCCTGCTGTTTGAGCAGGTACGCGCTGACTGCGGAGTCCACGCCCCCGCTCAGACCCACCACCACCCGTTGCTTGCCTGCCTGTGTGCTCATGCGGGGAGATTATCCCCGCCTTCTGCATGGACGGCATGCATGACCGCAGACGCTGCGTCCCTTGCAGTGCCTGCACCGAAGTCCATTTCGATGGGCGGCGCCGGTTTGCCCGTCGGCAGTGGGGGGCAAAACTCGGGTAAGCTAGCGCGAGGGCTTAAATGGAGTTTTTAAGCCCCCAATCTTTTCAGCCTACAACAATAGAGGAGTCATTCCATGCTGATTGGCGTGCCTGCCGAAACTCTGGCGGGTGAGACACGTGTTGCCGTCACCCCCGAGACGGTCAAAAAATTGAAGGCCCAGGGCCATACCCTGCGCATTCAGTCGGGCGCCGGCGTGGCGGCCAGTGTCACCGACGAAGCCTATGTGGCCGCCGGTGCCGAAATCACCGATGTGCCGGGTGCTTATGCCTGCGAGCTGGTGCTCAAGGTGCGCGCGCCCTCCGACGTTGAGGCCAGGCAGATGAAGCCCGGCACCACCGTGGTGGGCATGCTCAATCCGTTTGATGCCGAAGGTCTGCAACGGCTGGCCGATGCCAGGCTGACCGGCTTCGCGCTGGAAGCCGCGCCGCGCACCACCCGCGCGCAGAGCATGGACGTGCTGTCCTCGCAGGCCAACATCGCCGGCTACAAGGCCGTCATGATGGCCGCTGACAAATACCAGCGCTTCTTCCCGATGCTGATGACCGCCGCCGGCACCGTCAAGGCCGCGCGCGTCGTCATTCTGGGTGTGGGCGTGGCCGGTCTGCAGGCCATTGCCACGGCCAAGCGCCTGGGTGCCGTGATCGAGGCCTCCGACGTGCGGCCCTCGGTGAAGGAGCAGGTCGAGTCGCTGGGCGCCAAGTTCATCGACGTGCCCTACGAGACCGACGAGGAAAAAGAAGCCGCGGTCGGCGTGGGTGGCTACGCCAAGCCCATGCCGCCGAGCTGGCTGGAGCGGCAAAAGGTCGAGGTCGCCAAGCGCGTGGCGCAGGCCGACGTGGTGATTTCCACCGCGCTGATCCCAGGCCGCCCGGCGCCGACGCTGATCACCGAAGAGATGGTCAAGTCCATGAAGCCGGGTTCGGTGATCGTCGACATCGCCGCCGGCAAGGGCCCGAACGGCGGTGGCAACTGCCCGCTGTCGGAGGCTGACAAGACGGTGGTCAAGCATGGCGTGACGCTGATTGGCGAGACCAACCTGCCGGCGCTGGTGGCGGCCGACGCCTCCTCGCTCTACGCCCGCAACGTGCTGGACTTCCTCAAGCTCATCCTCAACAAGGAAGGCACGCTGCACGTCGACATGGAAGACGACATCGTGGCCGCCTGCCTGATGGCGCAAGCTGGCGAGGTCAAGCGCAAATAGCAAACATCCGTTCGGGCTGAGCCTGTCGAAGCCTGTCCTTAGCAAGGACGAAGAGCCCAACGACCAAGCTCAGGGAGAACGGAACCGGAGAAAAACATGGAATTAGTTTCCCCCACCATCCTCAACCTCATCATCTTCGTGCTGGCCATCTATGTTGGCTACCACGTGGTCTGGACGGTTACCCCCGCGCTGCACACGCCGCTGATGGCGGTAACCAACGCGATCTCGGCCATCGTCATCGTCGGCGCCATGCTGGCCGCCGCCCTGACCGAAACCCCCCTGGGCAAGACCATGGGCGTGCTGGCCGTGGCGCTGGCCGCGGTCAACGTGTTCGGCGGCTTCATGGTTACCCGGCGCATGCTGGAAATGTTCAAGAAGAAGGATAAAAAAGTGGCTGCGAAAGAAGGTGCCCGATGAGCCTGAACCTCGTTACGCTGCTGTATCTCTTTGCCAGCGTCTGTTTCATTCAGGCGCTCAAGGGCTTGAGCCATCCCACCACCTCGATTCGCGGAAACCTGTTTGGCATGGTCGGCATGGCCGTGGCCATCGTGACCACCGCGGCCCTGATTTTCAAGCTGGCCGGGCAAATGGGGCAAGACGGCATGTCGGGCATGACCTGGGTGCTGGGGGCTTTGCTGGCCGGGGGCACGGCCGGCACCGTGATGGCCCGGCGCGTCGAGATGACCAAGATGCCGGAGCTGGTGGCCTTCATGCACAGCATGATCGGTCTGGCCGCCGTGTTCATCGCGGTGGCTGCGGTGGCAGAACCCTGGGCCTTCAGCATCGCGGCCAGGGGGCAGGCCATTCCCGCCGGCAACCGGCTGGAGCTGTTCCTGGGTGCGGCCATCGGCGCCATCACCTTCAGCGGCTCGGTCATCGCATTTGGCAAGCTCTCGGGTAAATACAAGTTCCGCCTGTTCCAGGGCGCGCCGGTCCAGTTTGCCGGTCAGCACCAGCTCAATCTGGTGCTGGGTCTGGCCATGTTGGGCCTGGGTCTGGGCTTCATGGTCACGGGTGACTGGACTGCCTTTTTTGCCATGCTGGCGCTGGCTTTCGTCATGGGCGTGCTCATCATCATCCCGATTGGCGGCGCCGACATGCCGGTGGT
>DIVK01000072.1:0-1119 GCA_002422455.1 Rhodoferax sp. UBA6134
GGGTGGTGATTGGGCGCGAACATGAAACCGACGCCAACCTCGGCAACGCACCGGGCAATCGCGGCGGGCGACAGGTTGATGTTGATGCCCAGCGACTCCATCACGTCGGCGCTGCCGCTCTTGCTGCTGACGCTGCGCCCGCCGTGCTTGCTTACCTTGGCCCCGGCCGCGGCCGCCACGAACATGGCGCAGGTCGAGATGTTGAAGGTGTGCGAACCGTCGCCCCCGGTGCCCACAATGTCCACCAAATGCGTCTTGTCAGCCACGTCGACCTTGGTGGAGAACTCGCGCATCACCTGGGCAGCGGCGGTGATCTCGCCAATGGTTTCCTTCTTCACGCGCAGGCCGGTGATGAGGGCAGCCACCAGCACTGGCGACACCTCGCCGCCCATGATGAGGCGCATGAGGTGCAGCATCTCGTCATGAAAAATCTCGCGGTGCTCGATCACGCGCTGCAAGGCTTGCTGCGGGGTAATCCGGTGGGTCTGGGGCATGGTCGCGTCCTCCTCGTCAGGCTTGCAGCAGGAAATTCTTCAGCAGCGCGTGGCCGTGCTCGCTCAAGATGCTTTCGGGGTGGAACTGCACCCCCTCGATAGGCAGGGTAGCGTGCTTGACGCCCATGATCTCGCCGTCGTCGGTCCAGGCGGTGATCTTGAGCTCGGACGGACAGGTGGCGCGCTCGATGGCCAGCGAGTGGTAGCGGTTGACGGTGAACTGTTTCGGCAGGCCGGCGAAGACGCCTTCCTGCGTGGTGGTGATGACGCTGGTCTTGCCGTGCATCAGGGCTTTGGCCCGCACGATCTTGCCGCCAAAGGCCGCGCCGATGCTCTGGTGGCCCAGGCAGACCCCCAGGATGGGCAGCCTGCCGGCAAAGTGGCGGATCGCCGCCACCGAGATGCCGGCCTCGGCCGGCGAGCAGGGGCCGGGCGAAATCACCAGCCGGTCGAGCTGGCCCGCTTTGAGCTTCGCCTCGATCTCGGCCACCGTGATCTCGTCATTGCGATGCACTTCAACCTCGGCCCCGAGCTCACCGAAGTACTGCACCAGGTTGTAGGTGAACGAATCGTAGTTGTCGATCATCAGGAGTTTGATTTTCTGACCCATGGCTTACTCCAACCC
>DIVK01000072.1:1225-16902 GCA_002422455.1 Rhodoferax sp. UBA6134
CTGATCGATCAACTCCATGGCATGCACCTTGGGCGCACCGGTCAGCGTTCCCGCCGGAAAGGTGGCCTTGAGCACGTCCATGCTGGTCATACCGTCGTTCAGCAAGCCTTCGACGTTGCTCACAATATGCATCACGTGGCTGTAACGCTCTACGCTGAAAGCTTCGGTCACTTTCACGCTGCCGATTTTGGCAATGCGACCGATGTCATTGCGCGCCAGGTCGATCAGCATCACGTGCTCGGCTCGCTCTTTCGGATCGTTGATCAGTTCCACCTCGGCCGCATGGTCCAGCTCCGGGCTGGCGCCGCGCGGCCGGGTGCCGGCCAAGGGCCGAATGGTAACTTTTTGCCCGGTCTGCCCGTCGCTTACCACCTGCTCCTGACGCACCAGAATCTCGGGCGACGCCCCCACCACATGGAAGTCGCCAAAGTGGTAGTAATACATGTACGGACTGGGATTGAGCGCGCGCAAGGCCCGGTACAGACTGAGCGGCGACTCGGTGTAGCGCTTCTTGATGCGCTGGCCCACCTGCACCTGCATGAAGTCGCCGCCGGCAATCAGCTCCTTGGCGCGCTCCACCGCGGCAATGTAATCCGCCTTGGCAAACTCCCGTTCGGCAGGATGACTTTGCGTCGGCTTGATCAGCGGCGCGCTGACGGAACAGTTGAGCTGCGCCTTCAACTCACACAAACGCTGCCTGGCGCTGGCATAGGCGCCGGGACGGGCCGGGTCGGCGTACACGATCAAGTGAAGTTTGCCCGACAGGTTGTCAATCACCGCCAGCTCCTCGCATTGCAGCAACAGGATGTCCGGACAGCCCAGGGTGTCGGGCGGGCATGAGGTTTCGAGCTTCTTCTCGATGTGCCGCACCGTGTCATAGCCGAAGTAACCGGCCAGGCCACCGCAAAAACGCGGCAATCCGGGGTGCAGTGCGACCTTGAAGCGTTTTTGATAATCCGCGATGAAATCCAGCGGATTGACGCTTGAGGTTTCCACCACCGCACCGTCGGTCACCACTTCCGTGCGCGCCTTGGCGCCAAAGCCGGTTGAACGTACCAGCGTGCGCGCCGGCAGGCCGATGAAGCTGTAACGGCCGAAGCGCTCACCGCCCACCACGGACTCCAGCAGGAAACTGTGCCGGCCACCGTCTTTGGCGTACGCCAGCTTCAGGTACAGCGACAACGGGGTTTCCAGGTCGGCAAAGGCTTGCGCCGTCAGGGGAATGCGGTTATAGCCCCGGGCGCTCAGGCTGTTGAATTCGAGTTCGGAGATCACGAAATGGGTTCTTTCAGTTCAGTACCGGGCCCCGATGGATTTTTCTTTGACTGTCGCGCCGGACCTGATCCGGCATCCCTGGCTTGCTGGTCTTGACCAGCGAGCCAATCGGACAAATAAATCCAAGGTCCAGCGGGCAGCACAGGGTGCTGCGGCTCATTCTGACAAAAAAAGGGGAGTCAGGCGCGGGCCATTGTTTCTTGCGGCGTACGCCAAAGCCAGGCTCCCCGGCCGCTGCAACCTGTGACGCTGATGCGATGAATGAACATGAACCCAGTGTAGCAAACCTGAACACGTCAGCCGCTCCGGTCGGCATCGAACAATCGCTGCGACGCGGCAAACGAGCCGGGCAGCAAGGCCCACTGCGGCCCCTACAATGAAATCTGCAAGGGACGGCCCTTGTGCGCCCTTGCTTCTTGACAGGCCAGGTCTATGCGACGGTTTAAAAGCAAAAAGCCATTTGGAGAAAGTATGACCAATCTGAAAATTTCCACCCGCCTGATCGCTCTGCTGGGCGTTTTATCCGCCTTGCTGATCATCGTTGGCGGCATCGGCCTGTACGGCATCGGCCAGTCCAACGACGCACTCAAGACAGTGTACGAAGACCGCACCGCACCCATGGGGCAACTGGCCGACATCCAGCGCCTGCAGCTGCGCAACCAGTTGGTCATTGCCAATTCGCTGATTGATCAAATGCCTGCTGAAATCAGCAAGAACACCGCCGAGGTGGAAGCCAACATCGCCGCCATCGGCAAAGTGTGGGGCGCCTACATGGCCACCACACTGACCCCGGACGAGGCGATTCTGGCCAGAAAATTTGCCGAGGATCGCGCCAAATTCGTGCAGGAAGGCCTGAAACCCGCCGTCGCGGCCCTGCGCGCGGGCGACATGACCGAGACCCAGCGCCTGATTGCCGAGAAAATCCACCCGCTGTATACGCCGGTGGCGGCTGGCACCGAGGCGCTCATCAAACTCCAGCTGGACGTCGCCAAACAGGAATACGAGGCCGCCGTGGCTCGCTACGCCACCATTCGCTTCGTTTCCATCGCCTCCATTCTGGCCGGCCTGCTGTTTGCCGGCCTGTTCGGTATCGGCCTGATTCGCGGCCTCTCCCGCTCGCTCAAACAGGCCGTTGACGCCGCCAATGCCGTGGCCCAGGGCGACCTGAGCCAGACCATTCAGGCGCAGGGCCAGGACGAAGTGGCCCAGCTGCTCAAGGCGCTGGCGGCGATGCAGCAAAACCTGGCCAAAGTTGTTTCGTCGGTGCGCTCCGGCTCCGAGTCCGTGGCCACCGCCAGCGCCCAGATTGCCTCCGGCAACCACGACCTGTCGGCCCGCACCGAAAGCCAGGCCAGCGCGCTGGAACAAACCGCCGCCTCGATGGAAGAACTCAGCTCCACCGTCAGGCAAAACGCCGACAACGCGCGCCAGGCCAACCAGCTGGCGCAAAGCGCCAGCACCGTAGCCGTCAAGGGCGGCGACGTGGTGGCCCAGGTGGTGCAGACCATGAAAGAGATCAACGACAGCTCGCGCAAGATTGCCGACATCAACAGCGTGATCGACGGCATCGCCTTCCAGACCAACATTCTGGCCTTGAACGCGGCGGTGGAAGCGGCGCGCGCCGGCGAGCAGGGCCGGGGCTTTGCCGTGGTGGCCACCGAGGTGCGCAACCTGGCGGGCCGCTCGGCCGAGGCGGCCAAGGAGATCAAGGTCCTGATCGACGCCAGCGTGAGCCGGGTGGGGCAGGGCACGGCGCTGGTCGATCAGGCCGGCGTGACCATGACCGAGGTGGTCAGCTCCATCCGGCGCGTGACCGACATCATGGGCGAGATCAGCGCCGCCAGCACCGAGCAAAGCCAGGGCGTGGCGCAGGTCGGCGAAGCCGTGACGCAGATGGACCAGGCCACGCAGCAGAATGCGGCGCTGGTGGAAGAGATGGCAGCGGCGGCCAGCAGCTTGAAGGGCCAGGCGCAGGAACTGGTGCAGACGATGGCGGTGTTCAGGCTGGGGGGGCAGGAGAATCGCCCGAACGCAGCACTCCCAGGCGCAGCAGTGCGCTCCCCTCAACCCACCGCAGCATCTTTCAAGGGTGTTGAACGGCGCGACGCAGGCATTGCAAAAGAGGCCGCGGCCAAAACGCGAACACCGGCACCGGTCAAGGCATCGCCTATGCCAGCCAAGCTGGTCATGGCAAAGGGGGCGACCGCACCTAAAGCCAATGCGGCGCCCGCAGCAAGTGGCGATGCCGACTGGGAAACCTTTTAAGGAATCAGGCCTTGCAGTGAATCGGTGAAACCGTCGGCGTCCACCGCCTGAACCGGCTGACCGTGGTTGTAACCGTAGGTGACCAGCAGCACAGGGCAACCGGCGGCGCGCGCGGCTTGCGCATCGTTGCTGGAGTCCCCGATCATCAAGGTTCGGTGCGGCGCGCAAGCCAGTGCTTCACAGGTTTTGAGCAGCGGCAACGGGTCCGGCTTTTGACGCACAAAGGCATCGCCGCCAAAGGTCAATTCAAAAAAACCATCCAAGCCCTTGGCCTTGAGCAAGGCTTGGGCAAATGCTGTCGGCTTGTTGGTCAGACAGGCCAAGCGCAGGCCCGCCGCCTTGAGTTGTTGCAGCCCGGCCAGTACGCCGGGGAAAACCGTCGCATGCTGCCCGTTCACCGCCAGATAGTGCCGCTGATAGCTTGGCCAGGCCTGACGGTAGAGTCGTTCCAGGTCGTCAACATCCAGCCCATCCGCTTCTGGATTGACAGTTGCCTGCGCACTGTTGACGTGGGCCAAAACGCTTTTTATCAAATGTTCCGTGCCTTTGCCGACCAGGCGCGCCACCGTGTCACGCGCCACCTGCCGGCCCAGAAACGGCGCCGGCAAGTCGCCCAGCATGCGATTGAGCGCCACACAGAAGTCGTCCAGGGTATCGACCATGGTGCCGTCCAGGTCCACGATAACGGCATCGACGTCAAATTGATTCAACTTGATAGAGTCCACAGCAGCTTGAAGTTATGCCGAACAAGTGCCGTCAAAACAGCACCCTGGCGTATTGAAGGCGAGAAACCGCAAAAATCGGGCTTGAACGCCCCCCGCGCTGCCCCCCCTTTGGTCGGCTGCCATGGCAAAGGTCTGTGGTTTCATCATGCCAATACTTTACCGGCTTACCTGCGAGAGAGGGACTTGTTCCGCGCAGCCTTGAGACTGCAAGGAGTCGGAAGCCGAAACTGACCGATAGTTGGGTTTTTTGAGAAGCGCCGTAGCCTGGCGGTTGTACCTGCCCAAAGATTGGGCTGCGGATTCTGAACGCCGTGCCAAGGCCGGCGTTCCTGAGGAAGCGCGCTTTGCCACAAAGACGCAGCTTGCCCTGCAGCCCATGAGTGTCAAGGCATTGGCGACGTCATTGCCGTCGCAGGCGTTCCAGACCATCACCTGGCGCGCGAGGGCGCCAACACACCGCTGCGCGAACGCTTCACGGCCGCGCATGTCGCGTTTGCTGCATTGAATACCCGGGCAGCGTCAATTTCGCCTCCAGCCCGCCCTCGGGGCGCTGCAGCAGCTCAAGCGATCCACCAAAACGCTCGACAATGGCTGCCACGATAGACAAACCCAGTCCACTGCCTCGACCTGATCCGCGCCGCCAGAAACGTTGCGTTGCCCGCACCAGATCGTCATCGCTGAGTCCCGGCCCGCAGTCGAACACGCTGAAACTGACCATCTCCGGCGCGCACTGCACCACCAACCGGACGCTGTTTTCTGCCGGGGAGTGACGCAAGGCGTTATCCAGCAGGTTGCGCAGTGCGGTGACCGCCAGCGCCTGGGGCAGTGCCAGCTCGGCACCGTTGCTGTCGCTGTCGAGCACGATACGCTCAGGCGCATCGGGGGCCGCATCCCGTATCGCGAGGCGGGCCACTTCGTGGGCCTCTGCGACGTGCCCGTCATCCCAGGAAAAAGCGCCTTCCACTTGTGACAGCGTCAGCAGTTGCGAGAGCGTGTTCTGAAGCCGCGCCACGCCTTCCTCGGCGTAATCCATGGCCTCTTCGGTTTCCTTGCCGTGGGTGATGCGTGCGACCTGAAGATGGGTCTTGATTGCGGTGAGCGGCGTGCGCAATTCATGCGCCGCGTCGCTGGTGAAGCGGCGTTCCCGGTTGAAGGTCACGCTCATGCGCGCCAGCAGATGGTTCAGGGTATTGACCAGCGGCAGCAAGTCGCGCGAGACCGGGACATCTTGAATCGGGGTCAAGGCCTCCGGCCTGCGGCTGGCCAGTACCTGGCGCAGGCGTTCCAGCGGCCGTAAACCGCTGCCAACGCCGAACCACAGCACCGCCAGGCTGCCAACCAGGGCGACGACAAAGGGCACCACGGCGGCCAGCATCACATTGTTCAGCAGTGTGTCCCGTTCAGTCAGACGATCGGCCGTGGTGACGCGCAAGCTGTTTGTTTCCAGGGTGTAGTTGCGCCATTTTTCACCCTTGATTTCGCGCTCGAAAAAACCGAGCGCCGCATTCGCCATGGCATCGGGTACAGCGTCTGGTGTGCGCGCGATCACCTCGCCGCGTAGCGATACCTGGCACGCCAGGCCTTTGGCCATTGCCGGCACGCTCAAGGTTGAGGCGCCCGCCTTGCCTGTTTGACCATCCCACGCGGCAGGGTTTTGCGACATCAGTCCGGCCACCATCTGTGCCGACATGACGAGGCGTTGATCCAGGGTACGGTGCATTTCCTTGTCCAGACCGTGCAGCATCCAGATCGCCACCCCGCCCCACAGCAATATCATCGATACACCGATCATCAGCAACAATCGCAGTCGGAGCGTCATGCGCTCACCCTGCTGAACCGGTAGCCCACGCCGCGTACCGTTTCGATCACGTCGGCCCCCAGCTTGCGCCGCAGATGATGGATATGCACATTGAGGGCATTGCTTTCGATCTCTTCATTGAAATCGTACAAGCTGTCTTTCAACTGATCGGGGCTCAGGATGCGTCCGCGCGCCTGCAACAAGGCCGTCAGCAGCGCCCGTTCGCGGCGCGATAAGACAACCGGTTGCCCGTGCAGGGAGACTTCACCGCTGGCCGGATCAAGACGCAACGGACCGTGCTCCATGACATCCACGCTACGCCCGGCGGCGCGGCGCAGCAAGGCATGCAGACGGGCCACCAGCTCATCGAGATCGAAGGGCTTGAGCAGATAGTCATCGGCTCCGGCACGCAGCCCGGCAATACGGTCTTGCACCGCGTCGCGCGCGGTCAATACCAGCACGGGCAGAACCATGCCGCTGGCCCGCAAGCGTCGCAGCAGGCTCATGCCATCCTCGTCGGGCAACCCGAGGTCGAGTATCACCACGTCGCAGTGCATGGCCAACAACGCGGCCTCCGCCTGCGCAGCGGTGCGCACGGCATCGGCCGTCAAACCGTGCGCACGCAAACCGGCCAGGATGCCGTGAGCAATCAGTTCGTCGTCTTCAACCAATAACACACGCATGGCCCGTCCTCCCTGCCGGATAGTATCCCGGCCTTAGATTATCCCGGCGTTAACGCAGCCTTAATCTGGCTGCCCAAAGATGGGGCTCCATTTGATGTAGGAGCACTTATGCTGCGCTTGTTGTGGTCGATCGTAATGTTGCCAATGTTTTGGGCGTTGCCGACGCATGCCCGGCAGGATTTTCTGCAACCGGAAGAGGCTTTTCATCTGAACGTCAGCAAGCAGGCCGATGGCCAGTTGCGCCTGACCTGGGACATCAGCCAGGGCTATTACCTCTATCGCCAGCAGATGAAGGTCGAAGTGAATCCCGTCGGCAGCACGCTCAACGTCGAGTGGCCCGCCGGCACGCGCAAGACCGATGCAACCTACGGCGAAAGCGAGGTCTACCACGACAAGGTAACGGCATTACTCACGGCGCCTGATGCCCAGGCACTGACGATCGGCTGGCAAGGCTGCGCCGATGCGGGTCTTTGCTATCCGCCGCAAACCCGACGCGTGAATTTGGCCGATGCCGCCGCGACGCCGACCGCCGGTGCAGGCGCGGGCGTGACCGCTGCCAACGCGGGTCGCGCCGGGTTGGGCACGCTCGGCGAAGATCAGGAACTAGCCGATCGTCTGTCACGCCTTAATCTGGGCTGGATGCTGCTGGTGTTCTTCGGCCTGGGCCTGCTGATGACATTCACGCCCTGTGTTCTGCCAATGGTGCCGATTCTTTCCAGCCTGATCGCCGGCAGCGGCGCGAGTCCCAAGCGCGGCTTTATGCTTTCGTTGGCCTTCGTGCTGCCGATGGCGCTTGTCTATGCCGGAGTCGGCGCGGCGGCGGCGCTGGCGGGCGCCAGTCTGCAAGCCGTATTACAGAACCCCTGGGTGCTCGGCAGCTTCGGTCTGATATTTGTCGTACTGGCACTCGCCATGTTTGGTTTTTATGAACTGCAACTGCCTGCGGTGCTGCGCGACCGCCTGAACCAGGCCGGCCAGGGCCATCGTTGCGGCACCGTTACAGGCGCCGCAACGATGGGTGTTCTGTCGGCGCTGCTGGTCGGCCCCTGCATGACCGCGCCACTGGCCGGTGCGCTGCTCTACATCGGCAATACCGGCGACGTGCTGACCGGCGCCCTGGTCCTGTTTGCCATGGGGCTGGGCATGGGGATGCCTCTGTTGCTGGTCGGCACCCTCGGTGCCCGGCTGCTGCCGCGGCCCGGCGACTGGATGAACCGGGTCAAGGCGGTGTTCGGTTTTATCCTGCTGGGCACCGCCATCTTTTTTGTGGCACGCGTATTGCCGGCAGCACTGACGCTGGGTCTGTGGGGCGCCTGGTTGCTGGCCCTTGCACTCAGTTTGCTGGCCTTGGTTAAAAAGCTTGGCACCGATAGAGAGCGTTTATTTTCACGCTATCTGGCACTGCTACTTGGCCTGTGGGGCGGCGCCATGGTGATCGGTGCCGCCGGGGGCGCCCACGACCCCCTGCAACCGCTGACTTTCGGGGCCAACGCCAGCACGCTGGCGCAGGCGGCGCTCGGCAATGGCTTCATGGCCCGTTTCGAACCGGTCAAGACACCACGAGCACTCGAAGCACGTGTCGCCGAGGCCGGACAGCGCGGCCAGTGGACGCTGGTGGACTTCTACGCCGACTGGTGCGTGTCGTGCGGCGTGATCGAGCGTGAGGTGTTCGCCGACCCACGGGTACAGCAAGCACTGGCCGACATGCAATTGCTGCGTCCGGACGTCACCGCCAACGATACGGACGATCAGGCGCTGATGCGCGCCCACCAGATTCTCGGGCCGCCCACCCTGTTACTGATCGGCCCCGACGGCCGAGAGCACCGTGCCGAGCGCATCATCGGCGAGCTCGGTGCCGACGAATTTCTCTCCCGCCTGGCGCGAGCAAAACAAGGAGATTGAACATGCTGACCGTGAATCTGGGCCCTATTCCCTTGCCGACCACCCTTTTTCTAATGCTGGTGGCGCTGCTTGTTGCGGCAGGGGTGGGTCGCCTGGTCGGGCGTGGTCAGAAAACAGGCACCGGCAATGTCCTGGTCGATATGTTGTGGGCGGCACTGCTGATGGCCCGCATCGCCTTCGTTGCCATCTGGTTTGAGACTTACCGCAGTACGCCTTGGACCGTGCTCGATATCCGCGACGGGGGGTTCACGCCCTGGGCCGGGATAGCGGCAGCGCTGCTGGTGGCACTCTGGCGCGGCTGGCGCCAACAAGCACTGCGCAAACCCCTGATCCTGGGGCTGGCGGCGGGAGCGCTGGTGTGGGGCGCTTTGTTTGGCACGCTGCGCATGCTGAAAAATCCCACGCTGCCCGACGTATCGTTGACAACACTTGCGGGCGAACCGACGAACCTCGCCGCGTTGGCGCAGGGCAAGCCCATGGTCGTCAATTTATGGGCCACTTGGTGCCCCCCCTGCCGACGTGAAATGCCGGTGCTCGCCGCCGCGCAAAAACGGGAAACCGGGGTGAGTTTTGTCTTTGTCAACCAAGGCGAGGAGGGGTCGACAGCCCAACACTACCTTGACGCTAGTCAACTCGATCTCGCGCATGTCCTGCTCGATCCCGGCGCCCATCTTGGTCGCGAAGTCGGATCGGGCACATTGCCAACCACATTGTTCTACGACGCCGGCGGACGACTGATTGATACCCACCTGGGTGCGCTATCGACTGCCTCGCTGGCGGGCAAATTAAACCAATTGCGCACGCAATCCCTCAAACAAGGAGTGAATTACCATGATTAAAAAACCATCCGTTCCATTTGCCATTTTGTTTACCTTGTTCGGCATCCTGGCCGCGGGCGCACAGGCGAAAGACTGGCCGGCACCGATCAAGGCGCTCGAAGCGCAGGGCGTTGAGGTGATCGGGACCTTTGATGCGCCAGGCGGGCTGAGCGGCTATGCCGGCATGATCGAGCAACAGCCGCTGGCCATCTATCTGACCGTCGACGGCAAACAGGCCATCGTCGGCTCGATGATCGACGCCAAAGGGGCAAACCTGAGCCAGGAACCGTTGGACAGACTGGTTAGCAAACCCATGACCGGAAAAATATGGAAACAGCTTGAGAACAGCACCTGGATTGCCGATGGCAGCAAGAATGCGCCGCGTGTCGTCTACACTTTTACCGACCCGAACTGCCCCTACTGCAACAAGTTCTGGAAGGATGCCCGTCCCTGGGTAAGTGCCGGCAAAGTGCAGTTGCGCCACGTCATGGTTGCCATCCTCAGGGACACCAGCGCGGGCAAGGCGGCGGCGCTGCTCACTGCACAGGACACGCAAGCCGCCCTGACCCAGCACGAACAACAGCATGCCAGTGGTGGCGTCAAGCCCCTGGGCCAGATATCGGCAACAGTGCGCGCGCAGCTCGACACCAACCAGAAATTGATGCAGCAACTCGGCTCCTCGGCCACTCCCACCATTTTTTACAAGGACGCCGGCGGCAATCTGCAGAAGATGCAAGGTGCGCCATCGGCAGAGGTGCTGAGTCGAATCCTTGGCCCGCGCTGAACCTGCTCAAGGAATACTTGCTTGCGCGTTTTCCCGGCACTCACTCCGGTTGCGCTTCAAACCGGTTCGTTGCGTGGGCAGTATTCACAGGCCCGGCTTTGCTTGCACCCCTCAAAACGCCCGGTCCCAACGAACCGACAGCCGTATTGCGGCGTTGATCAAACCCACCATGCTGTAGGTCTGGACGAAATTTCCCCACTGCTCACCACTGCGCAGGTCAATATGCTCTGCCAGCAACCCATGATGGTTTCGACATCTCAACAATTTTTCGAACAGCTCCCGCGCCTCCTGGCGCCGATCGAGTGCGGCCAGGGCGTTGACATACCAGAAAGTGCATACCAGAAAAGCATTCTCCGGTTCGCCAAAGTCGTCTTTCTCCACATAACGGAAGATGAAGTCGCCGCGGCGCAGGTCCTGTTCCACAATGTTGACGGTAGCGGCAAAGCGCGGGTCCCGCTCATCGAGAAACCCGACCTCGGCCAACAGCAACAGGCTCGCATCCATCGCATCGCCTTCGAAGGTGGACACGAAGGCGCCACGCTGTTTGCTCCACGCACGGCGACTGATGGTTTCATGGATCTGGTGCGACTGATTGCGCCAGTAGTTGGCGCGTTCATCCAGGCCCAGTTGCGCGGCTATTCTGGCCAGGCGATCGCATGCCGCCCAGCACATGACCGCTGAGAAAGTATGCACGCGTGCGCTGCCGCGCAGCTCCCACAAACCGGCATCCGGCTGATCGTGACAGCGTATGGCCTGCTCGCCCAGCGGTTCGAGACGATGGAAAAGCGCTTCGTCACCGCGCCGGGTGAGCCGCTGGTCAAAGAACACGTGCGTCGCGGCCAGGATGGCAGAGCCATACACGTCGTGCTGCACCTGCCGGTAGGCCAGGTTGCCAATGCGCACAGGCCCCATGCCCCGATAACCCTCCAGTGCCGGCACTTCATGCTCGGTCAGCTCGGCCCGGCCATCGATGCCATAGACCGGTTGCAGCGGGCCGCCGGCCGCGATGTTGATGATGTAGCCGAGGTAGCGCTCCATGGTGCGGGTCGCACCCAATCGGTTCAGGGCATTCACGACGAAGTAGCCATCGCGCAGCCAGCAGTAACGGTAATCCCAGTTGCGGCTACTCCCTGCAGCCTCCGGAATGGACGTCGTCATGGCCGCGACGATGGCGCCGGTGTCGTCATAGGCATTGAGTTTGAGCGTGACTGCGGCACGGATCACGGCATCCTGCCACTCGTAAGGAATGCCGAGATTGCGCACCCATTCGCGCCAGTACTGCGTGGTTTCTTCCAGAAAACGGCGCCCGACCTCGGCGGCGCCCTCATGCACGGTTTCGTCCGCGCCCAGCAGCAGCGTAACCGTGTCCTCCAGAAAAAAAACCGTTTCCTGCATGATCGCGGTCAACGAGACATCGGTGGTGAGGCGCAGGGTCAGCGTCGGCGCCACATAACGGATATGGTTGCTGCCCCAGGTCACCTCCGGGCGCGCAGCACCATTGTCGCAAGCCGGGCGCAGGCGCAGTGTCAGGCGCGGGCTGCCACCCAGCCGGCGAATGCGGCGCACCAGCATCATGGGACGAAAAGTGCGCCCATGCTGACCAAAGCGCGGCGCGAAATCCGTGACTTCGACGGACCCGCCATGGCGGTCGTAGAGGCGCGTCACCAAAATTGCCGTATTCTCAAGATAATGCTGCTCGGTGCGCTCGCAATCCACCAGATCGACAGCGAAAAATCCGTAGTCATCGGATTCCTTGAGCAAAGCGCAAAACACCGGGTCGCCATCGAAACGGGGGAAGCAGCCCCAGGTGATGCTGGCCCGCGCATCGACCAGCGCACCAACGCTGCAATTACCGATCAGGGCCAGATCAAGCGTATTCATGTCACGCCTTTCAGGGCCCCACCCAACCACTCACGGACTGCCGCAACGCCAGACAGCCGAAAGCGCGCGCAGCTGGCACCCGCGCCCACCTTGATCGAAATCCCGTTCAGCTTGTTCACCTCGGCGAAGCCATGCTCATCGTTAAGATCATCGCCGATGAAAACGGGGCGCCGTCCGATGAAGGGTGGCTCCCCCAGGTATTCAGCCACCGCTGTACCTTTGTCGATGCCGGCCGGCTTGATTTCCACCACACGCTTGCCGCGCTGCAGCTCCAGGCCTTGCCCCGGCGCATCAGCGAAGCGGCCCATGAGCTGATGCACGTAACCGGCCAGTCTGGGAGCTTGCCGGTAATGCAGCGCCAGTGTCAGCCCCTTGTCTTCCAGCAGCAGGCCCGAATGACGCGCCAGCACGGGTGCCAACGCCTCCTTGATTGCGCTCTTGGCGGCCGGCGCTGTAGCATGAATCCACAAGCGGCCGGCGCTGTCGCGCCGCTCCAGCCCATGCAGTCCGGCCAACGGCAACTGGGGCATCCCGATGCGGTCCTGCAGATCAGAGATCATGCGCCCGCTGATCAAAGCCACGGCACCGCCGCTGGCCCGGTGCAGATTCGCGATCAGGTCAAGCAGCGTCCGATCGACCAGGACGGCCTGCGGCGTATCAGCGATATTGATCAGGGTTCCGTCAACATCGAGGAAATAAGCCCAGTCCAGACTGGGAGCGGGAAGGTCTGGTCGCAATTTTTTCATCAAGTCAACGCCTTGGGTTTGTTGGCCAATCCGCTGCGCCGGCGCATGGCGGCGGCATCCAGCAGCATGCGCCCAGCCCAGCGAAAGACATTGAACTCCGCTACCAGCCCGCGCATCAGACGCATGCGGTCGCGCTGCTCGGCCGCCGGCATGGTCAGCGCCAGATGCAGGGCGGCGGCGCACTGATCGGCATCGTAAGGATTGACGATCAAAGCCTCCGGCAACTCCCGGGCGGCGCCCGTGAACTCAGACAGGATAAGCACACCGCGTTCGTCATCGCGGGCCGCGACAAACTCCTTGGCCACCAGGTTCATGCCGTCATGCAAACTGCTCACGAAACAGAGATCGGCGGCGCGAAAGTATTCGTAGACTTCCCGCGGCTCATGATGCTCGATCTTGAGAATGATGGGGAGCGGCCCCTGACGCTCGAAGCGGCCATTGATGCGCGCGGCCATGGCGCGAACCTGTGCCTCGTGATGCAGGTACTCGTCAATGCCGGAGCGCGTCGGCGCAGCAATCTGGACAAAAGTGAAGCGGCCAACCCAGTCCGGGTTCAACTCCAGCAGGCGCTCAATGGCACGCAAGCGCTCCATGATGCCCTTGGTGTAATCCAGCCGGTCGACGCCAACGCCGAGCTTGTGGTCTTGCGGGAGATCGTTCAACTGGCGGATGCTGCTGCGGCAATCGATTACGGATTTTTGCAGCATCTCCGCCTCCGGCGGCCAGGCGATGGAAATCGGATAACGCCGCACCGCCGTGAGTTTTCCGCCGAAGGAAACGTTGAAGGACTCCCGGTCCGCCCGCGCTTCCAGAAATCGATCCACGGTATCGACAAAATTGTTGCAATGGGACTGGGTGTGAAAACCCATGATGCTGCTGCCCAGCATCCCCGCCAGTATCTCCTCGCGCCAGGGACAGATGGCGAACGACTCCGGGTTGGGCCACGGGATGTGCCAAAAGGTGATGATCGTGGCATCCGGCAGCTCTTCACGAATCATCTTCGGCAGCAGCGCCAAATGGTAGTCCTGCACCAGAACAATGGGGTTCTTCGTTTTGGCCTCACTCACCACCGCCTTGGCAAACTTGCGGTTGACGGCAACATACTGGGCCCAATCACTCGAACGGAAAGTGGGCCGCACGTGGGCAATATGGCACAGGGGCCAGAGCCCCTCGTTGGCGAAACCGTAGTAGTAACCCGCCTCCTCCTCAGCCGTCAGCCAGACGCGGCGAAGCCGGTAGGCGGGCTTTTCCGGCGGTACGGCGACGCAGTCCTTTTTGTCGACCACTTCGCGGTCGGCCGAACCGCTGCCGTGGGCGATCCAGGTGCCGGAGCAGGCCCGCATGATGGGCTCCAGGGCCGTGACCAGCCCGCTGGCTGGCCGCTGCACCTCAATGCGTTCGCCCCGGCGCTGGTGAATGTAGGGTTCGCGATTGGAGACGACGATCACGTCCTCATCACTCAGTTCGCCATGAAGGATGGTGCGCAGGGCCTCCGGCGTCCAGGTGACCTGGCTCTCGTCCCGCGTGCGCGTTTCCGCTTCGAGTTCACGCACCAGCCGCTGCAGGTCGCGGGCGATCGGCTTGAACCCAGGCAGGCCAGGTTGTGCGTCAAACTCGGGCTGCCGCACCAGCCCCTCGCCGCGCAGCAAAGAGCGCATGCCGGCCATCCAGCCACGCCACGAAAGCTGGGCAATGATTACCGTGACCAGCGAGACCACGGCCGCCAGCCCCAAGAAGGCATAAAACAGGTAGCGCTTGGTTTCCTCGCTACGGCGCGTGATGAAGCTCATGTCATGCACGAGCACCAGCCGGGCGGCCGGCGCCGCCTCGCTCGCCATCGGCATCACGGCCACGTGCAGGGGCCCCTGGGCGCTGGGCAGCAAATGATCGCCAGGCCCTTGCCAGCGATCGAGATCGGTGCACCGGATCTCGGCCGGCAACGAGCGGCTGGCCAATATCGTGCCCGTCGGCGCGACACAGTAGCCGACGGCGTAGAGCCGCTCGTCCTGAGAGATGCGGTTGAAAAACTCCCCGATCTTGGCCCGCCTGCCGGCAGCAAGTTGCTCCTGCAGGGGCTCCTGGAGGGTGTTGACGATCAGCGAAGAGCGGATCTCGATATCGCGCACAAACCAGCGGAGCGTCATTTGATCAACCAGCGGTGCAACGACGTAGGCGATACCCGCCAGCACCAGCAGCAGAGGCAAAACAAAGCGTAAAGACAATCTCATGGCGCTCCCTCTTTCGGGCGGGCAGGCCCCGGGATATGGCCTGCCGCGAACGCCGCATGACAGGCGCAACGAGGCTGCATGGTAGTTCCTTCCCCGAGTTTTCGCATCATCTCCATAACGACCACATACATTTGAATAAATGTATTTTAAACGGCTTTCCTTTCACTCAAAAATGTCCCCGCGCGCGGCAAAGCCCGGCAAGTCACCGATTGAACTCACGCGCCCAGCGCCGCACGCATCGCGTCCAGCACCACCTTATAGTCGGGCTTGCCGAAAATGGCACTGCCCGCCACGAAGGTGTCGGCCCCGGCATCGGCCACACGGCGGATGTTGTCGATCTTGATGCCGCCGTCCACCTCCAGCCGGATGTCCTTGCCGCTGGCCTCAATGCGGCGGCGCACGGCCTCGATCTTGCGCAGCGCCGAGTCGATGAAGCTCTGGCCGCCAAAGCCGGGGTTGACACTCATGATCAGCACCAGGTCGATGTCTTCAATCACCCAGTCCAGCACGTCCAGCGGTTCGGCCGGGTTGAACGCCAGCCCGGCCTTGCAGCCCTTGGCCTTGATGGCCTG
>DIVK01000072.1:17077-17721 GCA_002422455.1 Rhodoferax sp. UBA6134
TTTAAGCAGTTGCGAACAGGGCGTACCTTGCGGGGTTTCAGGATAGCATTGCGGCATGTCCAAGTACCAATTTCGAGTCGAAGTGGCGCCCGAGTACCTGGCCGAGCAATCGGCACCGGAACAGGGGCGGTATGTGTTCTCCTACACCATCACCATCACCAATGTCGGCACGGTGCCGGCGCAGCTGATCGCGCGCAGCTGGAACGTGAATGACGCCAATGGTCACACCGAACGGGTCAAGGGGCTGGGGGTGGTGGGGCAGCAGCCGCTGCTCAAACCCGGCCAGACCTTTGAATACACCAGCGGCACGCGCCTGCACACACCGACCGGCACCATGCACGGCAGCTTCTTCTTCGTGGCCGAAGATGGCGAGAAATTTGACACCGACGTGCCGATGTTTGTGCTCGACGCCCTGAGCCCCAGCGGCGGCACCCGCACCCTGCATTGACGACCCCCCACATGAAACCGCAGCCCGATCTGTCAGAGCTGCTGGCCGCCCTGGACCCCCAGGCTGAAATGGTGCAGCGCCATCTGTGGCTGATTGCACTGTTCGAATGGCTGCGCGGCGACTGCCGCTCGGTGCCGGCCTCGGTGGCCCGGGTTCAGCTGTTGCTCGATGCCGTGCAGGCCCGCCCCGAACTGCA
>DIVK01000072.1:17754-20419 GCA_002422455.1 Rhodoferax sp. UBA6134
CCGGAAACAGCGGACGCCTCGGCACTGTTTTCGCTGGTGCTGTGTCACGGTTTCGATGCCCAGTGGCTGGCCGCGCTCGACGAAGCCACGCTGGAGCGGATTACCGGGTTGCTGAAGGCACCAGGGCCGGCGCAGGCCAGCCATTCGCAGCCAACACCCTCGCCGTGGCAGAACACGGTGCTGGAAGCCCTCACCTTTTGCACCAGCCAGGTTCGCGCCACCGGCTTCTCGCCCGAATTGCGCCTGCGCATGAGCGCACCAGCCCGGGAGGCCGGGCCGTTTCATGCCCTGGATCGCGACCTCGACGCGCTGCGCGGCGCCTATCTGGCATCACCCGCATGCGACAGCAAGGCGCGCCAAGCCGCACTGCAACAGTTGCGCGAACGGCTGGAGGCCTGCCGCAGTGCGGCGGCCTCGGTCTACACTCATCTGGACGCCCATGGCATCTCGGTCAATCTGGTCTTCCAGCTGCGCCAGTTGCGCGCCCGGGTGCTGCGCATCCGGGCCCTGCTGGACTGCCTNNGGAGCGGCGCAGCGTGCGCGCACTGATTGCCGCCAACTCCTCCATGCTGGCGGCCAAGGTGGCCGAACGCAGTTCCGAGACCGGTGAACACTACATCACCCGCACCCCGGCCGAATACCGCAACATGCTGCGCCAGGCCGCCGGTGGCGGCGCCGTGATGTCGATCACCACACTGATGAAGTTCGTGGTGCTGTCGCTCGGCCTGTCCGCCTTCTGGAGCGGCTTTTATGCCGGCATGAACTACGCCCTGAGCTTCGTGCTGATCCAACTGCTGCACTGGACCGTGGCCACCAAACAGCCGGCCATGACGGCACCGGCCATGGCCGCCAAACTCAAGGAACTCGGTGCGCCGGGCGCGGTCGATGCCTTTGTCGATGAAGTCACACACCTGGTGCGCTCGCAAGTAGCGGCCGTGGTCGGCAATCTGGCGCTGGTCGCGCCCTGCGTGCTGCTGCTCAGCGCTGCGCTGCGCCTGGTTTTTGGCCACCCCATGATCGATACCGCCGAGGCTGAACACGTCTTGCACGCACTCACCCTGTTGGGCCCCAGCATCCTCTTTGCCGCATTCACCGGCGTGCTGTTGTTTGCCTCCAGCATCATTGCGGGCTGGACCGAAAACTGGTTTGTGCTGCACCGGCTGGACTCGGCCCTGCGCTACAACCCGCGCATCACCACCTTTCTCGGCCCGACCCGTGCCGGACGCTGGGCGCGCTTCATGCGCGACAACATTTCGGGCCTGGCTGCGAATATCTCACTCGGACTGATGCTGGGCCTGATCCCGGCCTTTGCCGCGTTTTTCGGCCTCGGACTGGAGGTACGGCACGTGACGCTGTCCACCGGCCAGTTGGCGGCGGCGTGCGCGACCCTGGGCCTGGAAGCGCTCACCCGGCCGATTTTCTGGTGGTGCCTGGCCGCCTTGCTGCTCACCGGCGTGCTCAATGTCGGGGTGAGCTATTACCTTGCCTTTCGGCTCGCCTTGCGCGCCCACAACGTCAGTGGCGGTGAGCGCTCCCGCATTCGCCAGGCCATCCGGGCACGGGCGCGCAGCGCGCCGCTGAGCTTCCTCTGGCCACCCCGGAACACCACTGACGGGGGCGACCGCCATGGGTGAGTTCGACCTGATCGAGCGTTACTTCAAGCATCCCGCCGGGCGCGCCGTGCTGGGCGTGGGTGACGACTGCGCCCTGCTGCAGCCGGCCCCCGGCACGCAACTGGCGATCTCGTGCGACATGCTGGTGGAGGGCCGTCACTTCCTGTCCACGACCGACCCGTTCCGGCTCGGCCACAAGGCGCTGGCGGTGAACCTGAGCGATCTGGCCGCCTGTGGCGCCCGGCCGCTGGCCTTCACCCTGGCGCTGGCCCTGCCGCGCGCCGACGACGCCTGGCTGGCACCGTTTTCGCAAGGCCTGTTCGCGCTGGCCGGCGCGCACGACTGCGAGCTGGTGGGCGGCGACACCACCCAGGGTCCGCTCAACATCTGCATCACGGTCTTTGGCGAGGTGCCGGTGCTGGCCGGGCGCTCGCAGGCGCTGCTGCGCTCGGGCGCCCGGGCCGGCGATGACCTGTATGTGAGCGGCACGCTGGGCGACGCCCGGCTGGCGCTGGAGGTGTTCCGGGGCACGCTGTCGGTACCGGCGCCGATCTTCGACGCAGCCCGCTTGCGCCTGGAACAACCGACCCCGCGCGTGGCACTGGGCCTGGCCCTGCGCGGCATTGCCACGGCGGCGATTGATGTCAGCGACGGCCTGCTGGGCGACCTGGGCCACGTGCTGCAACAGTCCGGCGTCGGCGCCACGGTGGATGCCGATATTGCGGCTGATTTGGTCGCTGCCCGCACCGGCTATCCGGAGGCTTGCGGCCCGGCCGACACCGCGATCCTGCCCGCCCAATGGCGCAGCTGGGCACTGGCCGGCGGCGATGACTACGAGTTGCTGTTCACCGCCCCACCCGCCGCCCGCAGCGCCGTCGCCACCGCCGCCCGCACCAGCCAGACCCCGGTCACCCGCATCGGCCGCATTGACCAGGCGCCTGGCTTGCGTCTGGTGGACGGCCAGGGTCAGGCCGTGCCCGACAGCTACACCTCGTTCGACCACTTCCGGTAGTGGCCATGCCGGCGCGGCCGCAGCCCCTCCGCGATAATCG
>DIVK01000072.1:20532-21470 GCA_002422455.1 Rhodoferax sp. UBA6134
TCCCTGCCCCTGGGCTGGTGGGCCAGCAGCGTCACCGCCAAAAACATGCGCGTGCCCGACCCCAGTTGCGTGGTCTGGGACGAAATTGCGGCGTTCTGGCTGGTGCTGTGGCTGGTGACGCCAGTCGGGCTAGGGGGGCAACTGGCGGCCTTCGCCCTGTTTCGCTTCTTTGATGCGGCCAAGCCGGACCCCGTGCGCTGGGCCGACCAGCTGTTTCACGATGTCGACCTGGCCGCCGATCCCGCCGCCTGGCGCAAGGCGGGTTTTGGCATCATGTTCGACGACGTGGTCGCGGCGGCGTGCGCCTTGCTGGTCATCGCTGGATGGAGATTTTTTCAATGACGCAAGCACACTCAAAACCCGAACCCTCCACCCGCCATCTGTGCGGTCTGCTGGCCGATTCACTCCTGCAAAAGGGGCTCAAACTGGTCACCGCCGAGAGCTGCACCGGTGGCCTGATTTCAGCCGCCTGCATTGACCTGGCCGGCTCCAGCAACTGGTTTGAGCGCGGCTTCGTCACCTACTCCAACGACGCCAAGGCCGAGCTGCTCGACGTCGATGCGCGGCTGCTCCAGCGCGCCGGCGCCGTGTGCGAAGGCGTGGCGCGCGCCATGGCGCAGGGCGCGCTGGCCCACTCGCATGCGCAAGTGGCGGTGGCCGTCACCGGCGTGGCCGGCCCCACTGGCGGCAGTCCGTCCAAACCGGTGGGCACGGTCTGGTTCGGCTTTGCCGTGCCGGGCCAGCTCATCACCGAAAAGTGTCACTTTGACGGCGACCGCGCCGCCGTGCGCGCCGCCACCGTGCGGCATGCATTGACAAGGCTGGTAGAGCTGCTGGCCTGTTAAATCCGCGGAACAATTCGCCCCGAACGGGGCAGACGCTGGACACGGCGCTCTTGACGTTGACCAGGCACGCCACGGCACCGATTACCGCGATCC
>DIVK01000004.1 GCA_002422455.1 Rhodoferax sp. UBA6134
CCAGCCGACCCACAGCAGGGAGGCGCCAACCATGGTCAGGGTCAGGCTGTGTGGGGCCATGGACTCCTTGCCGTAGCCGGTGCGTTTGCCCACCATGTAGGCGCCCACCAGACCCGCGACCGCAGCGTTGATGTGGACCACGGTGCCGCCCGCAAAGTCCAGCGCACCCGATTGCCAGATATAGCCGGCCTTCGCGTTCATGGCATCCACCACGTCTTTGGCGCCGTAGGCGTCGGGGCCCATCCAGAACCACACCATGTGGGCGATCGGGGCATAGCTGAAGGTGAACCACAAGGCCGAAAACAGCAGCACGGCGGAGAACTTCATGCGCTCGGCAAAGGCACCCACGATCAGTGCGCAGGTGATACCGGCGAACGTGGCCTGGAAGGCGG
The DNA here is from genome assembly GCA_002422455.1 of Rhodoferax sp. UBA6134. GTDB lineage: Bacteria > Pseudomonadota > Gammaproteobacteria > Burkholderiales > Burkholderiaceae_C > Rhodoferax. Next base: position 393 of record DIVK01000004.1, read on the forward strand.
CAAACACGATCTCGGGAATGACCACCCCCTTGCTGAAGGTGGCGGCGTTGACAAAGGTGCCGGCCGCGTTGTCCCAGATGCCCTTCATGAACAGCCGGTCAAAGCTGCCAACGAAAGCGTTGCCCTCGGTGAACGCCAGACTGTAGCCGTACAGGAACCACAGCACCACGACCAGCGAGAAGGTCACCATCACCTGCATCAGCACCGACAGCATGTTTTTGGAGCGCACCAGGCCGCCGTAGAACAGGGCCAGGCCCGGTACGGTCATCAGGATCACCAGCAGGGTGGCGACCATCATCCAGGCGGTATCACCCTTGTTGGGAACAGGTGCCGGCGCCGNNGTATTTGGCGCCGGGGCGGCAGCGGCCGCAGCAGCAGTTTCCGAAGGCGTCGCCGCAATCGCTTCCACAGGTTTGGCTTCAGCCGGGGCCGAGGCGGCGGGGGCCGCTTGCGGCGCTTGTGCCAGCACGGCTGTGCCAGCGGCCAGAAGACTCAAACTTATAGTGAGGGAGGCAAGTAGTTTTTTCATGTCAGTGTTCTCATGTCGGTTGTGCCTGAATGGTTGGGGGCCGGGCTGGCTCGCTGTGCGTAGCTGCGGTCGTTCCCGCAAAGTTTTTTACAGAGCTTCCTTGCCGGTCTCGCCGGTACGGATGCGCATGACCTGCTCAAGGTTGTAGACAAAGATCTTGCCGTCGCCGATCTTGCCGGTGCGGGCGGCACCCTCTACCGCCTCGATGACGCGGTCCACCAGTGCATCGTCAATGGCGGCCTCGATCTTGACCTTGGGCAGAAAGTCCACCACGTACTCGGCCCCGCGGTACAACTCGGTGTGGCCTTTTTGACGACCGAAACCCTTGACTTCGGTCACGGTGATGCCCTGCACGCCGATGGCCGAGAGCGCTTCGCGCACCTCGTCGAGCTTGAAGGGTTTGATGATGGCGGTTACAAGTTTCATGGGTTCTCCATAGTGGTTGGGGACAGCACCTGCAGCTTTATGGCCCTGACTGTCCCGCAAATTTTCGAATTCAGGCGCGATCAAAAGCTGTATTTCAAACCAAGCACCACGGCGGATTTACCCAGGTTGTCGTACGTGCCGACCTTGTAAAAAGCATCATCCGCATTGGTGCCGATGGCGGCGATGGAGGCCGTCAAGCCGTTGCCAAAGTCCTTGCCCAGCGTCAGGGCGTAGTCGGTGTAATCACCGCTGATGGCCTGGTTCGGAATGGTCTGGTGCCCTGCGTGGGGTGTCAGCGTGAAGCCGTTGCCCAGGTCAAAGCTGGCCGCCACTTCAAAATACTGGCTGCCGGAACTGTTGCTGTTGGCGATGAAGTTGCCCGTGCTGCGGCTGTATTTGGCGGTCACCACGCTGTAGGTCAGGGCGCCGTAGATTTCTGTGGTGTTGGCATCTGCGAAGCCTGGAACGTCTGCGGCGGTGTTGCCGGGGTACTGGTAGCGGATGATGCCGACATCGAAGGCAATATCCTTGGTAATCGCACCCTTGTAGCCGCCGTACAGGTCAACTTCAAGCGAGCCGTCCGTGGCGCCGATGTAATCCTTGATCCAGTTGATGTTTGAGCCCCAGATGCCCAGGTAGAAGCCGTTTTTGTGCGCGAAGTCGGCACCGGCCTGCAGCGCCGGGTTGAACGATGCTTGCGAGATGCCGCGGAAGCGGTAATCGCTGGTCACGCCCACGTTGTAGGACAAGGTGTAGTCCGGTTCGGGTGCTTTGGTTTGCGCCATGGCCGCGGTACCGGCAAGCAAAGCGGTCAGGGCAAGAGCGGGTGTTGATTTTAATTTCATGAAGTTCTCCAGACGTGGTTAAGGGACGGCAAACATATGCATAGACCATGCCAGTTGTTGTGCCCGAAGTTGCCGTGCGCCGTTACTCCGATGCGGTTAATTGCGCTAACATGTATGTGTTTACGTACAGTATTTTTTAACAAATTGCCATTTGTCCTGAGCCTGTCGCTGGGTTCTTCCCGGGGTGGGATGATGGAAATATCCTGCAATTTGCACCGTGATGGTGCATTACTTTTGGAAAGAAATCGCCATGAGTCTGTCTTTGGTGCAAAGCCGTGCCCTGCTGGGCCTGGAGGCGGCGGCGGTGACGGTGGAGGTGCATCTGGCCAATGGTTTGCCCAGTTTCACACTGGTGGGTTTGGCCGACGTGGAGGTCAAGGAGGCACGGGAGCGGGTGCGCTCGGCCATCCAGAATTCGGGGCTGGAATTTCCGCACAACAAGCGCATCACCGTCAACCTGGCGCCGGCTGACCTGCCCAAGGATTCCGGTCGCTTCGACTTGCCGATCGCGCTGGGCATTCTGGCCGCCAGCGGCCAGATTGACGCGGCCCGGCTGGCGGGCCATGAATTTGCCGGGGAGTTGTCGCTGTCCGGTGAATTGCGGCCGGTGCGCGGCGCGTTGGCCATGAGCCTGGCCCTGCACGCGGGCCGGGTGGTGACCCAGCTGGTGCTGCCGCCCGACAGCGCGGAAGAGGCCGCCCTGGTGCCCGATGCCCAGGTTTACCGGGCCAGGCATTTGCTGGACGTGGTGCAGCATTTTTTGCCTCAAGCCGCGGATGCGCCGCCATCGGAGCCCGCACCCGGATGGAGTCGTGTGAGTGCCAGGCCTC
>DIVK01000116.1 GCA_002422455.1 Rhodoferax sp. UBA6134
CCATCGAATTGGCGGGAGAGAGGTCCAGGATGTAGTACTTCATGATGCATGACGGAACGATCAGAAGCGGCTCAGGGTAAACCAGACCGGTCGTGGGCGCATACTGGATCAACTCGATCAGATGATTGCGGAAAACCACCTTGCCGGCCGTCACGGCCACGTCCTTGCCCACCTCGAAATCCAGCGGCTTGAGCGTGTCCGCGTTGTCCATGGTGCGCGCCTTGGCGTACTCCATCAAGTCCCTGGCGTAGCGTTGGTAGCCCTTGATCCAACTGTGGCCCAGGGATGCCTGCCCGGTCCTGAGTACCTCGGGATTGGTGATGGCCCAGTTGGAGGGGGACAGCGCATCCAGTCCCTGGCGCGCAAAGAAACTCACGAGGTGATGGTGGTGACGGGACATGCCGTCCATCCGCGTGGACTCGCGCCACCAGGCATCACTTGCCTTGAAGCTGTCCTTGAAAAAATTGAAGGGCCATTGGTTCCAGCCAGCCTCACTGAAACGGGGGTCCGTTTCCGCTACCGGCTCATCGCTTGCCTCAAGGGCAAGTTGTTGTTGCCAGGATCTGGTCATTACCTCGTAAGACAGCGCCAAGGCCTGCTGCGCCAACAGCATTTGACGGCCGGGCGATGCGGCCAGGTGCATCGCCCAGTCCGCATAGGCCAACGCGAGAGAAATGGGAGACAGGCCCATGCTGGTCTCGGCCAGTTGCGCATGAACCATTTCGTCGATGAGCCGAGCGGCATGGCGCTGCGGTTCGGGCAAAGGGGAATTGGGACAGGGCTTATTCATGGATGGTGATTCTTGCAAACGATGGGCAGGGTCAGGCAGGCGGCAGGGGCATGGGCATGGGTTGTGGCGACCACGGCGCTCATGTTCCGTGCTTTCCGCGACGGACCGCAGGCGCGGAAGCCTGCAGGGCGCGCAAACGCTCACGCAAGGCCTCATCGGGCACCATGACGGCGGCGACGGCGCCGACGTAGATGGCGCCGTCGTTTCCGTCCAGGGTAATGACATCCCCCTCATGCAGGACCCGCTCGCCCAGGCGGACCGTGCGTGCCGCCAGATCAATCTGTAGTTCCTCGCAGCCGACGAGGCAGACCTTGCCGAGTTGCCGTGCGACCACGGCCGCGTGTGAGGTCCGGGCGCCGCGCTGGGTCAGCAGCCCGGCGGCCGACTCCAGCGCCACGATATCGCTGGTCTCGGCGTCTTGCCGGACGAGAACCGGGGTGATGCCTTCACCCGCCCGGGACGCGGCACGTTCGCCGTCCAGTGCAATTTCGCCCGACACCACACCCGGGCATGCAGGCGTCGCCCGGGCCACGGGCTGGCTCCCGGGCTGACTGCTGTCAAGCGCTGCCAGCCGCACCGTGCCGATGTCTTCTTCCTGCAGCCCTTGGGTGCGCCCAAGCGCGGTTGCGGCATCAATCAGCCCCTCATCCATGAGGTCGATGGCGATGCGCGCCGCAGCAAGAGGCGTACGCTTGCCGGTGCGTGTTTGCAGCATGTGCAGGGCACCGTCTTGCACCGTGAACTCGAAATCCTGCATGTCCGTGAACTCACGCTCAAGCGCTGCGACCGACTCTTCAAGCTTTCGCCACGCGACCGGCGCCACGCTGGCAAGCGCCTCATGCCCATGCGCATTCCTGCGACCTGAGACAACGTCCTCCCCTTGCGCATTGGCAAGAAAATCAACCCACAGCCGCCGCTCGCCGGTGGTCGGGTCCCGGGTGAAGCCGACGCCCGCACCCGAATGCCCGCCCGCGTTGCCAAACACCATGCTCTGGATGGCCACGGCGGTGCCCATGCCGGCGTCAATGTGGTTGAGTCTGCGGTAGGCTTGCGCCTTGTCGGCCTGCCAGGACGAAAAAACCGCCCGAATGGCACCGGTCAACTGCGCATTGACATCCTGCGGAAACGCACTGCCCGCGTTCTGTTGGTAGATGGACAGGAAGAGACGCGTCAAGTCGCGCAGTTCACTGAAATCAAGTTGGCGCTCATCGCGTCCTTGCGTTGCCCGTTCGATCTCTTTTTCAAACAAGGCGCCGGGCAAACCCGCCACCACTTCGCCGTAACTGGCGACCAGCCGGCGGTAAGCATCCCAGACCAGCCGGGGATTGCCGGTCTGCCGCAACAAGCCGGGCAGAGTCTCATCGCACAAGCCCACATTCAGCAGGGTTTCCATCATGCCCGGCATGGACACGGGTGCGCCGGAACGCACCGACACGATCAGGGGCTTGCGCACGTCACCCCAAACAAGCCCCGCCGCCTCTTGCAGCGCGGGAAGACCCACCGCAAAAACCGGCAACATGCATTCATCAGGAGAGGGGGTGTAATGCGTTCCAATGACCAATGCCGGAGGCACAGGCAAGCCGATATTGGCCATGCGCAGCAGATTGAAGGCTTTGGAGCCCATGTTCTCGCGCGTCGGCTTGTGATGGCGCGAAACACTGCCCGGGGCAACCAGGAAGATGTGTTTTGGCCAATGGCTTTCGGATGTCATGAGGATATCCCGGTTTTGTTGAGAACCATCTGCCGCAGTGTATGCCCAACAGCCAGAAGGCCGTCCGAAGCCTGTTCGATCGTCTTGGCCAGATCACTGGCCAGCAGCAGTTCGGCAGGCATGGCATGGAGCATCCGGACAATCGTCATGCGGGCCTGGCGCGACAATTCGTCACACAGGCGCTCGGCACGCAACATGCGCCAAAGCGTTTGCAAAAACAATTCACTGTCGGCGGGATCGCCCCGGTCATTGACGTGGCGCGCTATCTCGATGGCCTTGACCTGGTCCTGAATGGCCGCCAGCGTCGTGTCCGCCAGTCGGCGCAGCGCCTCCCGGACCGGCGCTGGCAGGCCTGCCAGCGGTTCGAGTCGTGTCATGGCATGAATGAAAATCGCCTCTTCCAGGGCATCCGCCACGTCATCCGACTTTTCGAGCAGTTCCACCACGGGCAACCACCGACCTTGCCGCTCTGCCCGTTGCCGGGCGTCCATGAGCAGGTGGTCTGCCTTTCGCTCCCAGGCTTTGGCACGCAGCACGAGACTTTCGCCCTGCGCCGCATTCACGGCAATGTCGTTCTCAAGCGCGTCGCACAACGCCAGCGCCAGCGCATGGCCGTAAGCGGCGTGTTCGGCCAGCAGGTCAAATTCGAAAGTGCGCTGGCGCAGCACGCGTGCCAGCAGCATTCTGGCCTCATCGGCCACCAGTGCCATGGGCTGCTGCTGACGCAGCATGAGGCTGGAGATGCGCATGAGCTCCAGCAGGAACTCGGTGGCCGACGCTTCGCCGAGTACCTCGTCAAGGCGGTCGCCCACGCGAAACGCCTCACTGTCCACCGCCTGCATGGCATTGAACACAAGGCGGTCGCCACCCGCCAGCAACCAGGCCATGTGCCCCCAATCCTCGTCCGCGACACGGCGCAGAAGAAGCTTGGCTTGCGGCTTGCCTACAAAATTCTGCAGCCGCTTGCGGGCCCGGTTCCAGTCAATGACAAAGACGATGCGTGAGGCAACGGCTTCGAGGCCCGCCATGAGCATGGCTTCATCCGCCGCCTTGAACCTGGCCTTGCCCAGCTGGTACGGCTTGCCCGCATTCAGGCCGTCCGAGGTCATGGGATCAAGCACCGTCCATTCGAAGCCGATGACTTCGAGCATCTGGCGAAAGAAATCAAAACGTCCCGCATGCAGGTCGGAATACGCCAGGCTCACGGTTCGCTTTTCCACTTCAATCACCAGAACATGGACGTCGTTGGTTCCAATGTCGTTCTGAATCAAAAGCCGTGCGCCATTGCGTGTCACGGCGGTATCAAGACCGGGGTGCGAAAACTTCAGCGGCGCCGTGCGATTGAGGCCCCGCATGAACGCCTGAATCAGGGGGCGATCGGCCGTCTCGATTTGCCAGACATGTGCACCGTCGAGGTTTTCAGTGGCAATTTCACTGGACATGGTGTTGAGCTGCTTGTGCAGGTCCATCACCAGAATGTGGAAGCTGTCTCCCTTTTTACGATCGCCCTGGGTCAGGTCATTCAACGTCTCGCGGCTAAGGCCCTCGTCATCCTCCATGCCGTGAAATCTGTGAAGCCACTGGTCGCGTCGGGCAAGCAGGTCCGGCTGGCCCTGCCTTTCCCCGTCGCAGATGGGGCGCGCCATGATGGACAGGTCAGCCGCAAGCGCTTCCAGCAACTGACCCAACTGGGGAATGATCAGCGTTCGATTGTCGAAATAGGCGGCCTTGATCAGGTCCTGGAGCCAGCCCACGTCATGCAGTCCGACATTGGCCAGTTCAGGCCCCCAGTCCGCCAGGGGGGCTTCGGGTGAACCGGCATGCTGATCGGCAGACTGAAGCATCGTCAGATACAGCTTCAAACGATCGTTGGCCAGCAGCGCGGCCTTGATCCAGGCGGGCATGAGCAAAGATTGCTGCCCCAATGAAGCCACCGCTTTTTCTTTCAGCATGAGAATCCCAAGTACGTGGTGTAACCCACGTCAGATTCTCAAAACAAAATGTGGCCGACTGATGACAAAGACGGCTTTGACCTAGAACTTCAAGGAGATTTTTTTACACCTCAATCCCGGGGCACACCTCCTGACCATACGGTTCTGCCACCGTCGTCTACTTTATGCCCAAGGCGTTTATTCAAAATGGGAGCTGCTTCATGTCCAGGCGCCTGGACAACGCAAATTGACTGTTTGTCAAATTTCGGAACCGCTGCGTCGGCGGGAGGCAGCGGCGGGTCAGTCCTGAACCGCCGTCCCACTTCGCAAGGCCGAATCGGCGAGGGCTTACCGGGCCCGGAATCGCGGCAGTGCCATGCCGCCGTCGACCGGCTCGCACACCAACTCGACCGCCATGTCGAAGGTGACCACCGCAGGGTCGGCGCCGACGAAGGAGCTGATCATCCGCGGCCCCTCTTCGAGCTCGACCAAAATCACGGCATAAGGCGTATCCTGCTTGAAGGCCGGGCCGGGCGCCCGATGCACCACGCTGAACGAATGCACCCTGGCGCGGCCGCTGGCGGCGCGGTGTTCCAGGTGTTCGCTGCTGCAATTGCGGCAAATGGACGTCTGGTAGAACTGCACATGGCCGCAATCGCGGCAATGTTGCAACAACAATTTACCGTCCTGAATGCCGCGCCAATAAACTTCCGAATCGGCATCTGGCATCGGCATCGGCTTGATGTGCGCGTCTTTTGGATTGATCACAGTGTGGCCTCCGTTCCCAGGATGGTGGTAGCGTTGGTGGCAAAACCGGCGCCCAGACTGTGGACCAGCCCCAGTTCAGCGCCCGCCACCTGGCGTTCGCCGCAACTGGCGCGCAGTTGGTTGACCACCTCGTAAAAATGAAACAGCGCACCCGGCATACCCGAGTGCGCGAACGACAGCAGGCCGCCATGGGTGTTGCAGGGAGTCGCTCCACCATAGGTCATGTGCCCATCGTCCACAAACCGACCGCCCTCCCCCTTGGGGCAAAAGCCCAGGTCTTCCAGCATCATGATGACCGTGCCGGTAAAGCAGTCATAAACGCCGGCCACGTCGATGTCCTGCGGCCCGCAGCCGGCCATGGCGTAGGCTTTGGCGCTGGACTGCACCGCGCCGGTGGTGGTCA
>DIVK01000031.1 GCA_002422455.1 Rhodoferax sp. UBA6134
TCACCAATCCCGAGGTACTCAGGACCGGGCTGGCATCCCTGGGCCACAGCTGGACCAAGGGCTACCAACGCTACGCCAGGGACTTGATGGAGTACGCCAAGGCGCGCACCATGGACAACGCGGACACGCTCAAGCCGCTGGATTTCGAGGTGGGCAAGGACGTGGCCGTGACGGCCGGCAAGGTGGTTTTCCGCAATCATCTGATCGAGTTGATCCAGTATGCGCCCACGACCGGTCTGGTTTACCCTGAGCCGCTTCTGATCGTTCCGTCATGCATCATGAAGTACTACATCCTGGACCTCTCTCCCGCCAATTCGATGGTGAAGTACCTGGTGGGTCAGGGTTACACGGTTTTCATGATTTCCTGGCGCAACCCGGATGCGGCTGACCGCAACCTGGGCATGCAGGATTATCTCCAGCAGGGCGTGATGGAGGCCATGGCGGCGGTCAAGTCACTCGCCAAGGCACCCGGGATTCATGCCCTGGGTTACTGCCTGGGCGGCACCTTCCTGTCCATCGTGGCCGCGGCACTGGGCCGCGAGGAAGGCGTGACCAACCAGCACCGGTTTCCCGAGCTGGTTTCGGTTACGCTGCTGGCGGCCCTGACCGATTTCAGCGAACCCGGCGAACTGGGCGTTTTTATTGACGACGATCAACTCAGAACCTTGCGTGAGCAAATGGCCCGTACCGGTTATTTTTCGGGGCGACAGATGGCCGGTTCATTCCAGTTTCTGAATTCGAGAGACCTGGTCTGGTCCCGCAATACCCGTCGCTACCTTTTGGGACAGGACGAAGTGGGCAACGACATGATGAGCTGGAACGCCGACGTCACACGACTGCCGGAGCGCATGCACTCGGAGTACCTGTCGTCACTGTTCCTGAACAATGCGCTGGCGACGGGCCGCTACCGGCTTGACAATGCGGGACTGGGCCTGATGGACATCAAGGCCCCCATGCTGGTGGTCGCCACCGTGCGGGACCACATCTCCCCCTGGCACTCGGTCTACAGGATTCACCTGCTCACGGATACGTCCGTGTCGTTCATCCTGACCGCAGGCGGTCACAATGCCGGCATCATCTCCGAGCCCGGCCACCCCCATCGCAGCTATCAGATGGCCAGCGCGGAACAAGGCCATGGCTGGACCGAGCCCGACGAATGGGTCGCGAAGGCGCCCCATTTTGACGGATCCTGGTGGGAGGCCATGCACCACTGGTTGAGTGAACGATCCGGCGCGCCGGTGCCGCCGCCGCGTATCGATCCGGCCACCATTCTGGGCAAGGCCCCTGGCGGTTACGTGATGGTGCGTTATGCCGACTGAGCCACCCGAAATCATGAACTCCCCAGCCCTTCAGGACTATATTGACAACGTCGTCTACGATGACCTCCGGCTCGGCCAGAGTGCCCGGACCGTGCGCACACTCACGCTCAATGACATCCATGCCTTCGCCGCCGTGTCAGGCGACACGAACCCGGCCCATCTCGATGCGGCCTATGCGGATGCCACCCTGTTTCATGGTGTGATCGCCCACGGAATGTGGGGCGGCGCGTTGATCTCCGCCCTGCTGGGCACCGTCTTTCCCGGGCCCGGCACCATCTACCTGGAGCAGGTTTTGCATTTCAGCAAACCGGTGCGCGTGGGCGACACCCTGACGGTGACGGCGACGGTCACTGCCAAGGACGACGCAAAAAAGCATGTCGAACTGGACTGCCAGGTCCTGAACCAGCGCGGTGAGCGGGTGTTGCACGGTCTGGCCCGGGTATTGGCGCCCACGCAAAAAGTCCGCCGCCCACGCTTCAACCTGCCGCAGATCCAGTTGTTTGATCCGCAGGCACGGCTCAGGGCGCTGCTGGCCATGGGTGACGGCCTGTCGGCCGTCCGGTGCGGCATCGTTCATCCGTGTGACGCCGATTCCCTGCGCGGTGCAATCGAGTCGGCTCGCCGGGGCTTGATCGACCCCGTGCTGATCGGCCCCGAGGCCAGACTGCGCGAAATAGCCGAGGAAGCCGGCATCGACATCACGGGCATCGCCATCGAATCGGTAGCGCATAGCCACGCCGCCGCCAGCAGGGCGGCTGAAATGGCCGCGGCCAGACAAGTGGATGCGCTCATGAAGGGCAGCCTGCACACGGACGAGCTCATTCATGCGCTCGTGTCCACGCCGTCACTGCGAACCGCAAGAAGAATGTCGCATGTCTTCCGGTTTGACGTGCCCACCTACGACAAACCGCTTTTTCTGAGCGATGCGGCCTTGAATATCCATCCGACCCTGGCCGACAAGGCGGACATTGTGCAAAACGCAATCTGGTTTGCGCGGATCATGGGCATTGACGTGCCCAAAGTGGCGATTCTCTCGGCCGTGGAAACCGTCAACCCCGGCATTCCATCCACCCTGGACGCGGCAGCCCTGTGCAAGATGGCACAGCGGGGGCAAATTTCCGGCGGCCTGCTCGATGGTCCGCTCGCATTTGACAATGCCATTTCGCTCCATGCGGCGCGCATGAAACACATCGAGTCCGAAGTGGCCGGCGACGCCGACATCCTGATGGTGCCGGATCTGGAGTCCGGCAATATGCTGGCCAAGCAACTGGAGTATCTGGCAGGCGCCACCGCGTCGGGCATCGTGCTGGGTGCGCGTGTGCCGATCGCCTTGACCAGCCGGGCCGACGGCGTTGCGGCGCGCATGGCCTCGGCTTTACTGGCCAAATTGATTGCCCATCACAACCGGGTGGTTCAGCCTTGAATCCTTCGGATCCTGACGGGAGGCCGGCATGACGATGCTTGCGGTGAACGCAGGCTCTTCAACGCTTAAATTTGCCCTGTACCCGGTTCAGGACACCCGGGTGGGCCGGGCCACCCTGACGGGCGTCATCGAGGGGCTGGAAGCCGGCCGCCCGCTGACGATGTCGTGGCGGGTCGCGGAGCAAGCGTTTCAGGAGCCGATTGACACAGACCGCGATGACCCCTTTCAGGCTGCGCTGGGCGCGCTGCAACGGGTTTTTCGACAGGCGTCCGCCGGGAGTGGCCTGCAGGCCGTCGCTCACCGGGTGGTACACGGCGGGGAATCGTACCGCCACGCGATCCACGTCGATGAGGCGGCGCTACAGGCGTTGAGCCACCTGTCTGCGCTGGCGCCCTTGCATCAGTCCCACAACATCGAAGGAATACGGGCGTTTGGACAGGCCTTTCCCGACGTGCCCCAGATTGCCTGTTTCGATACCGCGTTTCACGCCGGTATAGGCTGTCATTGCGAGCCGCCCGAATCCGGCCCGATACCGCACACGGATTGCCACGTCACTACGTTCCTCGCAATGACGGTGTTATTTGCGTCATCGCGAGGCCGCAGGCCGTGGCGATCCATGCCTTCGGAAGTCATGGATTGCTTCACTGCGTTCGCAATGACGACTTTTTTTCGTATTAACC
>DIVK01000060.1:0-1213 GCA_002422455.1 Rhodoferax sp. UBA6134
ATGGGCGCCGACGCGGTCGACATCGGCAAGACCATCCACCCGCATCCCACGCTGGGCGAGAGCATCGGCATGGCGGCGGAAATGGCGCACGGCAGTTGCACGGACTTGCCGCCGGGGCGCAGGTAGCCAGGCGATTCAGGCCGCAGCGCAAGGCCTGCGCCCGCGCACTTCGACGGCTTTCGCCACTGACACGGACAAGCCGTTCAGAACCGGCACGCCGGTCAGGGCATCGATGCAGTTTTCGTCGGTGATGTCGTTGACGCTGACGCTGTCCTGGGGCAGTCCCCGGGTGCGGCCTTCGCGCCGCTGACCGTAGCCGTGCGGCATGCTGACCACGCCAGGCCGAATGTCTGTCGTGACGTGTACCGGCAGGGTGACGGCGCCCACCCGCGACGTGACCGTGACCCGCTCGCCGTCGGCGATGCCGAGGCGCGTGGCGTCGTCCGGATGCAGCAAAAGGGTGCAGCGATTCGGACCCTTGACGAGACGCGGTATCCAGTGCATCCAGGAATTGTTGCTGCGGACGTGGCGGCGACCGATCAGCAGCAGCGTGCCGTGCGGCGCATCGTCGTCGTTTCGCATCAGCTGTGTCCGGGCCCGTGGCAAGTCGGCCAGATACAGTGGCGGGGCGAGCTGGACGCGGGCCTTGCGTCGTTGCAGATGCCGCACCAGCCGCCCCGGCTGCATTGCCCCGAGGTCGATGCCGTGCGGGTGTCGGCGCAACTGGTGCAGGTTGAGACCATCGCGCACGGGAAGCAGCAGGCAGCGCAGCTTTTGTAACAGGGTCGCGTCCTGGTCCAGCAATGCCGCTTGCGCACCATATGGACCCAGGCGCAGCAGCCAGTCGGTGATGCGCGCCAGCCCGAGATGCCTGACCAGGCGGTGCAGCAGCCGCCCACTGAGGCGAGGGTGCAGGCGCAGCGCGAGTTCCACCAGAATTTGCCAGTCCTGATAGCTGCCGGGCGGCGGCGCGAACAGCGGCGGCGACCATTGGGCCGCGGCGCGCACTGCCGCCAGTGGCAGACCGGCGTCGAAATGGGCGCGCTCCAGCGGGCCGGCCGGGGGCAGGATGATGTGCGCATGGCGGGTGGTTTCGTTGAGGTAGAGGTCGATCGAAACCATGAAGTCAAGCGAAGCCAGTGCCCGTTCGAGTTGTTGACCGTTCGGTGTGGACAGCACCGGATTGCCGGCATGGGTGATCAGGGCGCGAATC